>NZ_JBIDAL010000006.1:0-254578 GCF_043202415.1 Streptomyces sp. NPDC048192
TGGCTCGGGGTCGACTGCCTGTGGCTGCCGCCGTTCTTCAAGTCGCCGCTCAGGGACGGCGGCTACGACGTCTCCGACTACACCGCGGTGCTGCCGGACTTCGGCGACCTGGCCGACTTCGTGGAGTTCGTGGACTCCGCGCACCAGCGCGGCATGCGCGTGATCATCGACTTCGTCATGAACCACACCAGCGACCAGCACCCGTGGTTCCAGGAGTCGAGACGCGATCCGGACGGTCCGTACGGGGACTACTACGTCTGGGCCGACGACGACAAGCAGTTCCAGGACGCCCGGATCATCTTCGTCGACACCGAGGCCTCGAACTGGACGTACGACCCCGTACGCAAGCAGTACTACTGGCACCGCTTCTTCTCGCACCAGCCGGACCTGAACTACGAGAACCCGGCCGTGCAGGAGGAGATGATCTCCGCGCTGAAGTTCTGGCTGGATCTCGGCATCGACGGGTTCCGGCTGGACGCGGTGCCGTACCTGTACCAGCAGGAGGGCACCAACTGCGAGAACCTGCCGGCGACCCACGAGTTCCTGAAGCGGGTGCGCAAGGAGATCGACGCCCAGTACCCGGACAAGGTGCTCCTCGCCGAGGCGAACCAGTGGCCGGAGGACGTCGTCGACTACTTCGGGGACTACCAGTCGGGTGGCGACGAGTGCCACATGGCCTTCCACTTCCCGGTCATGCCCCGCATCTTCATGGCCGTTCGGCGCGAGTCCCGCTACCCCGTCTCCGAGATCCTCGCCAAGACGCCGGCCATCCCCTCCGGCTGCCAGTGGGGCATCTTCCTGCGCAACCACGACGAGCTGACCCTGGAGATGGTCACCGACGAAGAGCGCGACTACATGTGGGCCGAGTACGCGAAAGACCCGCGGATGCGCGCCAACATCGGCATCCGGCGGCGGCTCGCGCCCCTGCTCGACAACGACCGCAACCAGATCGAGCTGTTCACCGCGCTGCTGCTGTCCCTGCCCGGCTCGCCGATCCTGTACTACGGCGACGAAATCGGCATGGGCGACAACATCTGGCTCGGCGACCGCGACGCCGTACGGACGCCGATGCAGTGGACCCCCGACCGGAACGCGGGTTTCTCGTCCTGTGACCCGGGACGCCTGTTCCTGCCGACGATCATGGACCCGGTCTACGGCTACCAGGTCACCAACGTCGAGGCGTCGATGTCCTCGCCCTCGTCGCTGCTGCACTGGACCCGGCGCATGATCGAGATCCGCAAGCAGAACCCCGCCTTCGGACTGGGGTCCTACACCGAACTGCAGTCCACCAACCCGGCGGTGCTCGCCTTCCTGCGGGAGTACGAGGACGACCTGGTGCTGTGCGTCCACAACTTCTCGCGTTTCGCGCAGCCCACGGAGCTGGACCTGAGCCGGTTCAACGGGCGGCACCCGGTCGAGCTGTTCGGCGGGGTCCGCTTCCCGGCGGTCGGCGAGCTGCCGTACCTGCTCACCCTCGCGGGGCACGGCTTCTACTGGTTCCGGCTGCGGCAGGACGCCGCCTAGAACCCCCCGTGGTGGGGCGGTTTCCCCCGCCCCACCCGGGGCACGCAAGAGTGATACCCCTCGCGCTTCCGGAAAAGGACGTGACGCCCATGGCGGAAACGGTCACCTCGTCCGGCACCACCACCCCGCTCCTCGCCTCCCTGGACCCCCTGCTGCGCGAGTGGCTGCCGCGGCAGCGCTGGTTCGCCGGCAAGGGCCGCCCGGTCACCGGGTTCACCCCGGTCGCCGTCACCGAACTGCTGCCGCCCGACGGCCGGCTCGGCCTGTACCACCTGCTGCTGCGCGTGCACCAGCCGTCCGTGCTGGGCGCCGAGACGCACCCGGGCGACTGCTACCAGCTCCTCATAGGCGTGCGCGAGGCGCTGCCGCCCCGGCTGGCGCCCGCGCTGATCGGACACGTCGAGGACGGGCCGCTCTCCGGACGCACGGTGTACGAGGCCCTGTACGACCCCCGGCCCGCCGAAGTGCTCCTGGAGGCCCTGCGCACCCAGGCCCGCGTCGGCGGGCTGCGTTTCGAGCGGGATCCGCGCCAGGAGATACGCGAGGGGCTGGTGGCGCGGCTGATGACCGCCGAGCAGTCCAACTCCTCGGTGGTCTACGGCGATACGTTCATCCTGAAGGTGCTGCGCCGGGTGGAGCCCGGCATCAACCCCGACCTGGAGCTGCCGCTGGCGCTGGCCCGCGAGGGCTGCCCCCGGGTGCCCGCGCCGACGGCCTGGCTGCACGCCGAGATCGACGCCGAGTCGTACGTGCTGGCGGTGCTCCAGCCCTTCGTCGGCGGGGCGGGCGACGGCTGGGAGCTGGCGCTGCGCGAGCTGGCGAAGGGCGAGGACTTCGCGGCCGAGGCGCGGGCGCTGGGCCGGGCCACGGCCGAGGTGCACACCGCGCTCGCCCGGGCGCTGCCGACGGTCACCCTGGGTCATGTGCAGATGGAGGCGCTGGTCGACGGGATGACCGAGCGGCTCCAGGCGGCCGTCCAGGCGGTGCCCGCGCTGCGGCCGTTCGAGGCCGGGCTGCGCTCCGCCTACCGGGCGCTGGGCGACCTCGCCGCCGAGGGCCACACCTGGACCGCGCAGCGCGTCCACGGCGATCTGCACCTGGGCCAGTGCCTGCGGTCGCCGTCCGGCGAGTGGTCCCTGATCGACTTCGAGGGGGAGCCGGCCCGGCCGCCGGCCGAACGGCGGATGCCGCAGCCGCCGGTGCGGGACATCGCGGGCATGCTCCGCTCCTTCGACTACGCCGCCCACTCCGTGAACCCGCCCGCGGCCGACTGGGCGCACGCGTGCCGGGCCGCCTACTGCTGCGGGTACGCGGAGGTGGCCGGCCGCGATCCGCGCACCGACGCGGTGCTGCTGCGGGCCTTCGAGACCGACAAGGCGGTCTACGAGGTCGTCTACGAGGCCCGGCACCGGCCCGACTGGCTCCCCGTACCCCTCTCGGCGATCCGCCGCCTCGCCGCGTGACGGCCGGCTCGCCGCGCGAAGACCCCACCGCCGTGTGAAGACGCCGCGTGAAGACGCCGTGTGAAGACCAGGAGGCTCGTCCGTGACACGCAACAAGTCAGCCACGCCGAAGCACACGTCCGGCACGGGCAGGGCCGAGCAGAAGGCCGCTCCCGCGTCCGCGCCCGCGCCCGCGCCCGCGCCCGCGAGGGTGCCCCCGGCGCGCGCATCCGAGCCGGCCCCGGCCGCGCAGGACGTCGTGCCCGCCCCCGTGGACGCCGCCGACCGCGACCGTCTGCTGCACGGCACCCACCACGCTCCGCACGCGGTGCTGGGCGCGCACCCGGTGCCGGGCGGGGTCGCCTTCCGCGCCTTCCGCCCGTTCGCCCGGGGCGTCACCGTGGTCGCCGACGGGCTGCGGACCGAGCTGCACGACGACGGCGACGGCTTCTTCTCCGGGCTGGTGACGCTCGCCGAGGTGCCCGGGTACCGGCTGCTCGTCGCGTACGACGGCACGGCCCACGAGACGGAGGACCCCTACCGGTTCCTGCCCACCCTCGGCGAGCTGGACCTGCACCTGATCGGCGAGGGCCGGCACGAGCAGCTGTGGCAGGCGCTCGGCGCGCATGTCACCACCCATCAGGGCGTGTCCGGCACCCGGTTCGCGGTGTGGGCGCCGGACGCGCGGGGCGTGCGGATCGCGGGGACCTTCAACTTCTGGGACGGCACCGGCTTCCCGATGCGCTCGCTGGGCTCCACCGGGGCGTGGGAGCTGTTCGTGCCGGGGATCGGCGCGGGCGAGGCCTACAAGTTCGAGATCACCCGCCCGGACGGCTCGCGCACCCTGCGCGCCGATCCGCTGGCCCGCCGTACCGAGGTGCCGCCCGCGACCGCGTCGATCGTGGACGTCTCGGAGCACGAGTGGGCGGACGCGGAGTGGATGGCGCACCGCGCGGACACCCCGGTGCACGAGGCGCCCTTCTCCGTGTACGAGGTGCACCTGCCCTCCTGGCGGCCGGGGCTGACCTACCGCGAGCTGGCCGAGCAACTCCCGCGGTACGTCAGCGACCTGGGCTTCACGCACGTGGAGCTGATGCCGGTCGCCGAGCATCCCTTCGGCGGCTCCTGGGGCTACCAGGTCACCGGCTTCTACGCGCCGACGGCCCGGCTCGGCACCCCGGACGACTTCAAGTACCTGGTGGACCGGCTGCACCAGGCCGGCATCGGGGTGCTGATGGACTGGGTGCCGGCGCACTTCCCGCGCGACGACTGGGCGCTGGCCGAGTTCGACGGGCGCCCGCTGTACGAGCACCACGATCCGCTGCGGGCCGCGCATCCGGACTGGGGCACCCTGGAGTTCGACTTCGGGCGCCGGGAGGTGCGCAACTTCCTGGTGGCGAACGCCGTGTACTGGTGCGAGGAGTTCCACATCGACGGGCTGCGCGTGGACGCGGTGGCCTCCATGCTGTACCTGGACTACTCGCGCGAGCCGGGCCAGTGGACGCCGAACGAGCACGGCGGCCGGGAGAACCTGGACGCGGTGGCCTTCCTGCAGGAGATGAACGCCACCGTCTACCGGCGCTGCCCCGGGGTGGTGACCATCGCCGAGGAGTCCACCGCCTGGGACGGCGTCACCCGCCCCACCCACCACAAGGGGCCCAGCGGCTTCGGGGGGCTCGGCTTCGGCCTGAAGTGGAACATGGGCTGGATGCACGACTCGTTGCAGTACATGAGCCACGAGCCGGTCCACCGCACGTACCACCACCACGAGATGTCGTTCTCGATGGTGTACGCCTACAGCGAGAACTACGTCCTGCCGATCTCCCACGACGAGGTCGTGCACGGCAAGCGGTCCCTGGTCTCCAAGATGCCGGGCGACTGGTGGCAGCAGCGCGCCAACCACCGCGCCTACCTGGGCTTCATGTGGGCCCACCCGGGCAAGCAGCTGCTGTTCATGGGGCAGGAGTTCGCGCAGGGCTCGGAGTGGTCCGAGGCGCACGGGCCCGACTGGTGGCTGCTCGACCCGTCCTACGGCGCCGAGGCCGATCACCGGGGCGTGCTGAACCTCGTACGGGACCTGAACGCACGCTACCGGGCGACGCCGGCGCTGTGGCAGCGGGACCCCGACCCGGCGGGCTTCCAGTGGATCGCCGGGGACGCGGCGGACGACAACGTCTTCGCCTTCCTGCGGCTGGACGCCGCCGGCTCCCCGCTGCTGGCGGTGTCGCACTTCTCGCCGGTGGTCCGGCACGACTACCGGCTCGGCGTCCCCGACGACGTCCCGGCCTGGCACGAGTGCCTGAACACGGACGCCGCGCGGTACGGCGGCAGCGATGTCACCAGCCCCGACGTCATCAAGCCGGAACCCCGGGGTCTGCACGGCCGCCCGGCGAGCATCCGGCTGACCCTGCCCCCGCTCGCCACGGTGTGGCTGCGGCCGGCGTAGGTACAGTTGTCCGGGTCAACCTGCGTGCACCACGGGGGGATCGAGGCACGTGCGACCCTGGAGACCATGGACCGTCCTGCTGTGTGCCGTCGCCGTCCTGCTGCTGGGCGGCTGCGGCACACGCGTGGCGTCCGGAGCCGGCGGGGTGTCCGCCACGGAGACCGGGCCGATCCCGTGGACCCTCTCCGAGCCGTCCCGGGTCACCGCGGCCCGGCTCGCCGCCGACCGGCGCACGGTGAGCCTGGACGCCGACCTGCCCAGCGGCGAGCGCCCCTGCGTGCGGAACCTGAAGGCGGAGGACACCGACGCGAAGTACGGCTCCGTACCGGGCACCGTCCATGTGCAGATCACCTTCACCTCCCCGTCCGGCGACCGGCGTTCGGGATGCGTCAAGGAGCGCACGGGCACGGTCCGGGTGCGGCTGCCCGAGCCGCTGGGCAAGCGGAAGCTGGTGGTCGACAACTACACGGTCTTCACCGCCGACGGCGCCCGGCCGCCCGCGCTGCGCCTGTGCGGCGAGCTGGGCTGCACCCCGCCGCGCACCGGCTGCACCCCCGCCTCCTACGACCAGGCCCTCAAAGCGGTCGGCGCGCCCGCGCACACCTACCGCGACGCCGAGCACTGCGACGGCAAGTGGCTGGTGCTGGACTTCTCCTGGCGCACCGGACCGGCGTGCGGCGACGACACCGACGACCCCGCCTGCACCGCCGCCCTCGGCGACCGTGTCTTCTTCCGGGCGGAGCGCTCCGGCTGGAAGCCGTTCTTCGAGAGCGGGGCCGGCGGGTGCGCGCAGGTGCGGCGCAGGGAGCCCGCCTTCCCGGCCGAGCTGTGCGAGGAGCTGGCCCCGCTGCCCTCCTCGCTGCACCCGAGCTACCCGCCGCCGTCCGCCTCTCCGGCCGCTACGCCCCGGTGACCGCCCCGGCCAGCGCCTCGGGCAGCGGCCGCGTGTACAGCACCCCGAGCCGCTGGGTGGCCCGGGTCAGGGCGACGTACAGGTCGCTCGTGCCGTAGTCGCCGGGCTCCACCACCAGGACGGAGTCGAATTCCAGGCCCTTGGCCTGGCGGGGGTCGAGCAGGACGACCGTGCGGGTCAGGTCGGGCTCGGCGCCGGCCGTGACGCCGTCCAGCCGGGCCGCCAGCGAGCGGTGCAGCCCGCGCGGGGCGATGACCGCGAGCCGGCCCTCGGCCGGGGTGAGTTCGGCGACCGCCTTGGCGACGGCCTCGGGCAGGCCGCCGTCGGCCCGCCGCACCCAGGGCCGCACCCCCGTGGAGCGGACCGAGCTGGGCGGCCGGAAGTCCGGGTGCTCGGCGCGGACCACGGCGGCGGCCAGCTCCATGATCTCGGCCGGGGTGCGGTAGTTCACGCCGAGCCGGGTGTGCTCCCAGCGGTCCTCGACGAAGGGCGCGAGGATGTCCGCCCAGGAACCGGCACCCGCGGCCTCGGCGGTCTGCGCCGGGTCGCCGACCAGGGTCATCGAGCGGGTCGGGCAGCGCCGCATCAGCAGCCGCCACGCCATCGGCGACAGCTCCTGCGCCTCGTCCACGATGATGTGCCCGAACGCCCAGGTGCGGTCGGCGGCGGCCCGCTCGGCGGCGCTGCGGTGGTCCGCCTCCTCGTGCCGCTCGGCGAAGCGTTCGGCGTCGATGATGTCGTGCGCCGACAGCACCTCCGACTCCTCGTCGTCCTTGTCCTCGAACTCGTAGGTCCGCGAGGCGTACGACACGTCCAGCACGCCCTGCGCGTAGGCGATCTGGGTCTCGCGCTCGCGTTCCGCGCGGGCCCGCGTCAGCCGGTCGTCCTCGCCGAGGAGTTCGGCGGCCTCGTCCAGCAGCGGCACGTCGGCGACGGTCCAGGCGCGGGTCACCGGTCGGCGGACGGCGTCGGCGTCCTCCTTGGGGAGGTACCCGTCGGGCTCCGCGAGGAAGTCGGCGACCAGGCGCTGCGGGGTGATCCGGGGCCACAGCTGGTCGATGGCCGACCAGACCTCGGGGTTCTCGGCGAGTTCGTCGCGGATCTGGGTGATGTCGGCGGCGTCGAGCAGGCTGTAGCCGTCGTACGGGTCGGTGCCCACGCGCTCGGCGTACAGCTCGGTGAGGGTGTTGAGGATGTGGCCCTCGAAGTGCTCGCGGGCCGCGTTGTGCGGCAGCTTGGCGGCGCGGGTGCGCTCGCGGGCGACGCTCGCCAGGCCGTCGTCCAGCATCAGCACCTCGCGGTCGTGCTCGATCGCGATCACCGGGTCGGGCAGGGCCTGCCGGTCGCGTACGACGGCGGCGAGCACGTCGGCCATGCCGGCGCGGCCCTTGACGGCGGCCGCCTCCGGGGTGTCGGTGGCGGTGGCCTTCACGCCGGGGAACAGCTCGCCGACCGTGGCCAGCAGCACGCCGGTCTCGCCGAGCGAGGGCAGCACCTCGCCGATGTAGCCGAGGAACGCCGGGTTGGGGCCGACGATCAGCACGGCCCGGCGGGCCAGCAGCTCCCTGTGCTCGTACAGCAGGTAGGCGGCCCGGTGCAGGGCGACCGCCGTCTTGCCGGTGCCGGGGCCGCCCTCGACCACCAGCACACCGCGGTGCGGAGCCCGGATGATCTCGTCCTGCTCCGCCTGGATGGTCTGCACGATGTCGCTCATGCGGCCGGTGCGCGCCGAGTTCAGCGCGGCCAGCAGCACGGCGTCGCCGCTCGGGTCCTCGTACCCGGTGCGGGTGGTGTCGCCGAGGTCGAGGATCTCGTCGTGCAGCGAGGTCACGGTCCGGCCCTCGGTGCCGATGTGCCGGCGGCGGCGCAGGCCCATCGGGGTGTGGCCGGTGGCCAGGTAGAAGGGGCGGGCGACCTCGGCCCGCCAGTCGATCAGGATGGGGGTGCGCTCGGCGTCGTCCTCGCGCAGCCCGATCCGGCCGATGTGGTGACCGGTGCCGTCGGCGAGGTCGATCCGGCCGAAGCACAGCGAGCCGTCGACGGCGTTCAGCGCGGCCAGCAGCCCCGACCGCTCGGCGACCAGGATGTCCCGCTCGAGCCGGGCCTGCATGGGCTTGTCGCCCTGGGCGAGCGCGTCGGCGACCGAGGACTCGGCCTCGCCGCGCAGCACGTCCACGCGCGCGTACAGTCCGTCGATGAATTCCTGCTCGCGGCGCAATTCATCGTCTGGAAATTCGCTGTTCGACCACTCCGCGTTTGACAATTCCGCTCCCGCCCGGATATAGTGTGCTCAGTGGAGTTCTCCGCGACCATTCAAATGGAAGTCGCGAACCACTGAATATACGCACAGAAATCCCCCGAGCGCAATTGCTTAGGGGATTTTTTCGTGGGCGGCCGCGCTTTACAGCACGTCGGCCAGCTCCTGGAGCAGCCGCCGCTTGGGCCGGGCGCCCACCATCGACCGCACGGGCTCGCCGCCGCGGAAGACCATCAGCGTCGGCGTCGACAGCACGCCGTAGGCGACGGTCGTCTCCGGATTGCGGTCCACGTCGATCTGCACGACCTTCAGCCGGTCACCCTCCTCGGCGGCGATGTCCTTCAGCACCGGCGCCAGCTGTCGGCACGGCCCGCACCAGTCGGCCGTGAACTGCACCAGAACCGGCAGGTCCGAGCCCTTCACCTCCGTGCCGAAATCCGCGTCCGTCACCTCGGTCAGTCCGCTCACCAGACTCATCGCGCAGGCCCTCCCAGCTCGCACACGGGCTCCGGACCCCCCGGAACCAGCGCCTCGGCGGCCAGCGCGTCCCGGGCCAGCTCGGCCCGCCGCAACTGCCCGGCGACCGTCTGCCGCACCGCCGACAGTTGCCCGATGAGCGCGTCCAGCTCGGCCAGCTTGCGCCGGTAGACCTGGAGCGAGGCCGGGCAGGAGTCGCCCTCCGGGTGCCCGGCGCGCAGGCACTCCACGAACGGCCGGGTCTCCTCCAGCTCGAACCCGAAGTCCTGCAGCGTCCGGATCTGCTCCAGCAGCCTGAGGTCGCCCTCGTCGTACGTGCGGTGGCCCTTGTCGTCCCGCCGCGCCGGCAGCAGCCCGCGCGCCTCGTAGTACCGCAGGGTGCGGGTCGTGGTCCCGGCCCGTGCGGCCAGCTCGCCGATTCGCATGCCTACGACGGTAGGCGTTGACCTCGGCGTCAAGGCAAGCGCGGCGGGGCGGGCGGCTTCAGGCGTGCACCACCCCGGCCGACTCCTCCAGCTCCAGCAGGGAGGCGCTGTGCCGCTCCTCCTCGAACTTGCGGCGGCCGCCGCGCAGCCCGAAGAGGCGTTTGGCCAGGGCGATGTAGAGCACGGCGAGGATGTTGAGGACGAGGGTGGCGATCTTCAGGTAGCTGACCTTCTCGGTGAGCTCGTAGATCTCCAGCGGGAGGAAGGCGGCGGTGGCGACGACCGTCAGGTACTCCGCCCAGCGCTTGGCGTACCACAGCCCCACCGCCTCCACCAGCTCGATCAGCGCGTAGGCGAGGAGCAGGGCGGCGACCAGCAGCAGCGTGGAGTGCTTGTAGCCGAACGCCTTCTGGATGGAGCCGACGACCGGTGAGTGGTCGAGGTCGTAGTGGAAGTGCCGGAACACCGGGCGGAAGACGTCCAGGTTCTCGTTGAACAGCCGTCGCACCGCGTCCTGGCTGTTGCTGAACTTCCACACCGCCACCGCGACCAGCACGATGAACACGCCCCGCACGGCCCGCTCGATCGCCAGGAAGCGGAGGATGAACAGGTCGCGCAGGACCTTGCCGCGCGGCACGAGCGGCGCGTCCGCGGCCGGGCCCGAGCCGTGCGGCTCGCCGAGCACGAAGTCACCGCAGCGCAGACAGCGCCAGACGTCCCCGAGCGCGGTCTCGGCGTGCAGCCGGATCCGCAGCCGGGGATCGTCCGGCGCGTAGGTCACATGCCCCTTGCGCGCGCAGGTCCGCCGGTCCCAGTCGATGCTCATCCCCCGTGCCTCCCAACAGATGCTGACTCGTTCCTACGGACGTACGGACGCCACGCGCGAACGCGCCGTTCCGCATCGATCCGGACCGGCACGTTAGTACATGGCGGCCGAGGCGGGTCGGCGCGCCGGGCGGGGGTGGGCCGGAGGCCCGGCCCGGGTTCAGGCGGGGCCGGGCCTCCGGAGTTCTGCGGGCGCCGGTCAGGCCTTGGCCAGCTCCCCGTCCCTCGGTCCGGGCATCCCGGGGACCGGGGCCTGGTGGTCGTCCACCAGCGTCGTCTCGTCGAACGGCAGCTCGCCGGCGAGGACCCGCTCCACCCGGGCCCGGTCGATCTCCTTGGTCCAGGAGCCGATCAGCACCGTGGCCACCGCGTTGCCCGCGAAGTTGGTCAGCGCGCGCGCCTCGCTCATGAAGCGGTCGATGCCGACGATCAGGCCGACGCCGTCGACCAGGGCGGGCCGGTGCGACTGGAGCGCGCCTGCGAGGGTGGCGAGCCCGGCGCCGGAGACGCCCGCGGCGCCCTTGGAGGCGACCATCATGAACAGCAGCAGGGTGATCTGCTCGCCCAGGTGCAGCGGCTGCCCCAGGGCCTCGGCGATGAACAGGGACGCCATGGTCAGGTAGATCATGGTGCCGTCGAGGTTGAACGAGTAGCCGGTCGGCACGGTGATGCCGACGACCGGGCGGCTCACGCCCAGGTGCTCCATCTTGGCGATCAGGCGCGGCAGGGCGGTGTCCGAGGACGAGGTCGACAGGATCAGCAGGAACTCGCGTCCCAGGTACCTCAGCAGCTTCAGGATGTTGACCTTGGCGACGAACCAGAGCACCGGGCCGAGCACCAGGCCGACGAAGAGCACACAGGTGATGTAGAAGGCGAGCATGATCGTGCCGAGGGCCTTCAGCGCCTCGACGCCGGTCTCGCCGACGACCGCCGCGATCGCGCCGAACGCGCCGACCGGCGCCGCCCACATGATCATCGACAGGACCCGGAAGACCAGCTTCTGGATGTGCCCGATGCCACGCAGGATCGGCTCGCCCGAGGTGCCCATCGCCTGCACGGCGAAGCCGACCAGCAGCGCGACGAGGAGCGTCTGCAGCACCACGCCGCCGGTGAAGGCGGAGACGAAGGTCGTCGGGATGATGCTCATCAGGAAGTCGACGAGCCCCTCGCTGCCGCTCGCGGCCTGGGTGTGGCCCGCCTGCTTCGCCGCCTCGCTGAGGTGCATGCCCGCACCGGGGTGCAGGACGTTGCCGACCACCAGGCCGATGGCCAGGGCCACGAACGACATGCCGATGAAGTAGGTCAGCGCGAGGCCGCCCAGCTTGCCGACCTTCGCGGCGCTGCGGATGGAACCGACGCCGGTGACGATCGTGCAGAAGATGACCGGCGTGATCATCATCTTGATCAGGTTCACGAAGCCCGTGCCGAGCGGCTTGAGCTCCTTGGCGAAGTCCGGCGCGGCGAATCCCACCGCGATGCCGAGCGCGACGGCCACGATCACGGCGATGTACAGGTAGTGGGTGCGGTCCCGCTTCACGCGGGGTGCGGCAGGTGCCGTGTCGGGGGTGCTGGCGGCCACGACTGCCCTCCTTGACGTCTTCGTCGGTGAACAACCGGCGTGCGGCTCACGTCCGGGCTCTGTTCGGGGAATGCCGTGACTATCTCCCGCCCTGTGAGGGCGGTCACCCTTCCGT
Source organism: Streptomyces sp. NPDC048192 (assembly GCF_043202415.1). Taxonomy (NCBI): domain Bacteria; kingdom Bacillati; phylum Actinomycetota; class Actinomycetes; order Kitasatosporales; family Streptomycetaceae; genus Streptomyces; species Streptomyces sp. NPDC048192. The sequence continues at coordinate 12,004 of NZ_JBIDAL010000006.1, forward strand.
TCATTTAGTTCACGATCGACCGGGGAGGCACACTGCTGACATGCGCTTCCCGTCCCTCCCCCGGCCCCGCAGCCTCGCGGGCCAGCTGTTCGCCATGCAGGCCGTGCTGATAGCGGTGGTCGTGGCCGGGTACGCGCTGTTCACCTACGTCGGCGACCGGCGGCAGGCCCAGGACGCGGCGGTCCGGCAGGTCACGGCGGTGGCCCGGTCGATCGCGGACGCCCCCTCGGTCCGCTCCGCGATCCACACCCCCGATCCCACGGGTGCCCTGGAGCCGTACGCGCTCACGGTCATGCGGGACGCGGACGTGGACTTCGTCACGATCATGAACCCGGCGGGCATCCGCTGGACCCACCCCGACCGGAACCAGATCGGCAAACGCTTCCTCGGCCGTATCGGCCCCGCGCTGCACGGCCGCACCTTCACCGAGACCTACACCGGCACCCTCGGCCCCTCCGTCCGCGCGGTGACCCCGATCGAGGAGAACGGCCACGTCATCGGCCTGGTCAGCGCCGGCATCAAGGTGGAGGAGATCAGCGCCCGGGTCCAGGACCAGGTCACCGCGCTGCTCGGGGTGGCCGGCGCCACCCTGCTGCTGGGCGCGGTCGGCACCTATGTGATCAACGCGCGGCTGCGCCGCCACACCCACGGCATGAACGCCACCGAGCTGAGCCGGATGCACGACTACCACCAGGCGGCGCTGCACGCGGTCCGCGAGGGCCTGCTGATGCTGGACGGGCAGTTCAGGGTGGCCCTCATCAACGACGGCGGCCGCGAGCTGCTGGGCGTCGGCAGCGAGGAGGACGTGGTCGGCCGCTCGGTCGCCGGCCTGGGCCTGCCCGCCCCGCTGACCGGCGCGCTGCTGTCCTCCGAACCCCGGGTGGACGAGGTGCACCTGACCTCCTCCCGCGTCCTGGTGGTGAACACCTCCCCGGTGTCGGGCGGAGAGCGCCGCGGCACGGTGGTGACGTTGCGCGACGTGACCGAACTGCAGTCCCTGATGGGCGAGTTGGACTCGGAGCGGGGCTTCACCCAGGCGCTGCGCTCCCAGGCGCACGAGGCCGCGAACCGGCTGCACACGGTGGTGTCGCTGATCGAGCTGGGCCGGGCCGAGGAGGCGGTGGAGTTCGCCACGGCGGAACTGGAGCTGGCCCAGGCCCTCACCGACCAGGTGGTCGCGGCGGTGAGCGAACCGGTGCTGGCGGCCCTGCTGCTGGGCAAGACGGCCCAGGCCAACGAGCGGGGCGTGGAGCTGGTGGTGTCCCCGGACAGCCGCCTCGACGACGGCCTGCTCCCGGACGACCTGTCCGCGCGGGACCTCGTCACCATTCTCGGCAACCTGATCGACAACGCGGTGGACGCGGCGCAGGGCAGCGTCCGGGCGCGGGTGACGGTGACGGCGTACGCCGCGGACGGCGAGGTGGTGCTGCGGGTGTCCGACTCGGGCCCCGGCCTCGACCCGGCCCATGCCGGCCTGGTATTCCAGCGGGGGTTCTCCACGAAGCCGGCCGGGCCCGGCGGACGGGGGCTCGGGCTGGCCCTGGTCCGGCAGGCGGTGACCCGCCACGAGGGCGTGCTGACGGTGGCGGAGTCGGACGAGGACGGCGAGGGCGGAGCGGTGTTCGAGGTGCGGTTGCCGCTGCGTACGGCCGCGGGCGGACGCAGATGACGGACGAACGGCAGCCCATTCGCGTCCTGGTGGTCGAGGACGACCCGGTGGCCGCCGACGCGCACGTGATGTACGTCGGCCGGGTGCCGGGATTCGTCGCGGTCGGCAAGGCGCACTCGGGCGCGGAGGCGCGGCGCTTCCTGGACCGTACGCCCGTCGACCTCCTGCTGCTCGACCTGCACCTGCCGGACGTGCACGGCCTGCAGCTGGCCCGCTCCCTGCGCGCGGCCGGCCATCACGCGGACGTGATAGCGGTGACGTCGGCGCGGGATCTGGCGGTGGTCCGGGAGGGGGTGTCCCTGGGCGTCGTCCAGTACGTCCTGAAACCCTTCACCTTCGCCACCCTCCGGGACCGTCTGGTCCGCTACGCCGAGTTCCACGCGGCGGCGGGCGAGGCGAGCGGCCAGGACGAGGTGGACCGGGCGCTGGCCACCCTGCGCGCCCCCTCCCCCGCGGCCCTCCCCAAGGGCCTGAGCGCGCCCACGCTGGAGCGGGTGACGACCGCGCTGCGGGACGCCGGCGGCGGACTCACCGCGGCCGGCGTCGCCGAGACCGTGGGCATCTCGCGGATCACCGCCCGCCGCTACCTGGAGCACCTGGTGGACACGTCCCGAGCCGCCCGCAGCCCGCTGTACGGACAGGTGGGCCGCCCCGAGCTGGTGTACCGGTGGGTGTCGCAGGGGCGGTGAGGACCGCGGGCCCGGTCCCGGTGCCGGCACACCGGCGGCGCCGCGTCCCGCGCGGTCGTAGGCCCCGGCGGCGCACAGCCCCAGGGAACGGGAAGGGCCGTTGGGGCCGGCGCATCGTGCAATCCCGCGCACACGCATTGACCTGACTAGACCACTCCTCTTACCTTCACACGGCAACCACCCAAGGCCACCCCCACGTGCGCCCGCAGGAGGTCATGCCCGTGCGCCCCACCGCCGCCCTCTCCGCCCTCCTGACCGCCGCTCTCGCCGCAAGCGCGCTCACCGCGTGCGGCTCGGGCTCCGGCAGCGATCCGAACACCGTGAAGGTCTCCTACAAGCAGTCGACCGACAACTCGGTCAAGGTGATGGACACCTATCTCGCCGGGATCAAGAAGGACTTCGAGAAGAAGTACCCGGGCAAGAAGGTCCAGTTCGTGCCCATCAAGGCCCCGGACTCCGAGTACTACACCAAGCTCCAGCAGATGCTGCGCTCCCCGAGGACCGCGCCGGACCTGGTCTACGAGGACACCTTCCTCATCAACTCCGACATCACCAGCGGGTACTTGAAGCCGCTGGACGCGTATCTGGCCAAGTGGCCGGACTGGAAGCAGTTCATCGGCACCGCGAAGGCCGCCGCCCAGGGCCAGGACGGGAAGACGTACGGCGTTCCGGACGGGACCGACACCCGCGGACTGTGGTTCGACAAGCGGGTGTTCAAGAAGGCCGGGCTGCCGACGGACTGGCAGCCGAGGAACTGGAACGACGTCCTCGCCGCCGCCCGCACCGTCAAGCGGAAGGTCCCCGGTGTCACCCCGCTCAACGTCTACACCGGCAAGCCGGCGGGCGAGCGGGCCACGATGCAGGGCATGGAGATGCTGCTGTACGGCACCGGTGACGGCAGGAGCGATCCCCTGTACGACAGCGGCAGCAAGAAGTGGATCGCGGGGAGCCAGGGCTTCACGGACTCGCTGAAGTTCGTCGAGACCGTCTACAAGGAGAAGCTGGGCCCGGACGTGTCCGACGCCCTCGACCCCAACTTCGCCACCGCCGTCAACGGCGAGCTGCTCCCCCAGGGCAAGCTCGGCATCGACCTCGACGGCTCCTGGCTGCCGCAGGCCTGGCTGCCGGGCAGCGGGCACGAGTGGCCCGACTGGTCCAAGCAGCTGGGGCTGGCGTACATGCCCACCCAGAACGGGCAGGCGCCCGGCAAGGTGAGCATGTCGGGCGGCTGGACCTGGGCCGTCCCGGCCAAGGCCGCCCATCCCGACCTCGCCTTCGACTTCATCAGGACCCTGCAGACCGAGGCGAACGCCAAGAAGTGGTACATCGCCAACTCCGGCATCTCGGTCCGCAAGGACGTCGCCGCCGACCCGTCGTACGCCACCGCCCAGCCCGGCATCAAGTTCTTCACCGACCTGGTCTCCAGCACCCACTACCGGCCCGCGTACCCGGCGTACCCGAAGGTGTCGACGGCCATCCAGGAGGCCATGGAGAGCGTCACCACGGGCGACGCGTCCGCGCAGCAGGCGGCGAGCACCTACGACTCGACGCTCAAGGACGTCACCGGCGGCCAAGTGGTCCGCAGGTGAACGCCCGGCGCGGGATCACCCGGACCCTGCCCCTCGGCCCGGCCGTGGTGCTGATCCTGCTGTTCCTGGCCGGTCCGATCGCCTACTGCGCCTACATCGCCTTCACCGACCTGCAGCTGACCGGCCAGGCGCACGCGTCGTTCGTGGGGTTCGCCAACTTCCGGCGGGCCTTCCACGACGACGCGTTCCTGAACGCGGTATGGCTGACCCTGGTGTTCACCGTGCTGTCCTCGCTCGTCGGGCAGAACACCCTGGGGCTCGCGCTGGCCGCGCTGATGCAACGGGCGTCGAAACCGGTGCGCACGCTCACCGGCGGGATCGTCGTCACCGCCTGGGTGCTGCCGGAGGTGGTCGCCGGGTTTCTGCTGTACGCGTTCTTCCGGCGCGAGGGCACGCTGAACGCGATCCTGGACTGGCTCCATCTGCCGCGTCAGAACTGGCTGTTCACGCTTCCCATCCTGGCGGTGTCCTTCGCCAACGTCTGGCGCGGCACGGCGTTCTCGATGCTCGTCTACTCCGCCGCGCTGGACGAGATACCGGCGGAGATCACGGAGGCCGCCGAGGTGGACGGGGCCGGCGGCTGGCGGCGGATGTGGCACATCACCCTGCCGATGATCCGGCGGTCCATCGGCACCAACCTCATGCTCAACACCCTCCAGACGCTGTCCGTCTTCGGGCTGATCTGGGTGATGACCCGGGGCGGCCCCGGGAACAAGAGCCAGACCCTGCCGCTGTTCATGTACGAGCAGGCCTTCCAGAACAGCATGATCGGGTACGGCACCGCGGTCGCCCTGCTCCTGCTGGTCGTCGGCGCCCTGTTCTCCGTGGTGTATCTCAGGCTGCTGCGGACGGAGGTCTGATGGCCCGCGCACGCACCTCCCGGCGGCTCGCGGCAGACGCGGCCTTGCTGCTGGTCGCCGCCGCCTTCGCGCTGCCCCTCGCCTGGGTGGTGCTGTCCTCCGTCGATCCGCACGCGGACCTGCGGGTGCGGATCCCGGACGGTGTCACCCTCGGCAACTTCGACGCGATCCTCACCCCGGACATCACCTACACCCCGCTGCTCAACAGCCTGATCCTGTGCGGCGGCGCCACCGCGCTGACCGTCGCCTGCGCGGCCCTCGCCGCCTACCCGCTCTCCCGGTTCCGGTCCCGGCTCAACCGGCCGTTCCTGCTGACGATCCTGTTCGCGACGAGCCTGCCGATCACCGCGATCATGGTGCCGGTGTACGCGCTGTTCGTGCGGGTGAACCTGATCGACACCCTGCAGGGCACCATCCTGTTCTTCGCGGCCTCCCAACTTCCCTTCGCCATCTGGCTGATGAAGAACTTCATGGACGGGGTGCCGAAGGAGCTGGAGGAGGCGGCCTGGACGGACGGGGCGTCCTCGGCGCAGTCCCTGGTGCGGATCGTGCTGCCGCTGATGGGCCCGGGGGTCGCGGTCGTCACGGTGTTCTCGTTCGTGATGATGTGGGGGAACTTCTTCGTCCCGTTCATGCTGCTGCTCACCCCGGACCAGATGCCGGCCTCGGTCAGCATCAACGACTTCTTCGGCAACCGGGGCATGGTGGCGTACGGCCAGCTCGCCGCGTTCTCCGTCATCTACTCGACTCCGGTGATCCTGCTGTACGTGCTGGTGGCGCGGCGGCTCGGCGGCGGCTTCGCCCTCGGCGGGGCGGTCAAGGGGTGAGCGGGAGGCGGTCGGGGGCGGGCGCGGAAGAGGCGGTCAAGGGACGCGCCGCAAGGGTGATGCGTCCGTTGCATACCGAACGGCCGGAACTGTGCATTCCGACAATCCGTGATCCTGTCCGAACCGACCGTAGCCATCCCGTCACGGCCCGCCTAGCTTGTGCGGGGTGCGCCAACCCTCAGCTCCCCCCTTCAACGCTCCGGCGGCCCGCAGGCTGCGCGCCGCGCTCGGCATGGGACCCGAGCACGTCGCCTACGGCCTGCGTGCCTCGTACGGACTGCCCTATGTGACCCCCGATCTGGTGATCGCCTGGGAACGCGGCAGCGTCACCCCCAGCCACCCGGAACTGACCGCACTGGCCGGGGTGTTGTGGTGTTCCCCGGGTGAACTCCTCGGCCGGCCGCAGACCCTGCGCGAGCACCGGGTCGCGCGGGCCGTCGCGGCGGAGGACGTCGCCCGCGCCGTCGGGATGGATCTGCGCGGCTATCTGCGCATGGAGGAGAGCGGGCAGTGGCGGGGCAACGAGCGCCAGTCGGCCGCGCTCGCCCGGGTCCTGGATCTGGCGCTGCCCGACTTCGTCGCCGTCACCGGCCGCGAGACGAAGCTCGCCGACCTGCTGCACAGCGCGGTGACCACCCGCTGGCAGGCGTACGTGCGCCCGGTGCGCAGGATGGTGCCCCTGGACGCGGCCGTCGTCGAGGGAGTGCTGCAGCAGCTCTACGACGACTACCAGGGGCACATGGCCGCCACCCTCAGCTGGGGCGGCGGCAGCAGGAGCGCCAGCGAGTCCGGCAAGGAGTTCCTCGACCGGATCGTGGAGAACTTCTGGACGGCGGTGCGGGACAGGACGGACCAGTCGGTCTAGAAGACGGACTCGGCCTCGTCCATGCGGTCCTTCGGGACCGTCTTCAGCTCGGTGACCGCCTCCGCGAGCGGCACCATCACGATGTCGGTGCCGCGCAGCGCGGTCATGTGGCCGAACTCGCCGCGGTGCGCGGCCTCGACGGCGTGCCAGCCGAAGCGGGTGGCGAGGACGCGGTCGTAGGCGGTGGGGACGCCGCCGCGCTGGACGTGGCCGAGGATGACCGGCTTGGCCTCCTTGCCCAGGCGCCGCTCCAGTTCGTAGGCGAGGGCGGTGCCGATGCCCTGGAAGCGCTCGTGGCCGTACTGGTCGATCTCGCCCTTGCCGTAGTCCATGGTGCCCTCGGCCGGGTGGGCGCCCTCGGCGACGCAGATGACGGCGAACTTCTTGCCGCGGGCGAACCGCTCCTCGACCATCTTGACCAGGTCGGCGGGGTCGAAGGGGCGCTCGGGCAGGCAGATGCCGTGGGCGCCGGCGGCCATGCCGGACTCCAGGGCGATCCAGCCGGCGTGCCGGCCCATGACCTCGACGACCATCACGCGCTGGTGGGACTCGGCGGTGGTCTTCAGCCGGTCCATCGCCTCGGTGGCGACGCCGACCGCCGTGTCGAAGCCGAAGGTGCGGTCGGTGGAGGAGATGTCGTTGTCGATGGTCTTCGGGACGCCGACGACCGGCAGGCCCGCGTCGGAGAGCATGCGGGCCGCGGTCAGCGTGCCCTCGCCGCCGATCGGGATCAGCGCGTCGATGCCGAACTCCTCGACCATGTCGGCGGCGCCCTCGCAGGCCTCGCGCAGCCGGTCGCGCTGGAGCCGGGAGGAGCCGAGGATGGTGCCGCCGCGCGCCAGGATGCCGCTGACCGCGTCCAGGTCGAGGGTGCGGTAGTGCCGGTCGAGCAGACCCCGGTAGCCGTCCTCGAAGCCGATGACCTCGTCGCCGTACTGCGCGACCGCCCGGTGCACGACCGACCGGATCACGGCGTTCAGGCCGGGGCAGTCGCCGCCTGCGGTGAGAACTCCGATGCGCATCGTGCTGTGTCTCCTGCTCGCTGTGGGTACCGGTGAGCCGCTGTCGATTCTTTCACGTCCACCGGGGCGGTGAGTGACTTGACGGGCGCCTTATCCGGCGGCGGGGGTATTGTCAAGAGGGTTCTGCTCACCTTGGTGGGCGATTTTTATGCCGAAGAACGGGACCTTCGGGACAGACCAGGCCGATGACACGAGGAACGGAGTGGGACGCGTGACGCGCAGCGTGTACGTGACCGGGATCGACCGCGGTGACGGCCGCCAGGTCGTGGAGCTGGGGATCATGGAGCTCCTGACCCGGCAGGTCGACCGGGTGGGCGTGTTCCGTCCGCTCGTGCACGACGGCCCCGACCGGCTGTTCGAGCTGTTGCGGGCCCGGTACCGCCTGTCGCAGGACCCGGCCACCGTCTACGGCATGGACTACCGGGAGGCGTCCGCGCTCCAGGCCGAGCAGGGCACCGACGAGCTGGTGTCCGCGCTGGTCGACCGCTTCCACCTGGTGGCGCGCGACTACGACGTCGTCCTCGTCCTCGGCACCGACTTCGCCGACACCCAGCTGCCGGACGAGCTGTCCCTGAACGCCCGCCTCGCCAACGAGTTCGCCGCCTCGGTGATCCCGGTGGTCGGCGGCCGCGGGCAGAGCACCGAGGCGGTGCTCGCCGAGACCCGCAACGCCTACCGGGCGTACGACGGACTGGGCTGCGACGTGCTGGCGATGGTCACCAACCGGGTGGCCCGCGAGGACCGCGACGAGATCGCCAGGAGGCTCGCGGACCGGCTGCCGGTGCCCTGCTACGTCGTCCCCGACGAGCCCGCGCTGTCCGCGCCGACCGTCTCCCAGATCGCCCAGGCCCTGGACGCCAAGGTGCTGCTCGGCGACGACTCCGGGCTCGCCCGCGACGCCCTCGGCTTCGTCTTCGGCGGCGCGATGCTGCCCAACCTGCTCACCGCCCTGACCCCCGGCTGTCTGGTGGTGACCCCGGGCGACCGCGCCGACCTGGTCGTCGGCTCGCTGGCCGCGCACAGCGCCGGCACCCCGCCGATCGCCGGCGTGCTGCTGACCCTGAACGAGGTGCCGAGCGAGGAGATCCTCACCCTGGCCGCCCGGCTCGCCCCGGGCACCCCGGTCCTGTCGGTGACCGGCAACTCCTTCCCCACCGCCGAGCGGCTGTTCTCGCTGGAGGGCAAGCTGAACGCGGCCACCCCGCGCAAGGCGGAGACCGCGCTCGGCCTGTTCGAGCGGTACGCCGACACCGCGGGGCTGGCCGCGCGGGTGAGCGCCCCCAGCACCGACCGGGTCACCCCGATGATGTTCGAGCACAAGCTGCTGGAGCAGGCCCGCGCCGACAAGCGCCGGGTGGTCCTGCCGGAGGGCACCGAGGAGCGGGTGCTGCACGCGGCCGAGGTGCTGCTGCGCCGGGGCGTGTGCGACCTGACCCTGCTGGGCCCCGAGGACCAGATCCGCAAGAAGGCCGCCGACCTCGGCATCGACCTGGGCGACACCCGGCTGATCGACCCCGCCACCAGCGAGCTGCGCGACTCCTTCGCCGAGAAGTACGCGGCGTTGCGCGCCCACAAGGGCGTCACGGTGGAGCTGGCCTACGACGTCGTCTCGGACGTCAACTACTTCGGCACCCTGATGGTCCAGGAGGGCCTGGCCGACGGCATGGTGTCCGGGTCGGTGCACTCCACGGCCGCCACCATCCGGCCCGCCTTCGAGATCATCAAGACCAGGCCCGAGTCGTCGATCGTCTCGTCCGTCTTCTTCATGTGCCTGGCCGACAAGGTGCTGGTCTACGGCGACTGCGCGGTCAACCCCGACCCGGACGCGCAGGCGCTCGCGGACATCGCCATCCAGTCGGCGAGCACGGCGGCGCAGTTCGGGGTGGAGCCGAGGATCGCGATGCTGTCGTACTCCACGGGCACCTCCGGTTCGGGCGCCGACGTCGAGAAGGTGCGCGAGGCCACCGAGCTGGCCCGCGCGCGCCGCCCGGACCTGAAGATAGAGGGGCCGATCCAGTACGACGCGGCCGTGGAGCCGTCCGTGGCCGCCACCAAGCTGCCCGGCTCGCAGGTCGCGGGGCAGGCCAGCGTGCTGATCTTCCCCGACCTGAACACCGGCAACAACACCTACAAGGCGGTGCAGCGCTCGGCCGGCGCGATCGCCGTCGGACCGGTCCTGCAGGGTCTGCGCAAGCCGGTCAACGACCTGTCCCGGGGCGCGCTGGTCCAGGACATCGTCAACACCGTCGCCATCACGGCGATCCAGGCCCAGACGCCCGCCCACTGAGTACAGAGAGCTTCCCCATCACCGTGACCGCGACCCGTGTCCTCGTCCTCAACTCCGGCTCCTCGTCGGTGAAGTACCAGCTGCTCGACATGCGCGACGAAAGCCGGCTCGCCGTCGGCCTGGTCGAGCGCATCGGCGAGCAGACCTCCCGGCTGAAGCACACCTGCCTCGCCACCGGCGACACCCGCGAGCAGACCGGGCCGATCGCCGACCACGACGCCGCGCTGAAGGCCGTCGCCGAGGAGCTGAGCCGGGACGGCCTCGGCCTCGACTCGCCGGAACTGGCCGCGATCGGGCACCGGGTGGTGCACGGCGGCATGTTCTTCACCGAGCCGACCGTCGTCGACGACGCGGTGCTCACCGAGATCGAGCGGCTGATCCCGGTGGCCCCGCTGCACAACCCGGCCAACCTGACCGGCATCCGCACCGCCCAGGGGCTGCGCCCCGACCTGCCCCAGGTCGCCGTGTTCGACACGGCCTTCCACACGACGATGCCCGAGTCGGCGGCGCGCTACGCGATCGACCCGAAGATCGCCGACCGGTACCGCATCCGCCGCTACGGCTTCCACGGCACCTCGCACGCCTACGTCTCGCGCCGGACCGCGCGGCTGCTGGGCAAGGACCCGTCCGAGGTCAACGTGATCGTGCTGCACCTGGGCAACGGCGCATCGGCGTCGGCGGTGGAGCGCGGCCGCTGCGTGGACACCTCCATGGGGCTGACGCCTTTGGAGGGACTGGTGATGGGTACGCGCTCCGGTGATGTGGATCCGGCCGTCATCTTCCATTTGGCCCGGGTTGGGGATATGTCCATGGACGAGATCGACACTCTTCTCAACAAGAGGAGCGGTTTGTTCGGTCTGTGCGGCGACAACGACATGCGGGAGATCCGCCGCCGGATCGACGAGGGCGACGAACAGGCCGCTCTCGCGTTCGACATTTACATTCACCGGATCAAGAAGTACATCGGCGCCTATTACGCCGTGCTCGGGACGGTGGACGCGGTCGCCTTCACGGCCGGCGTCGGCGAGAACGCGGCGCCCGTGCGGGAGGCGGCGATCGCGGGCCTCACGGGGCTCGGGCTGGCGGTCGACCCGGACCGGAACGCGCTGCGAGCGGACGAGGCCAGACTGATCTCCCCCGACGATGCGCGTGTCGCGGTCGCTGTGGTGCCGACGGATGAAGAACTGGAGATCGCGACGCAGACCTACGCACTGGTCGGAAAGAACAACTGAATAGCAGCACCTGAGCGGTGCGCCACTCATTTGTATCTTCCGCCAGACGGAATATTCCGTAGCGAAACAAACCGATAGGATCGCCCCATGCGCCGTTCGAAAATCGTCTGTACTCTCGGCCCCGCGGTCGACTCCCACGAGATGCTCGTCGCCATGATCGAGGCGGGCATGAACGTGGCCCGGTTCAACTTCAGCCACGGCTCCCACGCCGAGCACCAGGCGCGGTACGACCGCGTCCGGGCCGCCTCCAAGGAGACCGGCCGGCCCATCGGCGTCCTCGCCGACCTGCAGGGCCCGAAGATCCGCCTGGAGACCTTCGCCGAGGGTCCGGTCGAACTCGAGCGCGGTGACGAGTTCGTCATCACCACCGAGGACGTCCCGGGCGACAAGCACATCTGCGGCACGACGTACAAGGGTCTGCCGGGCGACGTCGACAAGGGCGACCAGGTCCTGATCAACGACGGCAACGTCGAGCTGAAGGTGCTGGACGTCGAGGGCCCCCGGGTGAGGACGATCGTCATCGAGGGCGGTGTCGTCTCCGACCACAAGGGCATCAACCTGCCCGGCACGGCCGTCAACGTGCCCGCGCTGAGCGAGAAGGACGTCGAGGACCTGCGCTTCGCCCTCCGCATGGGCTGCGACCTGGTCGCGCTGTCCTTCGTCCGGGACGCCAAGGACATCCAGGACGTGCACCGCGTCATGGACGAGGAGGGCCGCCGGGTCCCCGTCATCGCCAAGGTGGAGAAGCCGCAGGCGGTGGAGAACATGGAGGACGTCGTGATGGCGTTCGACGGCGTGATGGTCGCCCGCGGCGACCTCGCCGTCGAGTACCCGCTCGAGAAGGTCCCCATGGTGCAGAAGCGCCTGATCGAGCTGTGCCGGCGCAACGCCAAGCCGGTGATCGTGGCGACCCAGATGATGGAGTCGATGATCACCAACTCCCGTCCGACCCGCGCCGAGGCCTCCGACGTGGCCAACGCGATCCTGGACGGCGCCGACGCGGTCATGCTGAGCGCCGAGTCGTCGGTGGGCGCCTACCCGGTCGAGACGGTCAAGACCATGTCGAAGATCGTGGCCGCCGCCGAGCAGGAACTGCTCTCCAAGGGCCTGCAGCCGCTGGTGCCGGGCAAGAAGCCGCGCACCCAGGGCGGTTCGGTGGCCCGCGCGGCCTGCGAGATCGCCGACTTCCTCGGCGGCCGGGGCCTGATCGCGTTCACCCAGTCCGGTGACACCGCGCGCCGCCTCTCCCGCTACCGCGCGGTCCAGCCGATCATCGCGTTCACCACCGACGAGGGCACCCGCAACCAGCTCACCCTGAGCTGGGGCGTGGAGCCGCACGTCGTGCCGTTCGTGAACACCACGGACGAGATGGTCGACCTCGTCGACCAGGAGATCGCCAAGCTGCACCGCTTCGACGCGGGCGACACGGTCATCATCACCGCCGGCTCGCCCCCCGGCGTCCCCGGCACCACCAACATGCTGCGCGTGCACCATCTGGGCACGCAGGCCGGCTGACGGCCCCGCAAGGTCTCGTACGGCACTGAGGGCGCCCCCTGGAGCAGGGGGCGCCCTCAGCTGTGTGCGGCTCCCGAACGGGCTTTGCGAGGCCGGTCAGTCGGTCGTGTACACGTGCATGCCGGGCACGTGCAGGTTGCCGCCGAACTGCGCCGCCTGCACCACGTGGACGTTGGTGAAGTAGATCAGCGGGAGGTTCAGCGGGGGCGGGCTGTCGGGCGTGAACGTCATCGGGATCAGGCCGAAGAGGTTGCCCGAGATGCTCTCGGTGTACATCGTGGTGGCGCCGCCCCGGATCGTGGACGTCGAGCCCTTGGCCGCCTGCACGTGGTAGGTCTTGCCGGAGAGCTTGTCGTTCACCGTCTGGTGCAGGTCGCCGATGTCCGTGCCGTCGGAGATGACGTACTTCAGCACCTTCTTGGTGGTGCCGGAGGCCGTCTTCACCTCCACGATGCCCTGGTAGTCGGCGCCCTTGAGCAGCAGCGAGCTGGCGCTCAGGTACCACGGGTCGTCCGCCACCGGCACCTTGTTGTCGACGCCGCCCTCGTCGGTGGTGGCCGCCGGGCAGTCCTGCGCCGAGGCGCTGGAGCTCGCCGACGGGCTCGGGGTGGCCGACGCGGCCGTGTCCTTGACGGCCTTGGCGGCGTCCGAGGCCGTCTTGGAGACCGTGTCGGTGGTCTTCTTCACCGTGTCGCCGACCGTCTTGGTGGTCTTGGAGACGGTGTCGTTCACCGTGTCGGTGAGCTTGGAGCCGGAGGACGACGAGTCCGACGCGGACGAGGAACCGGACGAGGAGTCCGACGACGCGCTCGCCGAGGGGGTCGCGGACGGCGTCGGGCTCGTGGAGGAGCCGCCGGAGTCCTTGCCGCCGCCCAGGATGCCGCCGAGCGTGTCGCCGAGGGTGCCCAGCAGACCGCCGCTGCTCTTGGACGCGGTCGGCGAGGGCGTGGCCGAGCCGTCGCCGGAACCCGACGACGAGCCCGAGCCGGACGAGCCGGAGGTCGCGGTCGGCGTGGGCGTGGACTTGTCGCCGGAACCTGAATCCGGCGAAGAGGCCGTGCCCGTACCACCGGACTTCGTGTCCTTGGAGTCCGTGGAGTCCTTCGAGTCCTTGGCGCCGGCGCTCGCCGAGGGCGACGGCGTGGCCGTGTCACCGCTCTTGGAGGCGGACGGCGAGGGCGAGGCGGAGGCGTCCTTGGAACTGTCCAGCGCCTTGACGCAGTCCTTGTACTCGTCCGCCGTCAGGCTCTTGGCGGTGGTCGACGGGGACGGGCTGCCGCCGCCGGCCGCGAGGGCCAGGGAGGACGTGAAGCCCATGCCCATCAGCACCGCCGTCGGCATCGCCACGGAGGCGATCGCCTTGCCGGCCGGCATGTGGAACCTGGTGAACAGCGGCTTTCTGGGCGCCGCGTGGCGGGGACCGGATCTCGCACGGGACCCGTCCACATCGGTCCCGCGGGTCACCTCGTCAGCCGGCACTGTGCCTCCCGTTCGCCCCGTTGGCCGGGCTCGTTCCTGACAGGTCGTTCGCCTCGTGCCCGCCGTCCAGGCGCTTGTCGGGCAGCCCGGCGGCCTGCGGGGCACCGGCCTCGGCCGGCGGCTGCTCCGCCGGCCCGCCGGGGGCCCACGCCACGGCCATCGCCCCGCCGATGAGGGCGAAGAGGAAGCCCAGGACGAAGCCGCCGAAGTTGGACACGGGGATGGACACCAGCGCGAGCAGGATCGCGGCCACTCCGGCGAAGACCCGTACGTGCTTCTGGAACCAGAGGCTGATGCCCAGGACGATCAGCAGCACGCCGATGATCAGGGACCCGGCTCCCGCGGTGGTCGCCATCGCCAGCGTGAGATGGCCGAGCTGGAGGTGGGCGTACGGGAAGTACATGATCGGAAAGCCGCCGAGGATGACGAACAGTCCGGCCCAGAACGGACGCGTGCCCCGCCAGGCGCGGAACTGCAGCCTCCGGCGGGTGAACTGGCCGGGTGCGGCGGCAGAGGTCTCGGCGCTCATGGAAAACAGCTCCCTGGTGCGGCGTTGCTGTGGTGGTGATGTGTGGCGCGTGTGAAACACGGCCGGAGAGTGGACGGGCGGGGGCGCCACCGGCTCCCCCGCCCCTCACCTGGTGCTCAGTAGCACTCGTGCGAACCCGTCGACAGCGACATGTGCAGACCACTGAGCTTGAAGGTACCCGCTGTGGTCGCCCAGGCCGTCTGCTTGACACCGCTCAGCGTGGCCGAATCGGCCTGCTGGGCGAAGCCGTACGGGTTGGCCTGCTCGCCGCCGCCCTTCATGCCCGGACCCTTGCCGGCGTCCTTGGCGGCAACACCGATGTCGATGTTGTTGAACGTCGCGTCGGCGTTCAGGTCGGCGACATCGATGTAGATGTTGTCGGCCTCGACCTTGTCGTGACCCGCACCGCCGGCCCGCAGGATCAGGCTGACGCTGCCGAAGATCGGCACGTCAGGGGTGACCACGGACTGGCACAGGTTGGTGATCTCGGCGTGCTTGAACGCCGAGACGGCCACCGGGTGAGCCGTCTTCTGCCCGTCCAGCGTGTAACCGCTGTCGATGGCGCCGTACTGCTCGAAGCCGGTGCCCACGAGCTGGTCGGCGGACACCTTGAACGACTGACCGGAGACGCTGAACGAAGCGGCCAGAGCGCCCTGCGCGAGGGCGACACCTATCGCGGCCGTCGCGGCGACGCTGGGCACCATGACCACAGCGAACCGCTTCCATCTGGTCCCGCCACGCACCTGGGACTCCATATTTCCTCCTTCTCGGACGTACATCTCCTGGCCCGGGCCGGCCACCAGTCGGCGGCTCGACCAGGCAGGGATGGGAGAAGTGCTACGTCCTCGGGAAGGAGAGCGCCCGCGCTCGGTGGCGCGAACCGCGCCCGAATCACCGGCGATCACCCCCGAGCGACAACCACTGGTCGCGCCTGACACGCATCACGCACAACCTTGCTTGGACAGGCTTCGCCGAGTGGACGAAGACCCCCCTGCCCTAGACCCGGCGCCACTGCCGCCGGCTCTGCTCGGTGGGGACCCAGAGTCTCCCGTGACCCGACCGGCTGCCGGGGTGCGGGAATGGACCGAGCGTCGCCGATCGTGGTGCATTCTCGCGCCGGGCACAAGGGGGTTCGTTACTGGCTAGTAACGGCCGGATAACCGCAGGACGACCGAGCGGTCTCGGAGCGCGACGCTCGGTGGCAATCGGGGGCAGAGCAAAGCCGTTGATCCCTGGACGAATCCAGACAGACCAACGGCCTCGACTTACTCGCAGTAACAGTTCGCACGATTACCAAGATTTGGCAAAGAGCCGCCTCCGTGACGACTCGTCGGCAAACCTTTCACCCCGGCATCACAAGCCGTGGCGTTTAGCGACTGGTCAGAACAGGGCGCGCGCGAGCGCCCTTCGCGCGCCCACCACACGCGGATCCTCGGGACCCACGACCTCGAACAGCTCCAGCAGCCGGCGCCGCACCGCGTCCCGGTCGTCACCCGCCGTACGCTGCACGGTCTCGATCAGCCGGCCGAAGGCGTCCTCGACATGGCCGCCCACCAGGTCCAGATCGGCGGCGGCGATCTGCGCCTCGACGTCCTTGGGCTTCTCGGCCGCCTCCCGGCGGACCTTCTGGGGGTCGAAGCCCTGCACCCGCTGGAGCAACTCGGCCTGGGCCAGGCCCAGTTTGGCCTCGGGGTGGCCCGGGTCGTCGGCCAGCACGTTCTTGTACGCCTGGATGGCGCCGCCCAGGTCGCCGGCGTCCAGGGCCTGGGCGGCCGCGTTCAGCGCCGCGTCGTACGGCCCCGCCTGCTCGACGGCCGCGCCGGCGCCGGCCTGCGCGTCCGGGTCGACGGTCAGGCCCGTGATGCCGAACCGCTGCTCGGCCACCTGCACCAGCTGGTCCAGGGTCTGCCGGATCTGCTGCTCGGGGGCCGCGCCCTGGAACAGCGGCAGCGCCTGTCCGGCCACGACGGCGAACACGGCCGGGATGCCCTGGATCCCGAACTGCTGCATCAGCATCTGGTTGGCGTCGACGTCGATCTTGGCGAGGAGGAAGCGCCCGTCGTACTCGACGGCCAGCCGCTCCAGGACCGGGCTCAGCTGCTTGCAGGGCTGACACCACTCGGCCCAGAAGTCGATGACGACCGGGACTTCGGCGGACCGCTGGAGCACATCGCGCTCGAAGCCCGCCTCATCGACGTCGATGACGAGATCGGCCGGGGCGACGGCCCCCGTGCCGCCCTGCCGGGCGGCCTCGGCGCGCGCCTGCTCGGCCTTGGCCTTGGCGTCCTGGGCCGCCTTCACCGCGGCGAGGTCGACGACGCCGCTCATGGACATGTTCCGTGGCTGCATGCGTCTATCCTCCCCCGTTACCGCGTCGAAATGAAAAACACCGTGCAGCGGGCGCCCGGGTCCCCACCCGCGCCCCCATGTCCTCGCGTGCGCACGCCTCGTGTACGTCCGGCACGAGCCGGCCCACGCTTTCGCTACGAGTCGTAGCGTAATGCCATCGGGGTCCCGCACGACACCAGTACCCGGTGATCTCCCTCACGACCGCACAGATCCCGCCGGTTATGGTCGAGGGATGCAGAGCCGCACTCCCGCCAGCCGTACCGGGCGCCCGCGCAGCGCCGCCGCGGACGCCGCGATCCTGGCCGCGACCAGGCAGGCTCTGGTGGAGCTCGGCTGGTCCAAGCTCACCCTGGGAGACGTGGCGACCCGCGCCGGGGTCGCGAAGACGACGCTGTACCGCCGCTGGGCCGGCAAGCACGAGCTGGTGTGCGACGCGGTGGCGGAGCTCTTCGACGAACTGGAGCTTCCGGACCGGGGCAGCCTGGCCGCGGACATCGAGGGCGTGGTGCTGCAGTTCGCGGCGATCCTGGCGCGCCCGGAGGCGAAGAGTGGCCTGATGGCGGTGGTCGCCGAGTCCACCCGCGACGACGCGCTGCGCGAGCGCATCCGCCGCTCCATCGTGGAACGCCAGATGCGCCTGGTCCTGCAGGGCCGCGCCCGCGCCGAGAGCCGCGGCGAACTGCCCCCGGTGCCCGAGCCGGAGGAGGCCGCCCGCACGGTGGAGCTGATCTTCGACGTGGTGGCGGGCGCGGTGGTCCACCGCACCCTGGTGAGCGGCAAACCGGCGGACGAGGAGTGGGTGCGCGACTTCACCCGGGTCCTGCTGCAGGGACTGGCCTCGTCCGCCTGAGCCGCCTCGGGCAGGCCCCAGGGCCCTGTCGTCAGACTCCCTCCCCCAGCCTCCGGCCGGGGACCCCCAGAGCACGCACCCACGGCATGCATCAGCTGCTTCGCAGCGGGCGCGAGGCCCGCCCTCCGGGCGGACGGCGGGAGTCTGACGGCAGGCCCTAGAAGCCCGCGGGCTCCGTGTAGACGCCCCACTCGTCGCGCAGCACCCCGCAGATCTCGCCCAGCGTCGCCTCGGCCCGTACGGCCTCGAGCATCGGCTCGATCATGTTGGAGCCGTCGCGGGCGGCCGCCAGCATGCCGTCGAGCGCGGCGCGCACGGCCGCGTCGTCCCGGGCGGCCTTCCGCTCGGCCAGCACCCGCACCTGCTCGCGCTCCACCTCGTGGCTGACCCGCAGGATCTCCAGGTCCCCGGTGACCGAACCGGTGTGGACGTTGACGCCGACGACCTTCTTGTCGCCCTTCTCCAGCGCCTGCTGGTAGCGGAACGCGGACTCGGCGATCTCGCCGGTGAACCAGCCGTCCTCGATCCCGCGCAGGATCCCGGAGGTGATCGGCCCGATGGGGTGCTGTCCGTCCGGGTGGGCCCGCAGGCCCCGCTCCTTGATCTGCTCGAAGATCTTCTCCGCGTCGGCCTCGATCCGGTCCGTCAGCTGCTCGACGTACCACGAACCGCCCAGCGGGTCCGCCACGTTGGCGACGCCGGTCTCCTCCATCAGCACCTGCTGGGTGCGCAGCGCGATCTCCGCGGCCTGCTCGCTGGGCAGCGCGAGGGTCTCGTCGAGGGCGTTGGTGTGCAGCGAGTTGGTCCCGCCGAGCACGGCCGCCAGCGCCTCCACGGCCGTACGGACGACGTTGTTGTACGGCTGCTGGGCCGTCAGCGACACACCGGCGGTCTGCGTGTGGAAGCGCAGCCACTGCGCCTTGTCGCTCCGCGCGCCGTACACGTCGCGCATCCAGCGCGCCCAGATGCGGCGCGCGGCACGGAACTTGGCGATCTCCTCGAAGAAGTCGACGTGCGCGTCGAAGAAGAAGGACAGGCCCGGGGCGAAGACGTCCACGTCCAGGCCGCGGCTGAGCCCCAGTTCGACGTACCCGAAGCCGTCCGCCAGCGTGTACGCCAGCTCCTGCGCGGCCGTCGCACCCGCCTCGCGGATGTGGTAGCCGGACACGGACAGCGGCTTGTAGGCGGGGATGCCGGCGGCGCAGTACTCCATGAGGTCGCCGATCAGGCGCAGATGGGGCTCGGGCTGGAACAGCCACTCCTTCTGCGCGATGTACTCCTTGAAGATGTCGGTCTGGAGCGTGCCGTTGAGCACCGACGGGTCCACGCCCTGCCGCTCGGCGGCGACCAGGTACATGCAGAAGACGGGGACGGCCGGACCGCTGATGGTCATGGACGTCGTCACGTCGCCCAGCGGGATGTCCTTGAACAGGACCTCCATGTCGGCGGCGGAGTCGATGGCGACGCCGCAGTGGCCGACCTCGCCGAGCGAGCGGGGGTCGTCGGAGTCGCGCCCCATGAGCGTCGGCATGTCGAAGGCCACGGACAGGCCCCCGCCGCCGGCGGCGAGGATCATCTTGTACCGCTCGTTGGTCTGCTCGGCGTTGCCGAACCCGGCGAACTGCCGGATCGTCCAGGTGCGCCCGCGGTAGCCGGTCGGATGGAGCCCGCGCGTGAAGGGGTACTCCCCCGGCCAGCCGATCCGCTCGAATCCCTGGTACGTGTCGCCCGGTCGGGGCCCGTACACCGGCTCCACGGGGTCGCCGGAGAGCGTGGTGAAGTCTGCGTCGCGCTTGCGTGCGGCGTCGTAGCGGGCCTGCCAGCGGCGGCGGCCCTCCTCGATGGCGTGAGCGTCCATACCATCGAATTTACTTGGACGTCCTAGTAAATGTCGATGGCAGACCGCCGTCCGATGGGGTGGGCCGGGCCACACGGCGGGCGCGGGGCCCGCCGCACGGCGTCCGTACGGCGGTGCGGACTACGCCTTGGCGACGGCTGGGGCCTGGTCGGCGACCTTGGCCTCCAGCTCGCGGCTGATCCTGCGCTCGACGAAGAAGGCGGCGGTGGGAATCGTCCCCGCCAGCAGCACCCACAGCTGCTTGCCGATCGGCATCTTCGTCTTCGAGCCCAGGTCGAAGGCGACGACGAGGTAGACGACGTACAGCCAGCCGTGGGCGATGGCGACGACCCGGGTCACGTCGGCCGCGCCGCTGATGTCCAGCCCGTACTTCGCGATCATGCTCAGGCACAGCAGCACCAGCAGGACACCGGTGGTGTAGGCCATGACGCGGTAGCGGGTCAGCACGCTCTTCTTCATGCAGTCGAGCGTAACCACCCGTTCCGGGAGATCTTGCCCGGGGTGGCCGCTGGGCTCAGTCCTCCTCGAAATCGCCCGCCGCGACCCGCAGCGGGCGGAGCATCGCGAAGATCTCCGCGCACTCCTCGGCGTCGTACACCCCGAGCCCGAAGTCCATCGCCATCAGGTCCCGGGTGGCCGCGTCGACCACCTCGCGGCCCTTGTCGGTGATGACTGCGAGGGTGCCGCGGCCGTCGTTGGGGTTGGGCCGCTTGGCGACCAGCCCGGACCTGACCAGCCGGTCCACGGTGTTCGTCACGGACGTGGGATGCACCATCAGCCGCTCGCCGATCTTGGACATGGGCAGCTCGCCGGCCTTGGAGAAGGTCAGCAGCACCAGCGCCTCGTACCGCGCGAACGTCAGTCCGTACGGCTTGACCACCGCGTCCACCTCGGCGAGCAGGATCTGCTGGGCCCGCATGATCGAGGTGATCGCGGCCATGGGCGGCACGTTTCCCCAGCGCTGCTTCCAGAGCTCGTCGGCGCGGGCGATGGGGTCGAAGGGAAGGCTGAGTGGCTTCGGCACGTCATCAGACCCTACCGGCCGGTCATATGCCGGTCAGCCCCGTCTCGTCTGTCGGTCGCCCCGCCTTTCGGCTCACCCGTACGCCTCCAGGCGGCGCAGTACGCACGGGGGCCGGGACCGGGTGGCCGGTGAGCGCGGGCAGCGGCGGGCGGCGGGGGTCACGGGCAGCGGGGCCGTGAAGAGGGCGAGCGAGCCGGCGACCACCAGCGTCAGCGGACACAGGAAGGCCATGGCGTCCGCGAAGGGGCCGCCGAGGCCGAGCAGGGGGTGCAGGGCCAGGCCGGTCAGGCAGGCGGCGAGGACGAGCGCGCGGACGGTCAGTTCGAGGATCCAGTTGAGCAGGGAGCGCTCGGGCGTGATCCCCCGCTCCAGCCACAGCCGGAGCCGGTCGAAGGACCACGCCGTCGCCCAGCCCGTCAGCGGCCGCAGCAGCACCCGGTCGGCGACCGCGCCGAAGGCGCCCCCGCGGGGGCGGTACTCGTACCCGGTGAGCAGCCGTACGCCCTGCGCGTCGGGCACGTAGCGCCAGTAGGCGCTCGCCTCGGCGACCGGGGAGAGCGGATGGCGGGAGGAGAAGCGCAGGGCGCACACGCGCGTGCCGTCCGGGCGGTCGCGCTCGCCGGCCGCGACGCCGGCGGCGGGCACGGTGAGCAGCGGCAGCACGCGCCAGGCGCAGGTGAAGCGGCGCGGCCCGCCCGCCGCGGCGGGCAGGGGCTCGACCGACCGGAAGCGGAGGTCCCAGCGCAGGCGTGTCACGGGGTCCTGGGTGTGCGCCCACAGCTCGTCGAGGCCGGCGCGTATGTGTGTCTCCCGGTAGAGACGCATGGTGTTCCCCCAGAACGTCAAGCCGGGCGATCGCCCGGATGATCAGGAGGGGAACGTACACCTGCCCCGGCGGCCGCTCAAAAGGGGCCCGTCACCCCGCCAGATGCCGTTCGACGGTCTCGACCTTGGAGGTGAGCCCGTCCGTCACGCCGGGCCGGATGTCGGCCTTGAGGACGAGCGAGACGCGCGGCGCGCGGGCCTCCACGGCGGCGACGGCGCGCCTGACGACGTCCATGACCTCGTCCCACTCGCCCTCGACGGAGGTGAACATGGCGTCGGTGCGGTTGGGCAGTCCGGACTCGCGGACCACGCGGACGGCGTCGGCGACGTACTCCCCCACGTCCTCGCCGACGCCGAGGGGCGTCACGGAGAAGGCGACGATCATGCGTTGACGACCCCTTCCTTGCGGGCGCGGGCGGCGATGACCTCGTCCTCGGCGGCGCGCTTGAGCTTGCGCTCGGCGAAGAAGCCGCCGGTGGGCAGCACGGAGAGGACGAAGTACAGCAGGCCCGTCCTCAGCGGCCACTTGGCGCGGTTCCAGGCGTCCGCCCAGAAGATCACGTACAGGATGAACAGCACGCCGTGGACCGCGCCCATGACGGGGACCGCGTTGAAGTCGGTGGTCCGCTTCAGCACCGAGCAGACGAGCAGGATCAGGAAGGACACGGCCTCCGGGGCCGAGACCAGGCGGAGGCGGCGGAGGGCGGTGGCGGTCTTGATGTCCACGGATCACCTTCGGTGGGAGTTCTCGCGACGGTCTGCGGTTACGGTCCGTCGGGGGCGGGCTGCAGTTTGTGAACACACGCACAAGCGTCCCCATTGTGGCAAACGGCGGCCCTGGGGGTCCGCTCAGGGTCGGTGTCCACCCGGAGGCCCTGTTCCGTCCACCCGTCGCGCCGCTACTTTCACTGCGTGGCGATGTTCCGACTCCAGGGCAGCAAGGTGCTCGCCGTCGACATGACCGGGGACGCCGTGAAGGCGAAGAACGGCTCGATGGTCGCGTACGACGGGCAGATGAGCTTCAAGAAGCTGAGCGGCGGCGGGGAGGGGCTGCGCGGGATGGTGACCCGCCGGCTCACCGGCGAGCAGATGACGGTGATGGAGGTGAAGGGGCACGGCACCTGCTGGTTCGCGGACCGGGCGACCGAGATCAACCTCGTGAGCCTCCAGGGCGACAAGCTGTACGTGGAGTCGAGCAACCTGCTCGTCACGGACGCGGGGCTGCGCACGGGCACGACGTTCACGGGGCTGCGCGGCGCCTCGCAGGGCAACGGCCTGTTCACGACGACCGTCGAGGGGCACGGGCAGGCGGCGATCCTGTCCGACGGGCCGGCGGTGGTGCTCCGGGTCAGTCCGCAGTACCCGCTGATCGTCGACCCGGGCGCCTATGTCGCGCACCAGGGGAATGTCCGGCAGTCCTTCCAGTCGGGCGTGACGTTCCGCACGTTCTTCGGGGAGGGCGGCGGCGAGGCCTTCCAGATCCGCTTCGAGGGGGACGGTCTGGTGTACGTGCAGCCGAGCGAGCGGAACACGATCGCGGGGGATCTGTAGCCATGGCGTTCCGCGAGATCAACTCCAAGATGGTCGAGGCGACGGTGGTGCACGGGCAGCGGCTGTTCAGCCAGCGCGGGGCGATGCTCGCCTACAAGGGGGACGTGTCCTTCACGCCGAACGTCCAGGGCGGCCAGGGCGGCCTGATGTCCATGATCGGGCGGCGGGTGGCGGGCGAGGCGACCCCGCTGATGACCGTGGAGGGCAGCGGCACGGTCTTCTTCGGGCACGGCGGCCACCACGTCCACGTGATCCACCTCACCGGCGACACCCTCTACGTGGAGGCCGACCGTCTGCTCGCCTTCGAGGGGACGCTGCGCCAGGGCACGATGTTCATGGGCTCGCAGGGCGGGGTGATGGGTCTGGTCCGGGGCCAGGTCACCGGGCAGGGCCTGTTCACGACCACGCTCCAGGGCCAGGGCGCGGTGGCCGTGATGGCGCACGGCGGCGTCTTCGAGATCCCGGTCACCCCCCAGCGCCCGGTCCACGTCGACCCCCAGGCCTACGTCGCCCACCACGGCGACGTGCGCAACAGGCTGTCCGCCGCGCTCGGCTGGCGCGAGATGGTGGGCCGCGGCTCCGGCGAGGCCTTCCAGCTGGAGCTGAGCGGCAACGGCACGGTGTTCGTCCAGGCCTCGGAGGAGAAGCTGTGAGCGCGCACGCAGGCATGTACGGCACCCCGGGCGGCCCGGTGGTGTACGACCCGATGACCCTGCCCGCCGACGACAACGTGAACAAGTACACGTTCTGCGTCGAGCTCAAGAGCGGGCAGTGGTTCCTGCAGAAGGGGAAGATGATCGCCTACTACGGGGCGATCGAGTTCAACGGCATCGGACACGGCCGATTGGACCGACTTGTCCGCACGTCGTTCCATTCGCCACTGCACGCGAGCGACTGGGTGGTGGCGTCGGGCTCGGGCAAGATGCTGCTCGCCGACCGGGCCTTCGACGTCAATTCGTACGACCTGGACGACGGGAACTTGACCATTCGCGCGGGCAACCTGCTCGCTTTTCAGCCAAGTCTGTCGCTGAAGCAGTCGATCGTGCCGGGTTTTCTGACCCTTATCGGAACCGGAAAGTTTGTGGCCGCATCTAACGGACCGGTGGTGTTCATGGAACCTCCGATCCGGGTCGACCCTCAGGCGCTCGTCGGG
This sequence comes from Streptomyces sp. NPDC048192, assembly GCF_043202415.1. Classification (NCBI taxonomy): domain Bacteria; kingdom Bacillati; phylum Actinomycetota; class Actinomycetes; order Kitasatosporales; family Streptomycetaceae; genus Streptomyces; species Streptomyces sp. NPDC048192. The sequence continues at coordinate 36,177 of NZ_JBIDAL010000006.1, forward strand.
TGGGCCGACTGCCCGTCACCCTGCCATCACTACGACCACGGGTATCTGACGGGTGTACTGGGCGGTCTACGTGCGATGACGGGCCTGGGCGGGGTATCCGGGGAGGAGCACCAGTTCGAGTTCGTGGGCGCCGGGACGGTCCTGCTGCAGTCCTCGGAGACCCTCATGGGGGAGACGGCCACGGGGGTCGTCCCGTCCGAGCCGGGGGTGCCCGGGGGTGGCGCTGGGGGTCCGGGCGGACACGGTCCGCAACCGTCGGGCGCACCGCGCCTTCCCGGACAGCTGGGGGACCTCCAGCGTCGCTTCGGGCTGTGAGCGGTAGTCTGCGGAGTGTGACATCGAACGCGTGCGCACAGTCACACCATCCAAAGTAGTTCGCCATTCAACTTCTTAGGTAGACTTCATTCATGGAGACCGAGACGGCCACGCGCTGGCTGACCGATGCGGAGCAGTGCGCCTGGCGCACCCACCTGGAGGTCAACAGGCTGTTGACGTACCAGCTGGAGAAGGATCTGCAGCCGTTCGGCCTGACGATGAACGACTACGAGATCCTCGTGAACCTGTCCGAGTCGGACGACGTACGCATGCGGATGAGCGACCTCGCCTCGGCGACGCTGCAGTCCAAGAGCCGGCTCTCGCACCAGATCACGCGGATGGAGAACGCGAACCTGGTACGCCGTGAGAACTGCGAGTCGGACCGGCGGGGACTGTACGCCGTGCTGACCGAGCACGGCATGGAGACGATGAAGAAGGTGGCACCCCACCACGTCGCCTCCGTGCGGCGGCACTTCATCGATCTGCTGTCACCCGAGGCGCTGCACGAACTGGACAAGGCGCTGAAGCCGATCGCCGAGCATCTGCGAGGGCAGCGGGGGCGTCCCTGAGCGGTCCGGGGCGGTGCGGCCGGGCGGGGGCGGGTCGCTGACCGGCTCCGGCAAGGAGCCGTGCCGCAGGGGCCGCCCCCGGCGCCCGCCCGTGCCGCCCGGGGCGCCTCAGGCCCGCACCGCCACCGTCCGCTCCCCGCGACGGCGGCACCCCGCGGCGGCGGGCAGCACGGCCGCCCCGCCCGCCAGCAGGAAGCACACCGCGAGGGGCATCCGGCCGATCAGCAGTCCCGCCGCCATCGCGCCCGCAGAACTCCCCGCGTTCACGCCCGTGTTGACCCACGCTCCGGCCTGAGTGCTGGCTCCGTCGGGTGCCGTCTCCTCGGCCACGAGGTACGCCGTCGTCAGGACGGGGGCGACGAACATCCCGGCGAGGGCCATGGCCCCGGTCAGGGTCCACAGACCCGGCGCCAGGCCCGCCACCGCGATCACCAGGCCGAGCCCCGCGGCGAACCCGCACAGCCGCGCCCGGGCCGGCGCCCGCCACCGCACCGCCCCGTTGAGCAGACCGCCGACCGCGCTGCCCGCGGACAGCGCGCCCAGCACCCAGGGCACCAGCCCGGTGCCGTACGACCGTGCCGTGACGAACGCCGTCACCAGCAGCTCCACCCCGCTCAGCGCCAGTCCCGCCCCGGTCACCACGGCGACCGGCACCAGCAACCCCGCGAAGGTGCCGCGCCGCTTGCCGGGGGCTCCCGGGCGGGGACCCGGGATCGCCGGGCAGATGGCGAAGACGCACGTGCCGCCCACGATCAGGACCGCGCTGAGCAGGATCCCGGACGCGGGCGGGGCGAAGACCGTCAGGGCGCCGACCAGGGCCGGGCCGGAGACGTACAGCAGTTCCTCGGCGACGCCGTCCAGGGCGTAGGCGCGGGCCAGCATCGCCGGTTCCGGGGCCAGTGCGGCCCAGACGGCACGCATGGCCGGTCCCAGCGGAGGCGCGCACCCGCCCGCGAGGGCCGCCGTGACGGCGAGCGCCCACGGCGGCGCCCCGGGGCGCCAGGTCAGCGCGGCCAGGATGCCCAGCAGGGCGCCGTACAGCGCGGCCATGGGCGGCAGGGCCCGGCGGGGGCCGCAGCGGTCCGTCAGCCAGGCGCGCAGCGGCATCAGGAAGACCGTCGTGGCGCCGAACAGGGACAGCACGGCGCCGGAGACGGCGTAGGAGCCCGTGGACCGGGTGACGGACAGCAGCATCGCCAGGGAGACCGTGCCGTAGGCCAGACGGGCGGTGAGGGCGGAGGCGAAGGTGCGGCGGGCGTGCGGCAGGCGCAGTACGGCGGCGTACGAGGGCCGCGCGGGGGCATGCGTGGACATGCGGATGTTCCTCTGCGGGAGGCGGGAGAGGGGACACCGAGGGACGCGGGGGCCGGTCGTGCGTCACGGCCTCGCGGTCCGGGTGCGCTCTACGCCAAGCAGAGGAACATGGCCGTCAAGGTAGCAGCAGGGCGGGCGGGGGGGCGATCGGTTATCCCTGCGTCAGGCCCGCCACCAGCTCGTCCGCCGCGCGGTACGGGTCCAGTTCGCCGGCGACGATGCGCTCCGCGAGCGCGCTGAGGCGGCGGTCGCCGTGCAGGTCGCCGATGCGTTCGCGCAGGGCGGTCACGGCGATGGTCTCCACCTCGCGGGCCGCACGCGCCGTGCGGCGCTCGGCCAGCACCCCGCGCTCCTCCATCCACGCGCGGTGCTTCTCCAGGGCCTCGACGACCTCGTCGACGCCCTCGGCGCGGGCGGCGACCGTCTTCACGATCGGCGGGCGCCAGTCGCCGGGGCCGCGGGCCTCGCCGAGGCCCAGCATGTGGTTCAGTTCGCGGGCGGTGGCGTCCGCGCCGTCCCGGTCCGCCTTGTTGACGACGTACACGTCGCCGATCTCCAGGATGCCCGCCTTGGCCGCCTGGATGCCGTCGCCCATGCCGGGGGCCAGCAGGACCACGCTGGTGTCCGCCTGGGAGGCGATCTCGACCTCCGACTGGCCCACGCCCACCGTCTCGACCAGGATCACGTCGCAGCCCGCCGCGTCCAGGACCCGGATCGCCTGGGGCGCGGCCCACGCGAGGCCGCCGAGGTGGCCGCGGGTGGCCATGGAGCGGATGTAGACGCCGGGGTCGGAGGCGTGCTCCGACATGCGGACGCGGTCGCCGAGCAGGGCGCCGCCGGAGAAGGGCGAGGACGGGTCGACGGCCAGGACGCCGACCCGTTTGCCCTGCTTGCGGTACGCGGTGACGAGCGCGGAGGTCGAGGTCGACTTGCCGACCCCCGGGGAGCCGGTCAGGCCCACCACGTAGGCGTTGCCGGTCAGCGGGGCCAGCGCCGCCATGACCTCCCTGAGCTGCGGGGACGCCCCCTCCACCAGCGAGATGAGCCGGGCCACGGCCCGCGGCCGGCCTTCCCTGGCCTGGGCCACCAGAGAGGAGACGTCCTGCATCAAACTGCTCCGTTCAGTTCACAGACGTACAGACGCGCACCACGAGGGTGCTCACGCCTTCGGTACCCGCACGATCAGCGCGTCACCCTGGCCGCCGCCGCCGCACAGCGCGGCCGCGCCGACCCCGCCGCCGCGCCGCTTGAGCTCCAGCGCCAGGTGCAGCACCAGGCGGGCGCCGGACATGCCGATCGGGTGGCCGAGGGCGATCGCGCCGCCGTTCACGTTCACCTTTTCGGTGGACACGCCGAGGTCCTTCATGGACTGCACGGCGACCGCGGCGAAGGCCTCGTTGATCTCGATCAGGTCGAGGTCGGAGACCTCCAGGCCCTCCTTCTTCAGGGCGTGCCGGATGGCGTTGGACGGCTGCGACTGCAGGCTGTTGTCCGGGCCCGCCACATTGCCGTGCGCGCCGATCTCGGCGAGCCAGGTCAGGCCCAGCTCCTCGGCCTTGGCCCTGCTCATCACGACCACCGCGGCGGCGCCGTCGGAGATCTGGGACGACGACCCGGCCGTGATCGTGCCGTCCTTGCTGAAGGCCGGGCGCAGCTTGGCCAGGGACTCCGCGGTGGTGTCGCCGCGGATGCCCTCGTCCTTGCTGAACAGGACCGGGTCGCCCTTGCGCTGCGGGATCTCCACGGGGGTGATCTCGGCCTCGAACAGGCCGTTCTTCTGCGCGGCGGCGGCCCGCTGGTGCGACAGGGCGGCGATCTCGTCCTGCTCGGCGCGGCCGATGCCGAGGCGGGTGTTGTGCTTCTCCGTGGACTGGCCCATGGGGATGTTCTCCCACGGGTCGGTCAGGCCGTCGTAGGCCATCGCGTCGAGCATCTCCACCGCGCCGTACTTGAAGCCCTCGCGGGACTTCGGCAGCAGGTGCGGGGCGTTGGTCATGGACTCCTGGCCGCCGGCCACGACGATGTCGAACTCGCCGGCGCGGATCAGCTGGTCCGCCAGCGCGATGGCGTCGAGGCCGGACAGGCACACCTTGTTGATGGTGAGCGCCGGGACGTTCATGGGGATGCCGGCCTTCACGGCCGCCTGGCGGGCCGGGATCTGCCCGGCGCCCGCCTGCAGCACCTGGCCCATGATGACGTACTGCACCTGGTCGCCGCCGATCCCCGCACGGTCGAGGGCGGCCTTGATCGCGAAGCCGCCGAGGTCGGCTCCGGAGAAGGACTTGAGGGAGCCGAGCAGTCGTCCCATGGGCGTTCGCGCGCCCGCGACGATCACCGAGCTGTTCGTTCCAGAAGGCATGAGCTGCGATCCCCTTACCGGCCTTGCCCAGGCCGAGGAGTGAACGAGGGTTTACTTCGAATGTACTGAGTGGCACTCCGTGCCGTCATCGGGCTGTCGGTGTGATCGCTCGCACGTTGCGTAACCACCGCGGTGGCGCTGCACTGAATTCATGCTGACGCGAATCGACCACATCGGGATCGCCTGCCACGACCTCGACGCCACCGTCGAGTTCTACCGGGCCACGTACGGATTCGAGGTGTTCCACACCGAGGTCAACGAGGAGCAGGGCGTGCGCGAGGCCATGCTCAAGATCAACGAGACCTCGGACGGCGGAGCCTCCTACCTCCAGCTGCTGGAACCGACCCGCGAGGACTCCGCGGTCGGCAAGTGGCTGGCGAAGAACGGGGAGGGCGTCCACCACATCGCCTTCGGCACGGCGGACGTCGACGCGGACGCCGCCGGCATCCGCGACAAGGGCGTACGCGTGCTGTACGACGAGCCGCGACGGGGTTCGATGGGGTCGCGGATCACCTTCCTGCACCCCAAGGACTGCCACGGCGTCCTGACAGAACTGGTCACTTCGGCCCCGGTTGAGTCCCCTGAGCACTGACCGCCGTACATAAGGGCCGGTAGGGTTGGGGGCGGTCGTCCCCGAAACCGGGGGACGGCCGTTTCCGGGGTCCGGGTTTCGGGGGACGAGCGTCGGGGCAGCAGCCCGTGCTCCGCCGTTGATCTGACACCATTCCCCGGGGGCCCCGTTCGGCGGAGGACGAGGCTCGTTGGAGAAGCTGACCAGGGGACGGATGGGACCGCGCAGTGCGGGGCTACGAGAGCCAGGAGCGAGAGCCGGCGGCTGACGTCGACCACCTCTCTCGGTTCGAGGCCGAGATGAAGCGGCTGAAGACCGAGCGGGAAAAGGCGATCCAGCACGCCGAGGACCTCGGCTACCAGGTCGAGGTGCTGCGCGCCAAGCTGCACGAGGCGCGCCGCACCCTGATGACCCGGCCCGCCTTCGACGGCGGTGACATCGGCTATCAGGCCGAGCAGTTGCTCCGCAATGCCCAGATGCAGGCCGACCAGCTGCGGCAGGAAGCCGAGCGGATGGCCGCCGAGGCCCGCGCCCAGACCCAGCGGATCCTCCAGGAGCACGCCGAGCAGGCCGCCCGGCTCCAGGCGGAGCTGCACCAGGAGGCCGTCACCCGGCGCCAGCAGCTCGACCAGGAGCTGGCCGAGCGCCGCGCCACCGTCGAGTCGCACGTCAACGAGAACGTGGCCTGGGCGGAGCAGCTGCGCGCCCGCACCGAGGAACAGGCCCGCCGGCTGCTGGAGGAGTCCCGCGCCGAGGCCGAGCAGCAGATGGCCGCCGCCCGCGCCGAGGCCGAGCGGCTGACCCGCGAGGCCCGGCAGCGGCTGCAGAGCGAGGCGGAGTCGGCCCGCGCCGAGGCCGAGCAGATCCTGCGCCGCGCCCGCACGGACGCCGAGCGCCTGCTGAACGCCGCCTCCACCCAGGCCCAGGAGGCCACCGACCACGCCGAGCGGCTGCGCACCGACGCGGTCGGCGAGTCCGACACCGCCCGCCGGCAGGCCGCCGAGCTGACCCGGGCCGCCGAGGAGCGGATGGCCGCGGCCGAGGAGGCGCTGCGCAAGGCCCAGGCGGAGGCCGAGAAGGTCGTCACTGAGGCCAAGGAGGCCGCCGCCAAGGCCCTGTCGAGCGCCGAGGCCGCCAACGAGACGCGGACCCGCACGGCCAAGGAGCAGGTCGCCCGGCTGGTCGAGGAGGCCACCAAGGAGGCCGAGCAGACCAGGTCGGAGGCCGAGCAGCTGGTCGCGGACGCCCGCGCCGAGGCCGAGAAGATCCTCGCGGAGGCGTCCGAGAAGGCCCGCGCGATCACCGCCGAGGAGAGCGCCACCCAGCTGTCCAAGGCGGCCAGGACCGCCGAGGACGTGCTCACCAAGGCCTCCGAGGAGGCCAAGCGGACCACCAGGGCCGCCACCGAGGAGGCCGAGCGGATCCGCACCGAGGCCGAGGCCGAGGCGGACCGGCTGCGCGCCGAGGCGCACGACATCGCCGAGCAGCTCAAGGGCGCGGCGAAGGACGACACCAAGGAGTACCGCGCCAAGACGGTCGAGCTGCAGGAGGAGGCCCGCCGGCTGCGCGGCGAGGCCGAGCAGCTGCGCGCCGACGCGGTCGCCGAGGGCGAGTCGATCCGCGCGGAGGCCCGCCGGGAGGCGGTCGCGCAGATCGAGGAGGCGGCCAAGACCGCCGAGGAGCTGCTGGCCAAGGCCAAGGCGGACGCCGACGAGCTGCGGCAGACCGCGACGACCGACAGCGAGAAGGTCCGCACCGAGGCCATCGAGCGGGCCACCGCGCTGCGCCGGCAGGCCGAGGAGACCCTGGGCCGGGCCCGCAAGGAGGCCGAGCGGCTGCGCGCCGAGGCCGGCGAGCAGGCCGAGAAGATCACGGCGGACGCCGAGAGCGCCGCGCGCGGGCTGCGCGAGGAGACCGAGCGCGCCGTCGAGGCCCGCCGGGCGGAGGCCGCGGCCGAGCTGACCCGGCTCCAGACGGAGGCGCAGGAGCGGCTGGAGTCGGCCGAGCAGGCGCTCGCGGACGCCCGTGAGGAGGCCGCCCGGATCCGCCGCGAGGCCGCCGAGGAGAGCGAGCGGCTGCGCACCGAGTCCGCCGAGCGGATCCGTACGCTCCGGCAGCAGGCCGAGGCCGAGGCCGAGCGGCTGCGCGACGAGGCCGCCTCCGACGCGTCCGCTTTCCGCGCCGAGGGCGAGGCCGTCGCCGTACGGCTGCGCAGTGAGGCCGCCGCCGAGGCCGAGCGGCTCAAGGCCGAGGCCCAGGACACCGCCGACCGGGTGCGCGCGGAGGCGCAGGCCGCCGCCGAGCGGCTCGGCACCGAGGCGTCGGAGACGCTGGCCGCAGCCCAGGAGGAGGCCGCCCGGCGCCGCCGCGAGGCGGAGGAGCTGCTCGGCGCGGCCCGCGAGGAGGCCGAGGAGGAGCGCCGGCGGGCCCGCGAGCAGAGCGAGGAGCTGCTGGCCTCCGCACGCAAGCGGGTGGAGGAGGCGCAGGCCGAGGCCACCCGGCTGGTGGAGGAGGCCGACCGGCGGGCCACCGAGATGGTCTCCGCGGCCGAGCAGCACGCCCAGCAGGTGCGGGACTCGGTCGCCGGGCTGCACGAGCAGGCGCAGGAAGAGATCGCCGGGCTGCGCTCGGCCGCCGAGCACGCGGCGGACCGCACCCGGCGGGAGGCCGAGGAGGAGGCGGACCGGGTCCGCGCCGACGCCTACGCCGAGCGGGAGCGGGCCGGCGAGGACGCCTCGCGGCTGCGGCGCGAGGCGAACGAGGAGTCGCAGGCCGCCAAGGCGCTGGCGGAGCGTACGGTCGCGGAGGCGATGGCGGAGGCCGAGCGGCTGCGCGCGGACGCCGGCGAGTACGCCCAGCGGGTGCGCACCGAGGCCTCGGACGCGCTCGCCGAGGCCGACCAGGCGGCGGCCCGTACCCGGGCGGACGCCCGCGAGGACGCCAACCGGATCCGCTCGGACGCGGCGACGCAGGCGGACACCCTCATCACCGAGGCCCGCAGCGAGGCGGAGCGGCTGCAGAACGAGACGATCGCCGAGGCCGACCGGGTCCGTACGGAGGCCCTCACGGAGGCGGAGCGGCTGCAGACGGAGACCGCCGCCGAGGCCGAGCGGATGCGCGGCGAGGCGCTGGCCGAGGCCGACCGGGTCCGCGCGGAGGCCCTGGCGGCCGCCGAGCAGCTCGTCGGGGAGGCCACCGGCGAGGCCGAGCGGCTGCGCGCGGAGGCCGCCGAGACGGTCGGCTCGGCGCAGACGCACGCCGAGCGGATGCGGGCGGACGCCGAGCGGCTCAGGGCGGACGCGGAGGCGGAGGCCGAACGGCTCGTCAGCACCGCCCGCGAGGAGGCCGAGCGGACCCTGGACGAGGCCCGCAAGGAGGCCAACAAGCGGCGCTCGGAGGCGGCCGAGCAGGTCGACACGCTCATCACCGAGACCACGGCCGAGGTGGACAAGCTGCTCGCGGAGGCACAGGAGCAGGCGCTGAAGACCACCGCGGACGCCGAGTCGCAGGCCGACACGATGGTCGGCGCGGCCCGCGCCGAGGCCGAGCGGATCGTCGCCGAGGCGACCGTCGAGGGCAACTCCCGCGTGGAGAAGGCCCGTACGGACGCCGACGAGCTGCTGGTCGGCGCCCGCCGGGACGCGACCGCGATCAGGGAGCGGGCGGAGGAGCTGCGCGACCGGATCACCGCCGAGATCGAGGAGCTGCACGAGCGGGCCCGGCGCGAGGCCGCCGAGACGATGAAGTCCACCGGCGACCGCTGCGACGCGCTCATCCAGGCGGCCGAGGAGCAGCTGGCGAAGGCCGAGGCGAAGGCCAAGGAGCTGGTGTCGGAGGCCAACTCCGAGGCGGGCAAGGTGCGCATCGCCGCCGTGAAGAAGGCGGAGGGGCTGCTCAAGGAGGCCGAGCTGAAGAAGGCCAGCCTGATCAAGGAGGCCGAGGAGCTCAAGGCCGAGGCGATCCGCGAGGCCCGGCGCACGGTCGAGGAGGGCAAGCGCGAGCTGGAGATCCTGGTGCGCAGGCGCGAGGACATCAACGCCGAGATCTCCCGGGTGCAGGACGTCCTGGAGGCGCTGGAGTCCTTCGAGACGCCGGCCTCCGGCAAGGACGGCGGGGTCAAGGCCGGCGCGACGGTGGGCGCCCCCCGATCGGGTGGCAAGTCGTCAGACGGCTAACCTGAGCGGTGTGTTCCGGTAACGTCTGGGGGCTTTGCCCGACTCGTTGGCAAGCCATCCGGCCGTCAGCCACTCAAAAGGGGTCTCATTCTCCAGATCAAACACGTATCCGCTCGATGACACACCGCTTCGGCCCCTAGGATTCCCCCTATCACCTCACCGGTCTCATTCGACAGGAACCCCATGAGCGACACTTCCCCCTACGGCTTCGAGCTTGTGCGGCGTGGGTACGACCGCGCTCAGGTGGACGAACGTATCTCCAAGCTCGTCTCCGACCGTGACAGCGCTCTCGCCCGCATCACCGCCCTGGAGAAGCGCATCGAGGAGCTCCACCTCGAGACGCAGAACGCCCAGGCCCAGGTCACCGACGCCGAGCCGTCGTACGCGGGTCTCGGTGCCCGGGTCGAGAAGATCCTGCGCCTGGCCGAGGAAGAGGCCAAGGAACTGCGTGAGGAGGCCCGGCGGGCGGCCGAGCAGCACCGCGACCTCGCCGAGTCCGCGGCCCAGCAGGTCCGCAACGACGCCGAGGCCTACGCCGCCGAGCGCAAGGCGAAGGCCGAGGACGAGGGCGTCCGGATCGTCGAGAAGGCCAAGTCCGACGCCTCGCAGCTGCGTGCCGAGGCGCAGAAGGACGCGCAGTCCAAGCGTGAGGAGGCGGACGCCCTCTTCGAGGAGACCCGCGCCAAGGCCGCGCAGGCCGCCGCCGACTTCGAGACGAACCTCGCCAAGCGCCGCGAGCAGTCCGAGCGCGACCTGGCCTCCCGTCAGGCCAAGGCCGAGAAGCGCCTCGCCGAGATCGAGCACCGCGCCGAGCAGCTGCGCCTGGAGGCGGAGAAGCTGCGCACCGACGCCGAGCGCCGCGCCCGCCAGACGGTGGAGACGGCCCAGCGCCAGGCCGAGGACATCGTGGCCGACGCCAACGCCAAGGCCGACCGCATCCGCTCGGAATCCGAGCGCGAGCTCGCCGCGCTGACCAACCGCCGCGACTCGATCAACGCCCAGCTGACGAACGTGCGCGAGATGCTGGCGACGCTCACCGGCGCCGCCGTGGCCGCCGCCGGCTCGCCGGCCGAGGACGAGCCGATCTCGCGCGGGGTGCCGGCGCAGCAGTCCCGGTAAGCGCGGTCCCGCAGCCGTACAGCGGTAAGCGCGGTCGCGCAGCCGTACGAGCGCCTTCGGAGCCCTCTGCCCGCACGGGGCAGGGGGCTTCGTCCCGTTCGGCGCGGCCCTCTTTCTCCGGCGGGACGCCCGGTGGAGAATTCCGTCACATACCGTGATGTTCTGGCTTTGCCTTCTCTTGGGCGGAACCGTCAGCGCCCCGATATCCTCCTAACCCTTACGGGGGCGTCTGCCCCGGCTGTCCTGAACCTTTCGATGGGTGCGGAGCATGATCGAGGCTGTCGGCCTGACCAAGCGCTACGGCGACAAGACCGCCGTGTACAACCTTTCCTTCCACGTGCGGCCAGGAGCCGTCACCGGCTTCCTCGGGCCCAACGGCTCGGGCAAGTCGACGACGATGCGGATGATCCTCGGGCTCGACAACCCGACGTCCGGTTCGGTGACCATCGGCGGCTACCCCTACCGCAAGCTGCCCAACGCCCCCCGCCAGGTCGGCGCGCTGCTCGACGCCAAAGCGGTGCACGGCGGCCGCAGCGCCCGCAACCACCTGCTGAGCCTCGCCCAGCTGTCCGGCATCCCGGCCCGGCGGGTGGACGAGGTGCTCGGCGTGGTCGGTCTGCAGGACGTGGCGAAAAAACGCTCCAAGGGCTTCTCGCTCGGCATGGGCCAGCGGCTCGGCATCGCCGCCGCGCTGCTCGGCGACCCGCAGGTGCTGCTGTTCGACGAGCCGGTCAACGGCCTCGACCCCGAGGGCATCCTCTGGGTGCGCAACCTGATGAAGGCCCTCGCCTCGGAGGGCCGCACGGTCTTCGTCTCCTCGCACCTGATGAGCGAGATGGCGCTGACCGCCGACCACCTCATCGTCATCGGACGCGGCCAGCTGCTCGCCGACATGAGCGTGAAGGACTTCATCTCGGCCAACTCCGCGGACTTCGCCCGGGTGCGCACCCCCGACACCGAGCCGCAGCAGCGCGAGAAGCTCAGCGCCGCGCTCGCCGAGGCGGGCGGCCATGTGCTGCCGGAGCAGGACGGCGCGCTGCGGGTGACCGGACTGCCGCTGCCCCGGATCAGCGACCTCGCGCACGAGGCGGGCGTACGGCTGTGGGAGCTGTCCCCGCACCAGGCCTCGCTGGAGGAGGCGTACATGCGGATGACGCAGGGCGCCGTGGACTACCGCTCGACCGTCGACCAGAAGGCGGGCCTGCAGCAGCCGCTGCCGCCGGGCGCCCAGCCCCCGATGCCGGTGCCCGGCCAGGGCCAGCCCGGCTGGTACGCCCCGCCGCCGCCCCAGCAGGGCGGGCAGCCCTTCGCCATGCCGCAGGCGCCCGCGGGGCCGTACGGCGGCCCGCAGGCACCCGGCTACGGCGCCCCCGCCGCCCCGGGCGCCCCCAACCCGTACGCGCAGCAGGCGCCGCAGCCCGCCTCCCCCGTGCCGGGCGGCGCCGCGCCGCAGGCGCCCTCGGCGCCGCCCGCGCCGCCGCAGGCGCCCGCCGCCGCTCCCCCGGCCCCGGCCGCCGCCCCCGCCGACCTGACCAAGCCCGAGGACGCCCGATGAGCACCCCCCAGCCCCCGATGCCGCAGGCCCCCGCCTCCGCCGCTCCCGACTGGCAGGCGGCGTCCGGCGGCTCGTACCCCGGTTACACCTCGCCGATCCCGGTGCGGCCCGCCCACCTCGGGCACGCGCTGGCCTCGGAGTGGACGAAGATCAGGTCGGTCCGGTCGACGATGTGGACGCTCGGCGTGTTCGTCGTGCTCGTCCTCGGCATCGGCCTGATGGCCGGCTCGCTGGTCAGGTCCAACTCCGGGCCGGAGAGCATGTCGGACCAGAACCCGCTGCAGTTCGGCTTCTTCGGCCTGCTCATCGGCAGCATGTGCATCATCACGCTCGGCGTGCTGACCACGGCCTCCGAGTACGGCACCGGCATGATCCGCACGACGATGACCGCGTGCCCGAGCCGCGTGCGGGTGCTCGCCGCCAAGGCGATCGTGTTCTTCGCGGTCGCCTTCGTCGTCACGCTGGCCACGTCCGGCTTCGTCGCCATGGTCCACGTGTCCATGCTCAAGGGGGTGGGCGGCGCCCGTACCCCCTCCACCGACGACTGGCTCAAGGCGACCGTCGGCATCAGCCTCTACCTCGCGCTGCTCGGACTGTTCTCGCTGCTCGTCGGCTCGGTCGTGCGGCACTCCGCGGGTGCCATCACCATCATGATCGGCGCGGTGCTGGCCCCGCTGGTGATCGCGCTGTTCATGGCCGCGCAGTCCCTGGAGAAGGTGCGCCAGTGGCTGCTGGAGTACTCGATCCCGAGCCAGATGAGCTGCTTCTACGACAACTCCCTGAGCAGCTCGGGGCCCTCCGGCTGGGACCCGCTGTGGATCATGCTGGGCCTGACGGCGGCCGCGTTCGCCGGCGCCTGCCTGCTGCTGCAGCAGCGGGACGTCTGACCCCGCGCTCAGAACCTCGGCGCGTTACGGGACCGCTGCACCCGCGTGGTGCGGCGGTCCTTCGCGTTCCAGCACGCCTTGTGCCAGTGGCGGCGGTCGTCGACGCCCGCGTACTCGGGCCAGGCCACCACGTGCGGGATGCCGGAGGGGATCATCTGGTCGCAGCCCGGGCAGCGGTAGGTCTTGCCCTCGGCGCTCGCCCCGGCGACATGGCGCACGCTCCACTCCTCGCCCTGCCAGTTCTCGGTCGACTGCCAGCCGCCGTACCGGCCCGCCCGGTCGTCCTCGGCGCTCCGGCCCGACGATCCGGCTGCCTTGGGTCGGTTACGACGCGGGGACACGGGACACCTCTCGGGGCTATACAGGAAGCACGGGCTGCATCCAGCCTACGCGCCGCCGAGTGGGGTACCCGGCCGGGACCAACCCGTACAAGTCCCCCTCCAGGGCGACCCATTCTGCAGACAATCCGCAAATCTCCCCGCCAGGCCGTGTCCTGGGCACGTGTCAGGCGGTTATGCGGGGTGGGGGAGCTCCGGGTCGGAGCCAAGGAAGCAGGAAATGCGATGTACGTAGGTAGTTTTGTGCTGGGCGCCCAGTTTCCGGGCCAGGGTCCGGGGGAGGCCCTGCACCGGGCGGTCCGCTCGGCGGAGGTCGCCGAGGAGGCCGGGCTGGACTCGGTGTGGCTCGCCGAGCACCACTTCGTGCCGTACGGCACCTGCCCGTCCGCCGTCACCCTGGCCGCTCTGCTGCTCGGCCGCACGCGCCGCATCCGGGTGGGCACGGCGGTCAGCGTACTGCCCACGGCCCACCCGGTGGCCCTCGGCGAGCAGGCCGCGCTGCTGCACGTGACGAGCGGCGGCCGGTTCACCCTCGGGGTGGGCCGCGGCGGCCCCTGGGTGGACCTGGAGGTGTTCGGCGCGGGCCTCGCGGCGTACGAACACGGGTTCCCGGAGTCCCTCGATCTGCTGCTGCGCTGGCTGAGCGAGCCGTCGGTGTCGGCGTCCGGCGAGCGGTTCAGCTTCCGCGAGGTGCCGGTCGTACCCCGCCCGTCGGAGGCGCTCAGGGAGGCCCCGGGGCCCGAGGTCGTGGTCGCCTGCACCTCCCCGGCGAGCGTACGGCTGGCCGCCGAGCGCGGACTGCCCATGCTGCTCGGCATGCACGTCGGGGACGAGGAGAAGGCCGAGATGGTCGCCCTGTGGCGGCGCTGCGCCCAGGCCGCGGGCCGGCCGGCCGAGGAGATCGCCGGCGCCGCGCACGTCTCCGCCGGGGTCTGCCAGCTCGCGGACCGGCGCACGGACGCGGCGGAGACGCTGCTGAAGGCGATGCCGGGCTGGCTGAGGCAGGGCCTGCAGGCCCATGTGACGGTCGACGGCCGGGCGCGCGCGATGCGCGACCCGCACGCCTACACCGAGCTGCTCTGCGGCCTGCACCCGGTCGGCACCCCCCGGCTGGCCGCCGACCGGCTCACGGCCACCGCGGAGCGCACCGGCATCTCGCGCTTCGCCCTGCTCGTGGAGGGCTCGGGCGATCTCGCCGCGACGGAGGAGAACCTGCGGCGGCTCGGTGCCGAGGTGCTGCCCCAGCTGCGCTGAGCGGGACCGCGACTCCCCCCGCCTGGGGGCTTGCCGCCCCAGTACTGCATGCACCTCCCCCGGGTGGAGCGGCAAGCAAGCGGCTCACGTGGTCCGCCGAAGCGGGGCTGCCCGTCAGCAGTCCCGAAGCTCCGGCGACTGGTTGAGCAACTGACTGCGCACCGAGGTGAAGCGGGCCAGCGTCTCGTCCACCGAGGCGTCCAGCGGGAACACCGCCACCCGGTGGCAGTTCTGGAACGCCAGCCGCACGCCGAAGTGCCGCTGCAGGGCGCCGCGGATGGCGTCACTCGCGAGCGCACGCAGCAGCTGACCGCGTGCCTGCTCGTCCGGCGGGGGCGTCTGGTTGTCGGCGAACGGTCCGCCGTCGACCTTCAGCTGGGCCACCAGGGAGCTGATCATCTCCCATGCGTAGGGCAGGGAGGTCCGGACGCAGTCGACGAATGCTGCTTCGTCGACCTCGCCTCGCTCGGCCTGTTCGAGTAGGGCCGGTGAGACGTCGAGCGACATGGGTTCTCCTCTCGCACCCCCGAAGAGCAGGGGTTGCCGGACGGGTAAGGGAGTTCGCGATATCGAACACGCTCAGTACCTATGCGGCGACCTCCCGTTCACTACCGTAGGCAACGGTCGGTGACCACACCAGCAGAATGCGTATATGGAACGATCCCTTTACAGGCACAATCGGCCAGGGATGAACAAGAGTTTCCAGGGACAATTGGGGCGATCGATCGGGAGCGGGACGGGCGGATCGCGCGCACCTCAGGCCGTCGAGTAGCGTTGCCGACCATGCGTCTCGTCATTGCCCGATGCTCGGTCGACTACGCCGGCCGGCTCACCGCCCACCTGCCCTCGGCACCCCGCCTGATCCTGGTCAAGGCGGACGGCAGCGTCTCCATCCACGCCGACGACCGGGCCTACAAGCCCCTCAACTGGATGTCGCCGCCCTGCACGCTCAAGGAGGGCACCGGCGAGGAAGAGGGCGTGTGGACCGTCGTCAACAAAGCGGGCGAGAAACTGATCATCACGATGGAGGAGATCCTCCACGACTCCTCGCACGAACTCGGCGTGGACCCGGGTCTGATCAAGGACGGCGTGGAAGCGCACCTTCAGGAGCTGCTCGCCGACCGCATCGAGACGCTCGGCGACGGATACACGCTGATCCGGCGCGAGTACATGACGGCGATCGGCCCGGTGGACATCCTGTGCCGGGACGCGGAGGGGCAGACGGTCGCGGTCGAGATCAAGCGCCGGGGCGAGATCGACGGCGTCGAGCAACTCACGCGCTACCTGGAGCTGTTGAACCGCGATCCCCATCTCGCCCCGGTCCGCGGCGTCTTCGCCGCCCAGGAGATCAAGCCCCAGGCCCGCGTCCTCGCCACCGACCGCGGCATCAACTGCCACATCCTCGACTACGACGCCCTGCGCGGCATCGAGGACGACAAACTCCGCCTGTTCTGACCGGGCTGCGGCCGGCGCCGCGGCGCTCGTGCCCGCAGCGCCGGGCCCGCGTCACATCACCGTGCCCGAGCCGGTCGGGGTGCCCGTGCCCGTGCTCTGGGACGCGCTCGCGGGGACGGTGGACGCCGGGCCGCTTGCCGTGTCCGTCGTGGTCGGGCTCGACGACTGGCTCGGCGTAGGCGTCGGGGTGGGCGACTTGGACGGCGAGGGCGAGGTCGGCGTGCCCGAGGGGGACGTCTTCGTCGGCGTCGGCGAACCCGGCTTCGTCGTACGGGACTTGGACGGCGTCGGCGTCGTGCCCCCGCCCCCCGTGCCCTTGGTGTGGCTCGGACTGGTCGAGGGGGATGTGGTCGGCCGGGGCGGGGTCGGGTCGTCCGTCGTGCCGTAGGTGCCGTCGGGGCCCGGGTCCGTCGGATGCGTCACCGGGGCGGCCGAGCCGGTGCCGGCCCGTGGGGTCTGGTTGGGGTCGGCGCCCAGCGAGCCGTCGGACGAGTCCTGGCTCGCCGAGGGGTTGACGTCGACCTTGCCGGCCGGGTTCTTGCCGGCGTTGTCGTTGGAGGTCATGCCGAGCGTGACGACCGTACCGAGCACAGCGGCGAGCAGGGCCCCGGAGCCGGCCGCGACGAGGTTGCGGCGGGCCAGCCGGCGGAAGCCGCCGCCGGCCGGCGCGGCGGCCGGGAGCCGGCGGGTGACCAGGGGGTCGCCGAGGGGCACGTACGGCGGCGGCGCCGACTCCTCGTGGCGTATCTCCGGCTGCTCCTCCCCCGCCGTCGCCGCGATCCCCGGCACGTCGCCCGAGAGGTCGGCGACGAGGGCGAGGGCGCGCCGGCCGGCGACCGTGCCGCGCTTGTCCGCGAGCGCGCCGCGCAGCCCGATGGACGCCTCCAGCTCGGCGCGGGCCCGGTCGAGCCGGCCGCCGCACAGCGCGAGGACGCCCAACTCGTGGTGGAAGTAGGCCTGTTCGGACACCTCACCGGCGAGCCGGGAGGCCTCGGCGCCGGAGCGCAGGGCGCGTTCCCAGGCGCTCCAGTGCAGCCCGGCGGCGAACGCGGGCGCGGCCGTGCGGGCCAGCCGTACCGCGCAGCTCTGTTCCCCTTCGGCGGCCGGAACGGTGTGCGGCACGATCGCGGCGAGCGCGGCCAGCACCGCGTCGGCCTCCGCGCACACCCGCTCGGGGGTGACCGACGGATGCCCGGCCCACCAGGCGTAGTGCTCGGCGGCGGCCAGCGCCTGGGCCTGGGCGTCGTCGGCGTATCCGGCGGCCTCCAGCTGGGTCAGCACGCCCGCCGCGAGCCGGTAGCGGGCGCCTACCGGGGAGACCAGTCCGCAGGCGGCCAGCTCGCCGAGGGCGGCGTCGGCATGGGTGTCGCCTATCAGGGCCGGCAGATGCGCCTGGTGCGGCACCTCGCCGCCGAGGGCGACGGCGAAGCGCAGGGTGGCGCGGGCGGAGGCGCTGAGCCGGGAGGCGAGCAGCGGGGCGGGCGCGGCGGCCTCGCCGAGGGAGGGCAGCGGGACGTCGTCGGCCGTCTCCACGGGCAGTTCGGCCGGGGGGCGTACGTCCTCGAAGACGCCGTACTCGTCCACCGCCCCGGCGCCGGCCCGCAGCTGGTCGCGCTGCCGGAGCAGCGCGCCGGCCTGGACGAACCGCAGCGGCAGGCCCTCGGACTCGAACCACAGGTCGCCGGCCCAGTTGGCCTCCTCCTCGGTGAGGACGCGGCCCGCGGTGCGCTCCAGGACCTCCTCGCCGCCGGCCCGGTCGAGGCCGCTGAGGAAGACCTCCTCGACCTCCGACTCGGGGGAGGGCGGGGGCACGTCGGGGGTGGCGCCGATCAGGAACGCGCACTCGGGGGTGGCGTCGAGCAGTTCGTCGAGGGCGGCGCCGCCGAACTCGACGTCGTCCAGGACGACGACCGCGCCGATCTCCCTCACGAGCGCGCGCAGCTCGTCCGGTTCCAGGCGGTGGCGCGGGCTGTCGTAGACGGCGTGGAAGAGGTCGTACAGGAGGTCGTGCGCGGTGCGGTGGAAGCCGTTCAGGCGCACCACGCCGTCGGGGGCGAGGTCCTGGCAGTCCTCGCCGACGAGGTCGAGCAGGGCGGTGCGGCCGGAGCCGCCGGGCCCGGTGAGCCGGACGGAGCGGCCGCGCGCCAGCAGCCGGACCAGGCGCTCGCGTTCGTCCTGGCGTTCCACCAGCGACAGCGCCGGCTGGGCGGGGCCCGGCGGCACGGGCGGCCGGGCGGCCCGCTCGGTCTCGGCGCGCTCGGCGGCGGTGCGCTTGCGGGGCCGCCCCGGGCGTTCGACGGGCGGGCAGGGTTCTATCTCGCTGCCGTCGACGGGGTTCACCGTCAGCAGCAGGTCGCCGGAGACGACGTGCGCCGTGCGGGCGAGCGACGGCGTGCTCTGGGCGAAGTCGGAGGTCAGGGATTCCCGGGGCGGGCGGCGGCTGTGCGCCTGGCCGTGCTCCTCGGGTCCCGCGTCGATCGGGTCCATAGGTTCAAGCCCCCCAAAAGCGTCGTGTGCCCGTGATGTCCGGCCCCTCCCGGCCTTGTCGCACACCGCGCTGTCGCTTCTGGTCCGGGCCCGCTCGATCGAGGGTTGCGAGACGGCGGGCGACCGAACCCTAAACCTTCGCACAGTATCTCCGACAGGGCGGGGTGCCGTGCGGTCCGAGACGTCACAGTCCGGTGAGGATTGCCCGCGACGTGCGCTTCGGCGGCTGCGTCCGGGTCTCCCCCGTCGCCCGTTTCACACCTGCTCGCACGGTTGCGCCGCGGCCCCGCGGGCCCGAGCCGGCGCCGTACGGCACCCGAGCCGGCCGTCCGCCCCGCCGGCCGCACCCGCCCGACGCGTCCCTCCGGGCGCCGTACGCCCCCCAAGGTCACACCCGGGGCAGCGACTCCACTCCGATGCCGCCCTCGATGGCGAGGATGCGGTGCAGGCGGGTGGCGACCAGCAGGCGCTGCATCTGCGGCGGGACACCGCGCAGCACCAGACGGCGCCCGCAGCGGCCGGCCCGCCGATGGGCGCCCATGATCACGCCGAGTCCGGTGGCGTCCCAGGAGTCCAGTTCGGACAGGTCGAGCACCAGGTCGCCGACGCCGCCGTCGACGGCCGAGTGCAGGGCCGTACGGGCGTCCGCCGCGCTGCGGACGTCGAGGCGGCCCCCGACGACCAGCTCGGCGTGGTCGCCCCTGATGTGCATATGCGCTCCCCGTTGAGTGCGGTTGGCTACTCCGTGACGTTGCACCGTCTGACTGTGTCAGTGGTGGTGCGGTTGCTGCTTGTAAGCGAACCGATACCGAATTCACCCCGGGGGGTGATGTTCCCGGGGTGAATGTCGGTGACGGGTCGCCTCAGTACTTGTAGAAGCCCTGCCCGCTCTTGCGGCCGATGTCACCGGCGTCCACCATCCGGCGCATCAGCTCCGGCGGGGCGAACTTCTCGTCCTGGGACTCGGTGTAGATGTTGCTGGTGGCGTGGAGCAGGATGTCGACGCCGGTGAGGTCGGCGGTGGCGAGGGGGCCCATGGCGTGCCCGAAGCCCAGCTTGCAGGCGAGGTCGATGTCCTCGGCGGTGGCGACGCCCGACTCGTACAGCTTGGTCGCCTCCACGACGAGGGCCGAGATGAGCCGGGTGGTGACGAAGCCGGCCACGTCGCGGTTGACGACGATGCAGGTCTTGCCGACGGACTCGGCGAACTCGCGCGCGGTGGCGAGGGTTTCGTCGCTCGTCTTGTAGCCGCGGACCAGCTCGACGAGCTGCATCATCGGCACCGGCGAGAAGAAGTGGACGCCGACGACCCGCTCGGGGTGCTCGGTGGCCGCCGCGATCTTGGTGATCGGGATGGCGGAGGTGTTGGAGGCGAGCACGGTCTCCGGGCGCACGATCTTGTCGAGGGCGCGGAAGATCTCGTGCTTCACTTCGAGCTTCTCGAAGACGGCCTCGACCACGACGTCGGCGTCGGCCGCCGCGTCCAGGTCGGTGGTCGGCGTGATGCGGGCGAGGGCGGCCTCGGCGTCGTCCGCGGCCAGCTTGCCCTTGCTCACGAACTTGTCGTACGAGGCCTTGATGCCGTCGGTGCCGCGCTTGAGCGCGTCGTCGGTGACGTCGCGCAGGACGACGTCCCAGCCCGCCTGCGCGGCGACCTGAGCGATCCCGGACCCCATGAGACCGGCCCCGATGACGGCGAGCTTCCCTGCCACTCCGACTCCCTCGAACGCGCTCCAAGTCTGCTTCTCCGGCGGACCCTAGCGCTCCGACACCGCTGTGTGAGCGGTTAGTAACGCGTGTCACGGTCTCAGAGGGTGAGACACCGGTCACGTCCGATACGACAGGCTCGGCGGGCCCCCGGTCGGCGGATCCGACGGGATGCGTGCCCGGGACACGGAAAGGTCAATTCCCCGGGAATCGGCGTCGCTTGGCGGCACGGACGGCTCAGGAAGCCGCCCGTACGGCATAGTTCAGGACCTTTTCCCCCAAGAGGTCCTCGATGTCGTCCAGGAGGACCAGTACCTCTCGGGACACTTCGGCCGGTTTGCTGCCGGCGAGGAGGCGGCGGCCGATGGTGGTGAAGACGGTCTGGTGGATCCAGCAGATCTGACCCGCGATCAGGCCGGGCAGCGGGTCGGTGTCGGCGGCGCCGGTCTCCTGGCGCAGGGCCGCCTCCAGGGCGTCGTGGATCTCCTGCTGGAGGCTCCACAGCCGGGAGCGCAGCGGCGGGGCGTCGTGGATCACCCGCATGAAGCGGTCGTAGCCCTCCATGAGACCGACCCGTGGGGAGACGGCCTCGACCTCCTCGCGCAGTTCGCGCAGTACGGCGCGGGCGGCGGACTCCCCCGGGTCCCGGCCGCGCACCCAGCGGGCGAGCCGGTCGACCACCCCGGCGGAGCGGTCGAAGAAGAGGTCCTCCTTGGCGGGGAAGTAGTTGTAGACGGTGTTCACGGAGACGTCCGCCGCCTCGGCCACGTCCGCCATGGTCACCGCCATGAAGCCGCGCTCGATGAACAGCCCTGTGGCGATGTCCGAGATGCGCTGCCTGGTCTCGCGCTTCTTCCGCTCCCTGAGCCCCTCTGCCATGGCGTCATCGTAGATCGGCAGCGCTGACTTGGTGGCTATGAAAAGTTGGTGACATTGCAATTTTTGGGTGGCTCTGTTTTTCTGGGGGCATGGCAGCAGTCATCAGCGCGGCGGGACTCGCGCGCACCTTCCAGAGCAAGACCGGCCCCGTCGAGGCCGTGCGCGGTGTCGACCTCGCCGTCCAGGAGGGCGAGATCCTCGGCTTCCTCGGACCCAACGGCGCCGGCAAGACGACCACCCTGCGGATGCTCACCACCCTGCTGAAGCCGACCGGCGGCGCGGCCACCGTCGCCGGGCACGATCTGGCGACGGACCCGGCGGGGGTGCGCGCCGCGATCGGGTGCGTCGCCCAGTCCGGCGGGGTCGACCCGCAGATCACCGTGCGGGAGGAGCTGGTCACCCAGGGGCGGATGTACCGCCTGCCGAAGGCCGAGGCGGCGCGGCGCGCTCAGGACCTGGCGCGGGAGCTGGGCCTCACCGGGTTCCTCGACCGGAAGGCCGGCGCCCTCTCCGGCGGGCAGCGGCGGCGGCTGGACATCGCGATGGCGCTCACCCACCGGCCGAAGGTGCTGTTCCTGGACGAGCCGACGACCGGGCTCGACCCCGGCAGCCGCGCCGACCTGTGGGACCTGGTCCGCCGGCTGCGCGACGAGCACGGCACGACCGTCTTCCTGACCACCCACTACCTGGACGAGGCCGACGCCCTCGCCGACCGCCTGGTGGTCGTGGACCGGGGCGCGGTCGCCGCCGAGGGCACGCCGTCCGCGCTCAAGCTCCGGTACGGCGGATCCATCGACGCCTCCCTCCAGGACACCTTCCTCGCCATCACCGGACGCGGGCCGGTCCCGGCCGACTCCGTCCCCGTAGCCGTCTAGGAACCCCCGATGCTTCTGCACGACACGGCCCTCGTCTACGGCCGTTATCTGCGCCAGTCGCTGCGCTCCCGGTTCGCCCTGCTGTTCGGGGTGCTCACGCCGCTGCTCTACCTGGTCTTCTTCGGTCCGCTGCTGACGCGTCTGCCGCTCGGCGGCGCGGGCAGCTCCTGGCAGGTGCTCGTGCCCGGCCTGCTGCTCCAACTCGGCCTGTTCGGTGCCCTGTTCTCCGGGTTCGCGGTCATCGTGGAGAAGGGGCAGGGGGTGGTGGAGCGGATGCGGGTCACCCCGGTCAGCCGGCTCGCGCTGCTGCTCGGCCGGGTGCTGCGCGACGCGACGGTCCTCGTCTTCCAGGCGGTGCTGCTGGTGCTGGCCGCGCTGCCGATGGGGCTGCGCGCGCCGCTCGCCGGCGTCCTGATCGGCTTCGGCTTCGTCGCCCTGCTCACCCTGTCGCTGGCCTCGCTGTCGTACGCGCTCGGCATGAGGGTCCGCACACCGCAGGAGTTCGGCCCGCTGATCAACATGGTGTCGATGCCGTCGATGCTGCTGTCCGGCCTGATGCTCCCGATGACCCTGGCGCCCGCCTGGCTGGACGTGCTGTCGCACTTCGTGCCGTTCCGCTATCTGGTGGACGCGGTGCGCGACGCGTACGTCGGGCAGTACACCAGCGCGCACATGCTCTACGGCGTCCTGGTCGCCGTCGCCTTCGCGGCGGCGGCGGTGACGGTGGGCACACGGGTGTTCCGGACGGCCGGGGCGTAACTACGCTGGTCGCATGGTCAATCTGACGCGCATCTACACCAGGACCGGCGACAAGGGCACCACGGCGCTCGGCGACATGAGCCGGGTCGCCAAGACCGATCTGCGGATCTCCGCCTACGCCGACGCCAACGAGGCCAACGCGGTGATCGGCACCGCGATCGCGCTGGGCGGCCTGGACGCGGAGGTCGTCAAGGTGCTCACGCGCGTCCAGAACGACCTGTTCGACGTGGGCGCGGACCTGTCGACGCCGGTGGTGGAGAACCCGCAGTTCCCGCCGCTCAGGGTGGAGCAGTTCTACGTCGACCGGCTGGAGGCGGACTGCGACCGCTTCAACGAGCAGCTGGACAAGCTCCGCTCCTTCATCCTGCCCGGCGGCACCCCGGGCGCGGCCCTGCTGCACCAGGCCTGCACGGTCGTACGCCGCGCCGAGCGCTCCACCTGGGCGGCCCTGGAGGCGCACGGCGACACGATGAACCCGCTCACGGCGACCTACCTCAACCGGCTGTCCGACCTGCTGTTCATCCTGGCCCGCGTGGCGAACAAGGAGACCGGGGACGTGCTGTGGGTGCCGGGCGGGGAGCGCGGCTGAGCCGGCCCTCCGGCACCGTGGGACCCCGGTGGGCAGAGCCGGCCGCGCCCACCGGGGCCCGCGCGGGTCAGCGGGCGGTGTCGCTCGCGGCGTCCCGGTCGGCCGCCGCGGCCGCCGACTCGGCCGCGTCCACCTTCTTCCGCATCTCCGCGTAGCCGGAGGGCGCGGGCGTGCCGGACACCGATGGCGTCTTCGGGGAGGCGGCGTCGTGGTGGGCGCAGCCCGCGGTGAGCGCCGCGAGCAGGGCCACCGCCGGCAGGGCGGCCGCCGCCCGCCGCGCCCGCATCAGCTCGCCGCCTTCCCGCCGCCGTCGGCCTGGCACCAGGTGCGCACGTCGCCCAGGTCCTTCTGGCGCTGCTTCAGGGTGGTCACCAGAGACTTGCGGAACTCCAGCCGGTCCTTGAGGAAGGTGGCGACCGCGGTGTGGCCCGCCTTCTCGGCGTTGTCCACCCGCTGCTGCAGCCGGGCGATCGAGCCACGGGTGCCGGGCCCGGCGTCCAGCCGCTTCAGGGCGCGCTCGATCCGGCGGTCGATCCTCGGCACCCGCTTGCACAGCTTCTGCGCTCCGTCGCCGGTCGGGGCCGGCTTCGGCGTGCTGTCGGCCGACGCGGTCCCGGCGGTGCCGGCCACCGCCAGTACGGCCGCCATCGCGCCGCCCGCGAGCAGCGTGCGCGTACGTCGTCGTGCGTTCATCGGTCTCTCCGTTTCCCTCCCGGACCGGCCCGGTCGCCGGTCCGGCCGCTTTCCGGACGGGCGGGTCGCCGTCCGTACGGGACGGAGGCTAGGGACGGTCTTTGGGGAAACTCTGTGACCGGTTTGCCCCGGCTGCGCCGATCAGCCAGTCGCGTCGGGCCGGCAGTGCCCCGCCCTCCGCGGGCAGGCCACCGCCGTCCGCGGGCAGCCGTACCGTGAAGCGGGCGCCGGTGCCGTCCGGGCCGTCCGTGACGGTGACGCTCCCCCGGTGCAGGGCCGCCTGCTGGGCGACGAGGGTGAGGCCGAGCCCGGAGCCCGCGCTGTCCGGGCCCCGCCGGAACCGATCGAAGATCCGGGCGCGGGCGTCGGGCGGCACGCCGGGACCCTGGTCGTCGACCGTGACGAGGAGCCCGTCCTCGGCTCCGGTCACGCCGACCCGCACCCGTGCCCGGCCCGCGGCGTCGCGGCCGTGGGCGAGGGCGTTGCCGAGCAGGTTGTCCAGCAGCAGCCTGAGGCCCGGTTCCCAGCCGTGCACGGTGAGCCCGGGTGCGGCGTCGAGGGTGATGTCCGCGTCCGGGGATCGGCGGCGGGCCTCGGCCACGGCCGCGTCGGCGAGGTCGGAGAGGTCGACGGGCCGGAACGCGTCGGCCTCCACCAGATCCGCCCGGCCCAGGTCCCGCAGCATCTCCAGCAGGCCGAGCAGCCGGGCGTGTTCGCGGTGCAGGTCGGCCAGCACCTCGGCGCGCTCCGCCGCCGGCAGACCGGGGTGGGCGGTGAGGATGTCGAGGTTGGTGCCCATGCTCATCAGCGGGGTGCGCAGTTCGTGCGCGGCGGCCGAGGAGAAGGAGCGGGCGGTGTCCAGGGCCTGGCCGGTGCGGGCGGCCTGTTCGTCGTAGCGGGCGAGGACGGTCCTGAGGGTCGCGGCGAGTTCGTCGACCTCCCGTACGCCGGTGCGTTCCTCCGGCAGCCGGGCGGTGCTGGTGCGCGGATCGAGTCCGGCGGTGCGACGGGTGAGGCGGGCGAGGGGCGCGCTCGCCCCGGCGGCCAGGCCCCAGGCGAGCAGTCCGGACAGGGGCGCGGCGAGCACGGCGCTGAGGATCACCCGGTTGCGGACGAGCCGGACCTGAGCGCGGTCGACGCTGTCGGGCGCGAACAGCCACAGGGTGCCGGAGGCGCCGGGGGTGCGGATCTGCCGGACGAGGGCCCGCCAACTGCGCCCGCCGGAGCGGACGGTGACGAAGCCGGCGGACTTCTCGGGCAGGGTCACGGACGGGTCCGGCTGGGGGCCGCCCCTGAAGGCGGCGCCCGGTCCGACGAGCCGTACGCCGACGTCGAGAGCCGTGCTGAACAGCCGCCGCTCGCGGGTGTCGGCGGCCTTGGGCCGGCCGTTCGCCGAGGCCCGCAGCAGGGCGCGGGCCTCGGGACCCAGGGCCACGGCGCGCTGCTGGAGGTGCCGGTCCTCGGCCCGGTGCAGATCCCGGGCGACGAGGCCCAGCAGCAGTCCGCCGGCGGCGAGGACCAGCAGTGGGACGGTGCAGCCGACGGCGAGGGCGATCCGGGTGGAGAGCCTCATGGCCGTTCCCTCAGCACGAAGCCCACGCCGCGCACGGTGTGGATCAGCCGGGGCCGCCCCTCGGCCTCCAGTTTGCGCCGCAGATAGCTGACGAAGGTGTCGACGGCGTCGGTGCGCACGTCGAAGTCGTAGCCCCACACCCGTTCCAGGAGCTGGTCGCGGGTGAGGACGAGGCCGGCGTTGCGGGCGAGCACCTCCAGCAGTTCGAACTCGCGCCGGGTGAGGTCCAGCGGGCTGCCGTCCCGCTCGGCGGTGCGGGCGGCGGGGTCGACGACCAGGTCCGCCACCCTGAGCCGATCCCGGCCGGCCGGCGGGCGGCGGCGCAGCAGGGCGCGCAGCCGGAGCACCAGTTCCTGCAGGGCGAAGGGCTTGACGAGGTAGTCGTCGCCGCCCGCCTGGAGGCCGGCGATCCGGTCGGCGGTCTCGTCCAGCGCGGAGAGCATCAGCACCGGCAGGTCCCGGCCCTCGTCGCGCAGCCGGGTGCACACCTCGATGCCGCTCATGCCGGGCATCGACACGTCCAGCACCAGCACGTCGGGCGGTACGTCCCGGATCGCGGCCAGCGCCTGCGGCCCGTCGGCGGCGGTCCGCACCGCGAACCCGCTCAGCCTCAGGCCGCGCTCCAGCGAGCGCCGGATGGCCGCGTCGTCGTCGACGACCAGCACCGCGCCCTGCCCCGCCGCGTCCGTCATGTGCCCCTCCTCGTCCGCCGGGTCAGCGTACGACCCGGTGCCGGGAGCGCGGCAGGCCAGGTGGGCGATCCGGTGCGGGGGGCGCAAGCGGCGGCTGCGGCGCGGGAGTTGGGGATCAGGCGAGCCGTACCGGCCAAGTGGTCCAGACCTATTGACCCGTGGTCCAGACCTTTCTACTCTCGCAGCACCGTGGGCGTGAAGGCTCAGTCATGCTCACGACATCCTCAACTCCCCCTAGCGAGGAGGCGCAGCATGCGCTTCAGACACAGAGCCGCGGCAGGGTTCGCGACCCTGTTGCTCCCCCTGGCCGGCCTCGTCGGTCTCGCGAGCCCCGCCCAGGCCGCGACCAACGCCACGGCCACCTACACCAAGTCCAGCGACTGGGGTACCGGCTTCGGCGGTCAGTGGACCATCAAGAACACCGGCTCCACCAGCATCAGTTCGTGGACCGTCGAGTGGGACTTCCCCTCGGGGACGTCCGTCACCTCCGCCTGGGACGCGGACGTCACCAGCTCCGGCACCCACTGGACCGCCAAGAACAAGTCCTACAACGGCACCATCGCCCCCGGCGCCTCCGTCTCCTTCGGCTTCAACGGCTCCGGCTCCGGCTCGCCGAGCAACTGCAAGCTCAACGGCGACAGTTGCGACGGTACGACGGTCCCCGGTGACGCGGCGCCCTCCGCGCCCGGCACGCCGACCGCCTCCGACGTCACCGACACCTCGGTCAAGCTCTCCTGGGGCGCGGCCACCGACGACAAGGGCGTCAAGAACTACGACGTCCTGCGCGACGGCAAGGTCGTCGGCACCGTGACGACGACCTCGTACACGGACAGCGGCCTGACCGCCGGCACCGACTACTCCTACACCGTGCAGGCCCGCGACACCGCCGACCAGACCGGCCCGGTCAGCGGCGCGGTCAAGGTGCACACCACCGGCGGCACCACCACTCCCCCGACCACCGGCGACAAGGTCAAGCTCGGCTACTTCACCGAGTGGGGCATCTACGGCCGCAACTACAACGTCAAGAACCTGGTGACGTCCGGCTCGGCGGCGAAGATCACCCACATCAACTACGCCTTCGGCAACGTGACGAACGGCCAGTGCGCGATCGGCGACTCCTACGCCGACTACGACAAGGCCTTCACCGCCGACCAGTCGGTGAGCGGTGTCGCCGACACCTGGGACCAGCCGCTGCGCGGCAACTTCAACCAGCTGCGCGAACTGAAGGCCAAGTACCCGAACCTCAAGGTGCTGTGGTCCTTCGGCGGCTGGACCTGGTCCGGCGGCTTCGCCCAGGCGGCGGCCAACCCGGCGGCGTTCGCCGACTCCTGCTACAAGCTGGTCGAGGACCCGCGCTGGGCCGACGTCTTCGACGGCATCGACATCGACTGGGAGTACCCCAACGCCTGCGGCCTGTCCTGCGACACCAGCGGGGCGGCGGCCTTCAAGAACGTGATGGCCGCGCTGCGCGCCAAGTTCGGCTCCAAGGCCCTGGTCACCGCGGCGGTCACCGCCGACGGCTCCTCCGGCGGCAAGATCGAGGCCGCGGACTACGCCGGCGCCTCCCAGTACGTCGACTGGTACAACGTGATGTCGTACGACTTCTTCGGCGCCTGGGACGCCCAGGGCCCGACCGCCCCGCACTCCCCGCTCACCTCGTACTCCGGCATCCCGAAGGCCGGCTTCGACACGGCCGACGCGATCGCCAAGTACAAGTCCGTCGGCGTCCCCGCGAGCAAGCTGCTCATCGGCATCGGCTTCTACGGCCGCGGCTGGACCGGCGTCACCCAGGACGCCCCGGGCGGCACGGCCACGGGACCTGCGGCCGGCACCTACGAGCAGGGCATCGAGGACTACAAGGTGCTCAAGTCGTCCTGCCCGGTCACCGGCACCGTCGCGGGCACGGCGTACGCCCACTGCGGCAGCAACTGGTGGTCGTACGACACCCCGTCGACCATCGCCGGGAAGATGAGCTGGGCCAAGTCCCAGGGGCTCGGCGGAGCCTTCTTCTGGGAGTTCAGCGGCGACACCAGCAACGGCGAACTGGTGAACGCCATCAGCAGCAACCTGTAGGCGAGCAGTCTCCGCTCAGTGGCCGCGTTCGCTCCCCCTCGGCTTCGTCCGGGGGAGGGTGAATGCGGCTACGCCACATTCACTCGCTGTCCGGGCGGGGCTGCTTCCAGCCACGCGAGGAATCCGGTCAGCGCGTCTTCGCTCATGGCGAGTTCGAGGCGCGTGCCCCGATGGGTACAGGCGAGGACCACCGCGTCGGAGAGCAGCGCCAGTTCCTCCTCGCCCTCGGGCAGCCGGCGGCCGGCCACCTCGATCTGCGCGCGCTCCAGGGTGCGGCGCGGGCGGAAGGCGTAGGAGAAGACCCGGTACCACTCGATCCGGTCGCCGTTGTAGCGGGCGACGCCGTAGGACCAGCCCTTGCCGCCCGCGTCCGGTTTCTCGGACACGTCCCAGCGCAGGGAGCAGTCGAAGGTCCCGCCGGAGCGCTGGATCAGCCTGCGCCGCAGCCCGAAGAGGAACAACCCCACCACCACGAGCGCGACCACGATCCCGCACACAGTCAGAGCGAGGACCATCGGCACCGACCTCCTCGTCTCCTCGGTAGTGGAACTGCTTCTGCGCTTGAGTAATGAAACGGAAAAAACACCCACATCTGCCTCAGCCGCGACCGGCACCGGATTGCTCCGGGCCGGCCGCGGCTGAGTGACGTCATACGGCGGACGAGTGTGGGCTCAGCTCGCCGCCGCCGCACGCAGGCGGACATCCGCGCGGCGCTCGGCGGCGGCGTCGCCCTCCGCCTTCGCGCGCTCCAGCTCCCGCTCCGTCCGCTGGACATCGATCTCGTCCGACAGCTCGGCGATCTCGGCCAGCAGGGACAGCTTGTTGTCCGCGAACGAGATGAAACCGCCGTGCACCGCGGCGACGACCGTTCCACCTTCACTCGTACGGATGGTCACCGGGCCCGACTCCAGCACACCGAGCAGCGGCTGGTGACCGGGCATGACGCCGATGTCGCCGGACGTGGTGCGCGCGACGACCAGGGTGGCCTCGCCGGACCAGACCTGGCGGTCGGCGGCGACCAGCTCGACGTGCAGCTCAGCAGCCAAGGGTGGCTCCTCGGGTCACCACCCGGCGGGGGTGCCGGGTGTTGGGGTCAATTCTAGTGGGCGTGGAGAGAGGGGCTGGACACACCCCGACGGGTGCGCCCGCGCCCCTCTCACATGAACTCGGCGAGTTCAGGAGACGCCCAGCTCCTTCGCGTTCTTCTTCAGGTCCTCGAGACCACCGCACATGAAGAACGCCTGCTCGGGGAAGTGGTCGTACTCGCCGTCGCAGATCGCGTTGAACGCGGCGATCGACTCCTCGAGCGGCACGTCCGAGCCGTCCACGCCGGTGAACTGCTTGGCGACGTGGGTGTTCTGGGACAGGAAGCGCTCCACGCGACGGGCGCGGTGGACGACGAGCTTGTCCTCCTCGCCGAGCTCGTCGATACCGAGGATCGCGATGATGTCCTGGAGGTCCTTGTACTTCTGCAGGATCCCCTTGACGCGCATGGCGCACTCGTAGTGGTCCTGCGCGATGTAGCGCGGGTCCAGGATCCGGGACGTGGAGTCCAGCGGGTCCACGGCCGGGTAGATGCCCTTCTCGGAGATCGGACGGGACAGAACCGTCGTCGCGTCGAGGTGGGCGAAGGTGGTGGCCGGGGCCGGGTCGGTCAGGTCGTCGGCGGGGACGTAGATCGCCTGCATCGAGGTGATCGAGTGACCGCGGGTCGAGGTGATGCGCTCCTGGAGGAGGCCCATCTCGTCGGCCAGGTTCGGCTGGTAACCCACCGCGGACGGCATACGGCCGAGCAGCGTGGAGACCTCGGAACCGGCCTGCGTGAAGCGGAAGATGTTGTCGATGAAGAACAGCACGTCCTGCTTCTGGACGTCGCGGAAGTACTCGGCCATGGTCAGGCCGGCCAGCGCGACGCGCAGACGGGTGCCCGGGGGCTCGTCCATCTGGCCGAAGACCAGCGCGGTCTTGTCGATGACGCCCGAGTCGGACATCTCCTCGATCAGGTCGTTGCCCTCACGGGTGCGCTCGCCGACACCGGCGAACACGGAGACACCGTCGTGGTTGTTGGCGACACGGTAGATCATCTCCTGGATGAGCACCGTCTTGCCGACGCCGGCGCCGCCGAACAGACCGATCTTGCCGCCCTTGACGTACGGGGTGAGCAGGTCGATGACCTTGACGCCCGTCTCGAACATCTCGGTCTTGGACTCGAGCTCGTCGAAGTTCGGGGCCTTGCGGTGGATCGGCCAGCGCTCGCCGTCGTAGGTCTCGTCGACGTTCAGCACCTCACCGAGGGTGTTGAACACCTTGCCCTTGGTGAAGTCGCCGACCGGCACGGTGATCGGCGCGCCGGTGTCGACGACCGGGGCCTGGCGGACCAGACCGTCGGTCGGCTGCATGGAGATCGCGCGGACCAGGCCGTCACCCAGGTGCTGGGCGACCTCCAGGGTCAGCGTCTTCTTCTCGCCCTGGTTCGCCGGGTCGGCGACCTCGACGTGCAGGGCCTGGTAGATGTCCGGCATCGCGTCGACGGGGAACTCCACGTCGACGACCGGGCCGATGACCCGGGCGACGCGGCCCGTAGCCGTCGCGGTCTCAACAGTGGTGGTCATTTATCGGTCACTCCCCGCGGTCGCGTCGGCCAGGGCACTGGCGCCACCGACGATCTCGCTGATTTCCTGGGTGATTTCGGCCTGGCGGGCCTGGTTGGCAAGCCGGGTGAGCGTCTCGATGAGCTCTCCGGCGTTGTCCGTGGCCGACTTCATCGCGCGCCGCGTGGCGGCGTGCTTCGAAGCGGCCGACTGGAGCAGCGCGTTGTAGATGCGGCTCTCCACATAGCGCGGCAGCAGGGCGTCGAGGACGTCCTCCGCCGAGGGCTCGAAGTCGTACAGCGGGAGGATCTCCCCCTTGGGGGCGGCCTCCTCCGCGACCTCCTCGAGGCGCAGCGGCAGCAGCCGGGCGTCCAGCGCCGTCTGCGTCATCATCGAGACGAACTCGGTGTAGACGATGTGGAGTTCGTCCACGCCGCCGTCCGCCGTCTCCTTCTCGATGGCCTCGATCAGGGGCGCCGCGACCTTCTTGGCGTCCGCGTACGTCGGCTCGTCGGTGAAGCCCGTCCACGACTCCGCGACCTTGCGCTCACGGAAGTTGTAGTGGGCGACACCGCGCCGGCCGACGATGTACGTGTCGACCTGCTTGCCGTCGCGCTCCAGGCGCTCGGTCAGCTGCTCCGCCGTCTTGATGGCGTTGGAGTTGAAGGCGCCGGCCAGGCCACGGTCGCTCGTGAGGAGCAGGACCGCGGCACGGGTCGGGTTCTCCGCCTCCGTGGTGAGCGGGTGCTTGGTGTTCGAGCCGGTGCCGACCGCCGTGACCGCGCGCGTCAGCTCGGTCGCGTACGGCGTGGAGGCCGCCACCTTGCGCTGCGCCTTGACGACGCGCGAGGCGGCGATCATCTCCATCGCCTTCGTGATCTTCTTGGTCGCGCTGACGGATCGGATGCGACGCTTGTAGACCCGGAGCTGGGCTCCCATGAGTCAGGTCCCTTCCTTACGTCACTTGGCGGCAGCGGCAGGAACGTCCTCGCCGAGCAGCTTGCCGTCGCTCGTCTCGAACTGCTTCTTGAACTCCGCGATCGCGTCGGCGACGGCCGTGAGCGTGTCGTCCGACATCTTGCCGCCCTCCTTGATGGAGGTCATGAGCGGCTGGTGCTTGCGGTGCAGGAACTCCAGCAGTTCCTTCTCGAAGCGGCGGATGTCGACGACCGGGACGTCGTCCATCTTGCCGGTGGTGCCGGCCCACACGGAGACGACCTGGTCCTCGGTGGACATCGGCTGGTACTGGTCCTGCTTGAGCAGCTCGACCATGCGCTGACCGCGCTCCAGCTGCGCCTTCGACGCGGCGTCCAGGTCGGAACCGAAGGCCGCGAAGGCCTCCAGCTCACGGAACTGGGCCAGGTCGACGCGCAGACGGCCGGAGACCTGCTTCATCGCCTTGTGCTGGGCGGAACCGCCGACTCGGGAGACGGAGATACCGACGTTCAGCGCGGGACGCTGACCGGCGTTGAACAGGTCCGACTCCAGGAAGCACTGGCCGTCGGTGATGGAGATGACGTTGGTCGGGATGAACGCCGAGACGTCGTTGGCCTTGGTCTCGACGATCGGCAGACCGGTCATCGAGCCGGCGCCCATGTCGTCGGAGAGCTTGGCGCAGCGCTCCAGCAGCCGGGAGTGCAGGTAGAAGACGTCACCCGGGTAGGCCTCGCGGCCCGGCGGACGGCGCAGCAGCAGGGACACGGCGCGGTAGGCGTCGGCCTGCTTCGACAGGTCGTCGAAGATGATCAGGACGTGCTTGCCCTGGTACATCCAGTGCTGGCCGATGGCCGAACCGGTGTACGGCGCCAGGTACTTGAAGCCGGCCGGGTCGGACGCCGGGGCGGCGACGATGGTCGTGTACTCCAGGGCGCCGTTCTCCTCCAGCGAGCGGCGCACGCCGGCGATGGTGGAGCCCTTCTGGCCGATGGCGACGTAGATGCAGCGGACCTGCTTCTTCGGGTCGCCCGAGCGCCAGTTGTCGCGCTGGTTGATGATCGTGTCGACGGCCAGGGCGGTCTTGCCCGTCTGGCGGTCACCGATGATCAGCTGACGCTGACCGCGGCCGATCGGGGTCATCGCGTCGACGGCCTTGTAACCGGTCTCCATCGGCTCGTGCACCGACTTGCGCTGCATGACCGTGGGGGCCTGCAGTTCCAGCGCGCGCCGGCTGTCGGTCTCGATCTCGCCGAGGCCGTCGATCGGGTTGCCGAGCGGGTCGACGACGCGGCCGAGGTAGCCCTCGCCCACCGCGACGGAGAGGACCTCGCCGGTGCGGGAGACCGACTGACCCTCCTCGATGCCGCTGAACTCACCGAGGACGATGGCACCGATCTCGCGCTCCTCGAGGTTGAGGGCGAGGCCGAGGGTGCCGTCCTCGAACTTCAGCAGTTCGTTGGCCATGGCCGAGGGAAGACCCTCGATCTTCGCGATGCCGTCGCCGGCAAGGGTGACCGTACCGACCTCCTCGCGCGAGGCCGCGTCCGGCTTGTACGACTGGACGAAGGTCTCCAGTGCGTCCCGGATCTCCTCCGGCCGGATCGTGAGCTCCGCCATCTGGGTTCCCTGCTCTCCTTGTTGGGCCCGAAGTTTCACTTGGGGGGTATGGGCACACCCCCCAATAGGAGGTGAATCCTCTGCACGGCCCAACCAGGGCCGTAAGTAAGTACTGACTCTTGAGTTGCTAGCTCGCCATGCGACGGGCGGCGTCGTCCAGCCGGTCCGCGAGGGAGCCGTTGATGACCTCGTCGCCGACCTGCACCCGGATACCGCCGATCACCTCGGGGTCCACGTCCAGGTTGAGGTGCATCCGACGGCCGTAGAGCTTGGCGAGGGCGGCGCCGAGGCGCTGCTTCTGGCCGTCGCTCAGCGGCACCGCCGAGGTCACGACGGCGACCACACGGTCCCGTCGCTCGGCGGCCAGCTTGGACAGGGACTCCAGTCCCGCTTCCAGGCTACGTCCCCGCGGCGCGGTCACAAGGCGCGTCACCAGACGCTCGGTGATCGGCTTGGCCCGTCCGCCGAGCAGCCGGTGCAGCAGCTCGGTCTTGGCCTCGCGGGCGGCGGCACGGTCGGTCAGCGCGGCGCGCAGGTCGGTGCTGGAGGAGACGATCCGGCCGAACCGGAACAGCTCGTCCTCCACCTCGTCGAGGTTGCCCCGCTTCTCCGCGGCCGTGAGGTCGGCGACGTCCGCCAGCTGCTCCAGCGCGTCCACCAGGTCGCGCGGCTGCGACCAGCGGGAACGCACCATCCCGGCGACCAGGTCGGCGGCGGGCCCGCTGACCTGGCTGCCGAACAGACGCTGGACGAGGCCGGCCTTGGCCTCCGCGGACTTCGCCGGGTCGGTGAGGACCCGGCGCAGCCCGGCCTCGCGGTCGAGCAGCGCGGTGACGGCCGCCAGCTCGTCGGCGAGCGCGGTGGCGTCGACGGACGTGGAGTCCGTCAGCGCGTCGAGACGCTCACGTGCGGCTGCCAGGGCCTCGCGGCTCGCTCCGTTCATCGCGTGGCCTCGGCCTTCTCCTCGAGCTCGTCGAGGAAGCGGTCGATCACGCGGCTCTGGCGGGCGTGGTCCTCGAGGGACTCGCCGACGAGCTTGCCGGCCAGTTCGGTGGCGAGCCGGCCGACGTCCTGCCGGAGCGTGGCAGCGGCGACCTTGCGGTCGGCCTCGATCTGGGCGTGGCCGGCGGCGATGATCTCCTCACGCTGCCGCTGGCCCTCGGCCCGCATCTCGGCGATGAGCGCGGCACCCTGCTCCTGCGCCTCCTGGCGCAGGCGCGCGGCCTCGTGCCGGGCCTCGGCGAGCTGGGCCTTGTACTGCTCAAGGACGCTCTGGGCCTCGACCTTCATGGCGTCGGCCTCTTCGATACCGCCTTCGATCGCCGCGCGGCGCTCCTCCAGAACCTTGTTGATGTTCGGAAGCAGCTTCTTCCAGAAGAAGAAGAACACGATGGCGAAGGCGATGGTGCCGACGAGCAGCTCGGGACCCGGGGGAACGAGCGGGTTCTGCTCGGTCTCCTCGGCCGCCAGCTGTACCAGGTTGGCGATCACATCAGTGCCTTTCGTCGATT
Organism: Streptomyces sp. NPDC048192; assembly: GCF_043202415.1. Taxonomy (NCBI): domain Bacteria; kingdom Bacillati; phylum Actinomycetota; class Actinomycetes; order Kitasatosporales; family Streptomycetaceae; genus Streptomyces; species Streptomyces sp. NPDC048192. Next base: position 71,070 of record NZ_JBIDAL010000006.1, read on the forward strand.
CGTGTCAGGTAAGGGGTGATTACTTACCGAACACGAACGGCATAACGATGCCGATGAGGGCGAGCGCCTCACAGAAGGCGAAGCCCAGGATCTGGTTGGCACGGATCAGGCCGGCGGCCTCGGGCTGACGGGCGAGGGCCTGGGTGCCGTTGCCGAAGATGATGCCGACGCCGATGCCGGGGCCGATCGCAGCGAGGCCGTAGCCGATCGAGCCGACGGAGCCGTGGACACCAGCGGTGGCGGCGAGGGTCTCAAGAGCAGCGGACATGCCGGTTCTTCCTTCTCTTTACTGGACCGGTGGGGGTTGGCCACCGGACGTCTGGGGGGTTGGCGGAGGTGGTACGACTCAGTGGTGCTCGGCGAGAGCGCCCTGAATGTAGGAGCAGGCCAGCAGCACGAAGACGTACGCCTGGACGGCCTGGACGAAGAGCTCGAAGCAGATCATGGCCATCGTCATCACGAAGGAGACGCCGGCGCCCACGACCAGCCAGCTGTTCAGCAGGTACCAGGAGGCCACGGTGAACATGACCAGCATCAGGTGACCGGCGAACATGTTGGCGAAGAGTCGCACCGCGTGCGTGAACGGGCGGACCAGCAGGTTCGAGAAGAACTCGATGACCATGACGAGGGGCAGCACGGCGCCGAGCGACTTGTCGTAGCCCGTGACGTTCTTGAAGAAGCCGACGAACCCGTGCTTCTTGAAGGTGAGCGAGACCCAGGTGATGTAGACGACCGCGGCGAGGACCGCCGGGTAGGCGATGACCGAGGACACCGGGAACTGGGCCAGCGGGATCACGGACCAGACGTTCATGATCCAGATGAAGAAGAACAGCGAGACCATGAACGGGACGTACTTCTCGCCCTGGCGCTTGCCGAGGGTCTCGTAGACGATGCCGCGGCGCACGAAGTCGTAGCCGGCCTCGCCGATCATCTGCAGCTTGCCCGGGACGACCTTCGCCTTGCCGAAAGCGGCCCAGAAGAAGGCGACGATCAGCACGGTGGTGACGAGCGCGAGCAGCATCACCTTGTTGAACTCGAAGCCCCCGACCGTGGCGAGCGGCTTGAACAGGAAGGACTGCAGGCCCGGGGCCGGGAAGCCGCATCCGTTGTCGGACATGACCCGACAACTCCAGTCGAAGGCGAGCTGGGTCTGGTCAGCACTCACCGCGGGCTCCTTCGGCATGACGCATGGGTACGGCAACCTCGTTGTGTCGGCGCGGCGCACGGCCGCGGATCGGCACCGGACTGGTGTTACGGATGTGGGGGCGGCTGGGGGGCATCGAGCCTCGCGATAGAGCAGGCGTCAGCTCAGATGCCCGCGCCCGCGATGCCGCAGTTGGCACCGGACGATAGCAGGAGATCTCACAAGCCTTTATCCCGCCCCTACTCCTCACGACGACGGCCCTGTCTTCTCGGGCTTCTCGCTCTTCCGGGAGTCCGGGTCGATGTAGAAGATCTTGGCCTTCATATGGGCGCGCGCCTGCGCGGCCATCCACACGACGGTCGCGACGACGAGCGACACGGCGAACGTCTTCGCGTTGAAGAGAGAGGTGTCCTTGAAAACAGCGACGAAGATCAGGAGAAGCAGCAGCTGCGCCACATAGAGCAACAGGCCCATCATCTGGAACAGCTGCGGGAGCGTTTTTGCCGTCCACTGGAGCACGTACAGGCCGATCCCCATGAACAGAATCGCCAGCAGCGTGCCGACGACCGCGCCGAGCGCGCCCTTGCCCCCCGCGACCGCGGCGCTCACGGCGACGGCGATCACGCCGGCAGCCGCTGCGGGCACAGCGATCTGCGCAAGGTTCCGGACGTCATTGGACGGCATGGCGGCAACTCCGCTTTCACAAGGGGGCAGGGTGTCGTCATGGACGAGCGTAGTCCCGGGCTGAGTGATCGAACTCCTCAGGCCGAGGGGCCCACGCACTTGGGTCCTTCGACTCTCTCCGGGTTCTCGTGAACCGTATCACAAACTATTTGATGAGGTCTTTACCCGTGACGTGTGCTTACTCTCACACATGAGAGTGACCCTGCGCGTCTGTGCAGAAACCGGGCCCATTTGTCTGGTAATGGGGGCTATGTTCCCCCACGACTTGGCAATGCTCTAGTCAGATTCTTACCTTGAGCGTCTCAGTCACGGTCAACGAAACGCGAACGGGCGCCCAGCGCCGTCGCTCCGTTGACGCCCGAGACCCCGGCCGTGACCGGCGCCCGCCGAGCGGTCTCCTGGGTCTCCTGCTGCTCGCCGGACTCCATCGCCACGGCCGCCTCGGCCGCCCGGCGCCGCGGCCGGTACCGCGGCGGCACGAACCGCTGCGCCCACACCGGCACCCGCGGCGTGAAGCGCGGAAGCAGCAGCAGGACCAGACCGACCGCGCTGAGGAAGACCACGCCGAGCACGATCCACATCGAGGCGGAGTTGACCGAGTACGCCAGCGCGCCGAAGGCGATCAGCGCCGACCAGAAGTACATGATCAGCACGGCCCGGCTGTGCGAGTGGCCGATCTCCAGCAGCCGGTGGTGCAGATGCCCGCGGTCGGCCGCGAACGGCGACTGGCCGCGCCAGGTGCGCCGGACGATCGCCAGCACCAGGTCGGCGGCCGGCACCGCGATGATCGTCAGCGGCAGCAGCAGCGGGATGTAGACCGGAACCGTCGCGTGCACCGCGGCCTTCTCGGAACCCACGTACAGGTTCAGCGCGTCCGGGTCGAGCTGCCCGGTGATCGAGATCGCACCGGCCGCCAGCACCAGCCCGATCAGCATCGAGCCGGAGTCGCCCATGAAGATCCGCGCCGGATGCATGTTGTGCGGCAGGAAGCCCAGGCACATGCCCATCAGGATCGCCGCGAACAGGGTGCCCGGAGCGGCGGCCTCGATGCCGTACGAGTACCAGATCCGGTAGGCGTACAGGAAGAACGCGCCCGCCGCGATGCACACCATGCCCGCCGCGAGACCGTCCAGGCCGTCCACGAAGTTCACCGCGTTGATCGTGATGACGACGAGCGCCACGGTCAGCAGCGTGCCCTGCCACTGGGTCAGCGCCACGTTGCCGACGCCGGGGATGGGCAGCCACAGGATCGTCAGACCCTGGACGACCATCACGCCCGCGGCGATCATCTGGCCGCCCAGCTTGATCAGCGCGTCGATCTCGAACTTGTCGTCCAGGACGCCGATCAGCCAGATCAGCGCCGCGCCGGAGAGCAGGGCGCGCGGCTCGTTCGACTTCGCGAAGACCTCGTTGAGGTTGGTCAGGTGGTCCGCGACCAGCAGGCCCGCGCACAATCCGAAGAACATGGCGATACCGCCGAGCCGCGGAGTGGGTTCCCGGTGCACGTCACGGGCCCGGATCTCCGGCATCGCCCCGGCCACGATCGCGAACTTCCGCACCGGCCCTGTCAGCAGGTACGTCACCGCGGCCGTGATGCAGAGCGTCAGCAGGTATTCACGCACAGGCTTCCCCACGGGTCTCGCTGGCCATCACAGCCCCACACCCTAGCGATGGACGTATATGGATGGGGACTTCCGGGTAGCCACGATGGTTGCACGGGTGGCTGTGGACCACGTCGCACACCGGGGTGTACGTCAGCCCGCCTACCCCCGTTCAGGCCGGATACGGCGGAAAAGCGGCTGTGAGACCGCGCACCTCCTCCCGGGCCGCGGCCGGCTCGGTCTCCCCGCGCAGCACGGCCGCCGTCAGCGCGGCGATCCGCACCATCTCCGGCTCCCCCATGCCCTGGGTGGTCACCGCGGCCGTACCGAGCCTGAGGCCCCGGCCGTCGCCGTGCGGCAGCGCGCAGCAGTCCATGACCAGTCCGGCCGCCAGGAGCCGGCCGCGGGCCGTCCGGCCCTCCACGCCGAGCGGGGCCGGGTCCGCGACGATCAGGTGGGTGTCGGTGCCGCCGGTGACCACGGTGAGGCCCTCCGCGGCCAGGTGACCGGCCAGCACGCGCGCGTTGGCGATCACCTGACGGGCGTACGCGGCGAACGCCGGCGTCGCCGCCTCGCCGAACGCGACGGCCTTCGCGGCGATCGTGTGCATCTGCGCACCGCCCTGGGTGAAGGGGAACACCGCCCGGTCGACCCGCTCGGCCAGTTCCGGGGAACCGCACAGGATCATCCCGCCGCGCGGGCCGCGCAGCACCTTGTGGGTGGTCGCGCACACGAGGTCGGCGTACGGCACCGGGTTCGGCGCCGCGCCGCCCGCGACCAGCCCGATGGGGTGGGCGGCGTCGGCGATCAGATAGGCCCCGACCTCGTCGGCGACCTCGCGGAAGAAGGCGTAGTCGATGTGCCGGGGGTAGGCGATCGAACCGCACACGATCGCCTTCGGCCGGTGGCCCAGGGCCAGGTGGCGCACCTGGTCGTGATCGATCAGCCCGGTCTCCGCGTCCACGCCGTAGCCGACGAAGTCGAACCAGCGGCCGGAGAAGTTCGCGGGCGAGCCGTGCGTGAGGTGGCCGCCGTAGTGCAGGCCGAGGGCGAGGACGGTGTCGCCGGGGCGCAGCAGGGCGGCGTAGGCGGCCAGGACGGCCGAGGAGCCCGAGTGGGGCTGGACGTTGGCGTGGTCGGCGCCGAACAGTTCCCTGGCGCGGTCGATGGCGGCGCGCTCGGCGACGTCGGCGAGTTCGCAGCCGCCGTGGTGGCGGGCGCCGGGATAGCCCTCGGCGTACTTGTTGGCGAGCGGCGAGCCGAGGGCGGCGAGCACGGCCGGCGAGCAGAAGTTCTCGGCGGCGATCAGCTGCAGGGTGGTGGACTGCCGGTGCAGCTCGGCCAGGAGGATCTCGGCCATCGCCGGGTCCTGTTTCCGCAGGACGTCGGTCTCGAGGGTGGGGGTGACCGACATGGCGGGCTCCCGGGCGGTCGGTGGTGACGTAGGTCCAATGTAGGCCTGCGATGTCCGCTGTGCCCGGTATCTGCGTCCTGTGGCCTATGTGCGCGCCGGTACCCCCGTCAGCGCCGTCACCACCGGGTCCAGCGCCTCCCGTATCTCGTCGCCGATGGACCGGAAGAACGGCAGCGGCGCCCCGTACGGGTCGTACACCTCGTCCGCCTCGGCCGTCGGGGCCAGGAGCCACCCGCGTAGAGCGGCGGCCGCGCGGACCAGGGCCCGCGCGCGCATGACCACGCCGTCCTCCAGCGGCGGGAGCGTGGCGGGGTCTATGGCCCGGACCAGGCGGGTGAACTCCTTCAGGGTGAAGGTGCGCAGGCCCGCCGAGTGCCCCATGGAGATGACCTGGGCGCGGTGGTCGCGGGTGGCCGTCAGCACCAGGTCGGCCCTGATCACGTGCTCGTCCAGCAGCTCGCGGCCGTGGAACCCGGAGGCGTCCGCGCCGAACTCGGCCAGCACGGTCTCCGCGTTCGCCTCCATCGGGGCGCCCTCGTGGCCCCAGGTGCCCGCGCTCTCCACGATGAGCCCGCCGCCGAGCACGCCGAGCCGCTCCGCGACGAAATGGCGGGTCAGCCGCTCGGTGATGGGCGAGCGGCACACGTTGCCGGTGCTGACGTGGAGGATGCGGAAGGTGTCGCGCGGAAAACCGAACGTCGTCGTCTGTTCCGCCGCGCTCTCCCCGGTGCCTATGCCACGCCCCGCCTCAGGGGCCGTCAATTCGCCACCTCGAGGTCGGGTACGACCTTGCGCAGCTCCTCCGGCGAGATCGCGCCCTCGCGCAGCAGCAGCGGCACCTCGCGGGAGACGTCCACGATGGAGGACGGCACGTTCTCCGGAGTGGGGCCGCCGTCGAGGTAGACGGAGACGGAGTCGCCGAGCATCTCCTGGGCGGCGTCACAGTCCTCCGGCGCCGGGTGGCCGGTGAGGTTGGCGGAGGAGACGGCCATCGGGCCGACCTCGGTGAGCAGTTCGATGGCGACCGGGTGCAGCGGCATGCGCACGGCCACCGTGCCCCGGGTGTCGCCGAGGTCCCACTGCAGGGACGGCTGGTGCCTGGCGATGAGCGTGAGGGCGCCCGGCCAGAACGCATCGACCAGTTCCCAGGCCTGCTCGGAGAAGTCCGTGACGAGGCCGTGCAGCGTGTTCGGGGAGCCGATGAGGACGGGGGTGGGCATGGTGCGGCCCCGGCCCTTGGCGGCGAGCAGGTCGGCGACCGCCTCCGAGGAGAACGCGTCGGCGCCGATGCCGTACACCGTGTCGGTCGGCAGCACCACCAGCTCGCCCCGGCGGACGGCGGACGCGGCCTCGCGCAGACCCGTCGCGCGGTCGGTCGCGTCGTTGGTGTCGTATCGCCGTGCCATCTTCAGCGGGCCTCCTCGTACGCGTACTGCGGGAAATGTGTCTGCGGGGTCACGGCAGGGCCTTGCGGGCGGTGGCGAAGCGCGGCCGGTTGTTGAGGTCGGGGTGGTCGGCCGCGTCGGCCCAGCCCCGCTCGTCGGCGAAGATCCACGGCACCTGGCCGCCCTGGGTGTCGGCGTGCTCGATCACGACGACGCCGCCGGGGCGCAGCAGACGGTGCGCGGTGCGTTCGATGCCCCGGATGAGGTCCAGGCCGTCCTCACCGGAGAACAGGGCCATCTCCGGGTCGTAGTCGCGGGCCTCGGGAGCCACGTACTCCCACTCGGTGAGCGGGATGTACGGCGGGTTGGAGATGACCAGGTCGACCTGCCCGTCGAGGTCGGGGAAGGCCGTGAGGGCGTCGCCCTGCCGCAGGTCGACCCTGGACCCCGCGACGTTCTTCCGCGTCCACACCAGGGCGTCCTCGGACAGCTCCACGGCGTGCACGCGGGAGCGCGGCACCTCCTGGGCGAGGGCGAGCGCGATCGCGCCGGAGCCGGTGCACAGGTCGACGATGCACGGCTCGACGACGTCCATGGCGCGCACCGCGTCTATGGCCCAGCCGACCACGGACTCGGTCTCCGGCCGGGGCACGAAGACGCCCGGCCCGACCTGGAGCTCCAGGTACCGGAAGTAGGCCCGCCCGGTGATGTGCTGCAGCGGCTCGCGCTGCTCGCGCCGGGCGATGACCTCCCAGTACCGGGCGTCGAAGTCCGAGTCCTTCACGGAGTGCAGTTGGCTGCGCTTCACCCCGTGCACGAACGCGGCGAGCTCCTCCGCGTCGGTGCGCGGCGAGGGCACGCCGGCGTCGGCCAGCCGCTGGGTGGCCTGGGCCACCTCGGCGAGCAGCAGGTTCACGCGAGTCCTCCGTGTCGTGCTCGTACTGGTGCGGGTGCGCGTCCTACGCGGCCGCCAGCTTCGCCGCCGAGTCGGCGTCGACGCAGGCCTGGATGACCGCGTCGAGGTCGCCGTCCAGGACCTGGTCGAGGTTGTACGCCTTGAAGCCGACGCGGTGGTCGGAGATGCGGTTCTCCGGGAAGTTGTAGGTGCGGATCTTCTCGGAGCGGTCGACCGTGCGGACCTGGCTGCGGCGGGCGTCGGCGGCCTCCCGCTCGGCCTCCTCCTGCGCCATGGCGAGCAGCCTGGAGCGCAGGATACGCAGTGCCTGCTCCTTGTTCTGCAGCTGGCTCTTCTCGTTCTGGCAGGAGGCGACGACGCCGGTCGGCAGGTGGGTGATGCGGACCGCGGAGTCGGTGGTGTTCACGGACTGGCCGCCCGGTCCCGAGGAGCGGTAGACGTCGATCCGCAGGTCGTTCGGGTTGATCTCCACGTCGACCTCCTCGGCCTCCGGGGTCACGAGGACGCCGGCGGCGGAGGTGTGGATGCGGCCCTGCGACTCGGTCGCCGGCACGCGCTGCACGCGGTGCACCCCGCCCTCGTACTTCAGCCGGGCCCACACGCCCTGGCCGGGCTCGATCTGCCCGCGGGCCTTCACCGCGACCTGGACGTCCTTGTAGCCGCCCAGCTCGGACTCGGTGGCGTCGATGATCTCGGTCTTCCAGCCGACGCGCTCGGCGTAGCGCAGGTACATGCGCAGCAGGTCGCCGGCGAACAGCGCCGACTCGTCGCCGCCCGCGCCCGCCTTGATCTCGAGGATCACGTCCTTGTCGTCGCTGGGGTCGCGCGGGACCAGCAGCAGGCGGAGCTTCTCGGTCAGTTCCTCGCGCTGCTTCTCCAGGTCCTTGACCTCGGCGGCGAAGTCCGGGTCGTCGGCCGCGAGTTCGCGCGCGGTCTCGATGTCGTCGCCGGTCTGCTTCCAGGAGCGGTACGTGGCGACGATCGGGGTCAGCTCGGCGTAGCGCTTGTTCAGCTTGCGCGCGTTCGCCTGGTCGGCGTGGACCGACGGGTCGGCGAGCTTCTTCTCCAGATCGGCGTGCTCGGCGACGAGTTCGTCGACGGCCTCGAACATCTTGGGCTCCTGTACTGCGGTGAAGAGGGAAGGGCGGGCGACCAAAAACGCCGGTCCCGGCGCACGCCTCGGTGGGCGTACGGCCGTGGACCGGCGAAATGGGGCTCGCTACTTCTTGGAGCCGGCGGCAGCCTTGCCGAAGCGGGCCTCGAAGCGGGCCACACGGCCACCGGTGTCGAGGATCTTCTGCTTGCCCGTGTAGAACGGGTGGCACTCGGAGCAGACCTCGGCCCGGATGGTGCCGGACTCGATGGTGCTGCGGGTGGTGAACGACGCGCCGCAGGTGCAGCTGACCTGCGTCTCGACGTACGCGGGGTGGATGTCGCGCTTCAAGGTGTCTCCTAGGTTTCGGGAGGGCGCCGGGTCGCCGCCGCGGGGTGCGGGGGCGTGAACCGGAGCCGACGTACCAGTCTGCCAGGACTGGCGCCATCCCCCAAAACCGGGGGCCGGTGTTCTTTATTCCGGGGGTCCCTGCGGGGACCGCTGCGGGGCGTTCCGGGGTCCCTTACGGGGCGGTCACCACGCCGTTGGCCTCGCCGCCGGCCGTGCCCGCCGTCGCCCTCTTCGGGATGGGCCGGTCGTTCTTCAGGGCGCCCCACACCAGCTGGGCCTTCTGTTTCTCCATGAGGACGCGGTTGGGGTTCGCCGGGTCGTACCGGACCGGCATGGTGATCATGGTCATGCGGCCGGGTCCGATGCCCTTGAGGCCGTCGGCGAAGTCGATCAGGGAGTTGACCGAGCCGAGGTCGGAGTCGGTGGTGACGGCCTTGGTGGCGGTGTCGGCGAGGTCGTAGAGCTTCTTGGGGTTGCTGAAGACTCCGACGTGCTCGACCTGGCTGATCAGCGCCTTGACGAATGCCTGCTGGAGCTGGATGCGGCCCAGGTCGGAGCCGTCGCCGACGCCGTGCCGGGTGCGGACCAGGCCGAGGGCCTGCCGCCCGCTGAGGGTGTGGGTGCCGGCCTTGAGCCGCAGGTGGCTCTGCGGGTCGTCGATGGCCTTCGTCGTGGTGACCGGGACGCCGCCGAGGTCGTCGACGAGCTTCTGGAAGCCGGCGAAGTCGACCTCGAGGTAGTGGTCCATGCGGATGCCGGTGAGGGACTCCACGGTCTTCACGGCGCAGGCCGCGCCGCCGGTGGAGTAGGCCTCGTTGAACATCGTGCCGGTCACGGCCGGGTGCGTGGCGCCCTTGGTGTCCGTGCAGGCCGGGCGGTCGATCAGGGTGTCCCGGGGGATGGAGACGACGGCGGCCTTCCTGTGGCCCCGGTAGACGTGGACGATCATCGCCGTGTCGGAGCGGGCGCTGCCGTCGTCGGTGCCGCCGCCGAGCTTCCGGTTGGAGCCGGAGCGGGTGTCCGAGCCGAGGACCAGGATGTTCTCGGAGCCGCCCGCCGCCTTCGAGGGCCGGTCGTTGCCGAGGGCCTGGTTGATGTCGACGCTGCGGATGTTGCCGTTGAGCTTGAAGTACAGGTACCCGGCGCCCGTACCGCCCAGCACGACCACACCGGCGGCCGTCCACGCCGCGGCGCGCAGCGCCCGGCGGCCCTTGCCGGCGGCCCTGCGGCGGCGGCCCTTGCCCGGCTTGCGGGGGCCGGTGTCGCCCGGCTCGGTTATCGCGGGCTCCGGCGTGCTCTCGGCGGTCACAGCGCTCCTAGGTCTCGTCGGTCGGTTACCCCCTGCTTTCAGGGTCAGGCGCGGTCGGTACCGCTCCATCGTCGCTCCGTATGGTCAGACGGAGAAACTCGGGACAGAGTTGCACAACGCAGAGTGCCCATCGCGTGGGGCGATGGGCACTGTGCGTCACCGGGTCACAGCGGTGAGCCTTGCTCACCTGGGGTTTCAGCCCCAGATGTCGTACGCCTGGAATCCGGTGCCGACCGAGATCCTTGTGGCAAAGATCTCGCTGGTCGCCTTGCCGGTGCCCGGGTACAGGTAGAGCGTGCCGCCGGAGGTGCGGGCCAGGAAGTCGGCCTTGCCGTCGCCGGTCACGTCGCCCACCGCGTCGAAGGCGTTGTAGCCGGTCCAGCCGCTGCGCACCTTGATCCGGGAGGCGAAGGCGCCCGAGCCGGACGTGCCGGTGCCGGGGTACAGGTACACGTCGTCGGTGCTGCTCCTGCGGGCGATCAGGTCGGCCTTGCCGTCGCCGGTGAAGTCGCCGTGGGCGCGCAGGGAGTTGTACTGGCCCCAGCCGGAGCCGACCTCGACGCGGGCGGAGAAGGAGCCGTCGCCCTTGCCCGGGTAGATCCACAGGATCCCGGAGGAGTCGACGGAGAGCAGGTCGGGCAGGTAGTCGCCGGTGACGTCACCGGGGGCGACGGTGAACTTCCGGGTCTTCCAGTTGCTGAAGATCTCCTTCTTGCTCCAGCTCTGCGTGGCCGGGACGTAGTGCAGCCAGAAGACCGCCCCGTCGCTGCTGCGGCGCAGCACGAAGTCCTGGTAGCCGTCCCGGTTCAGGTCCGTCTGCAGGATCGTGTTGTAGCCCGAGAAGCTGCCCCAGGAGACCCGGGACGCGAACGAGGTCCCCTTGGAGTCCTTCTCGAAGCCGGTGCTCGTGGAGTGCTCGCGCACGAACAGGTCGGCCTTGTGGTCGCCGCTGAGGTTGGTGTCGTCGATGCGCGGATAGGCGGCGCCGACGTACGACTTCACCTTGCTGAACACGCTGTAGGCGCCCTTGGCGACGCAGTTCTGCACGCCCCACGAGACGACGCCGACGATGCGGTTGTTCACGACCAGCGGGCCGCCGGAGTCGCCGTTGCAGGTTGCGGTGGTGCCGGAGTCGCTGCCGGTCGCGGGTTTGCCCGCGCAGACCATGTGGCCCGCGACGAAGTCGCTGCCGTAGGCGCCCGAGCAGGTGCCGTCGGACTGGATCGGCAGGGTCGCCGTACGCAGCGTCTGCGAGATGTCGTCGCTGGTGGAGCTGGTGCGTCCCCAGCCGTAGACCTTGGCACTCGTGCCGGCCGCGTAGGACGCCGTGTCGGTCGACGTCGTCATGCGGATCGGCGTGGCCTTGATCGGGTTCGGCAGGGTGAGCACGGCGATGTCGTTGTCGATGGTCGTCGCGTTGTACGACGGGTGGTTCCACTGCCGCCAGACGCCGGAGACGGTGCCGCCGTGCAGGTCGGTGGAGCCGGAGGAGTCGGTGGTGGGCAGCTGGTCGGTGCCGGTCACGACGGCGCCGTTGGCGTGCCAGTCGTAGCCCTTGACGCAGTGCGCGGCGGTGAGGATCTTCGTCGGCGCCACCACGGCACCGCCGCAGAAGAAGCCGAGGTCGTCACCGGTGTCGCTGGTGCCCTTGTCGTCGTAGTACCAGAGCTGGGCCATCCACGGGGCCGAGGTGATGCTCGTGGTGGTGCCGCCGATGATCATCGGGCTGACGGTCCCGGTGCCGGACGCCGTGGCGGAGGAGGACGGCGACGACGTCGTCCCGCTCCCGGTGTCCTTGGTCTTCGAGGCCTTCTTGAAGTCCTTGTCGGTGGCGAGCGCGCCCGCTACGCGGTCCGTCAGCGCGGAGAGCGACGCGGAGCTGGTGGCGGGCTTGACGGTCGGCGAGGCCGAGGCCGTCGTGGCGCCGGCGGAGGACGTCATGAGCGCGGCGGCGACGGCCGCGGCGACACCGGCCGCGGCGAGGGGCAGGCCGACGCGTATACGACGTCTGTGGCGCCCGGGCAGGGGCTTGGGCAAGGGAGTTCCCCCAGGGAGAGACGAGGAAGACGGGGCGCCTGATGCGCTCCCTTACCTCTCAGCGCCAAAAGGCCGCCCCCCGTCACTTGCTGACGGGGGGCGGCCTCGACACCCGGGGGTGCGGGGAACGGTGGTCGCTCAGTCTCCGTTGCCCGGCGTCGGCGTCGTCTTCTGGATCTGCATCAGGAACTCGACGTTCGACTTGGTCTGCTTCATCTTGTCGAGAAGCAGCTCGATCGCCTGCTGCTGGTCCAGCGCGTGCAGGACGCGGCGGAGCTTCCAGACGATGCCCAGCTCCTCGGCGCCCAGCAGGATCTCTTCCTTACGGGTGCCGGAGGCGTCCACGTCCACGGCCGGGAAGATCCGCTTGTCCGCGAGCTTGCGGTCGAGCTTCAGCTCCATGTTGCCGGTGCCCTTGAACTCCTCGAAGATCACCTCGTCCATGCGGGAGCCGGTGTCCACGAGCGCCGTGGCGAGGATGGTCAGCGAACCGCCGTCCTCGATGTTGCGCGCCGCACCGAAGAACCGCTTCGGCGGGTAGAGCGCGGTGGAGTCGACACCACCGGAAAGGATGCGGCCGGACGCCGGCGCCGCCAGGTTGTAGGCGCGGCCCAGACGCGTGATGGAGTCGAGCAGGACGACCACGTCGTGGCCCAGCTCCACCAGTCGCTTCGCCCGCTCGATGGCCAGCTCGGCGACCGTGGTGTGGTCCTCGGCCGGGCGGTCGAAGGTCGAGGAGATGACCTCGCCCTTGACCGACCGCTGCATGTCGGTGACCTCTTCCGGACGCTCGTCGACGAGGACGACCATCAGGTGGCACTCGGGGTTGTTGTGCGTGATCGCGTTGGCGATCGCCTGCATGATCATGGTCTTGCCGGTCTTCGGCGGGGCCACGATCAGACCGCGCTGGCCCTTACCGATCGGCGACACCAGGTCGATGATGCGGGTGGTGAGCACGCCCGGGTCCGTCTCCAGGCGGAGGCGGTCCTGCGGGTAGAGCGGGGTCAGCTTGTTGAACTCCGGGCGGCCGCGGCCGTGTTCGGGCGCCATGCCGTTGACGGAGTCGAGGCGGACCAGCGCGTTGAACTTCTCGCGGCGCTCGCCCTCCTTCGGCTGGCGGACCGCGCCGGTGATGTGGTCGCCCTTGCGCAGGCCGTTCTTGCGGACCTGGGCGAGGGAGACGTACACGTCGTTCGGGCCGGGCAGGTAGCCGGAGGTCCGGATGAAGGCGTAGTTGTCGAGGATGTCCAGGATGCCCGCGACGGGGATCAGGACGTCGTCCTCGGCGACCTGCGGCTCGGCGATGTCGTCGCGGCCGCGCCGGCCCCGGCGGTCGCGGTAGCGGCCGCGCCGGCCGCGGCGGCCGCCCTCGAAGTCGTCGTCGTCCTGCCGGCCGTCCTGACGCCCCTGCTGCTGGCCCTGCTGCTGACGCTGCTGGCCGCCGCCCTGCTGGTCGTCGCCCTTGTTGCGGCGGTCACGGTCACGGTCGCGGCCGCGCTCACGGCGGTCGCGGCGGCCACGGCCCTCGCCGTCACCGGCGTCGCCCTTCGCCTCGCCCTGCTGCTGGGCGGGCGTCTCGGCCTTGGGCTCGGCCTTCGCCTCGGCGGAGACGGTCTCGGCACCGCTCGGCGCGGGGCTGCCGGCCTCGGCGGTGGCACGGCGACGGCGGCGCTCGGCCGGCTCGTCGGAGGCCGGCTGGCCGGGAATCTCGATCTGCTGCTGGGCCACGGCCTTCTCGGCGGGGGCCTCGGCCTTCTTCTCGCCGTCGACGGCGGCCTCACCCGTACGGGCCTTGGAGGTGGCGCGGCGCTTGGGCTTGGTCTCGGCGGAGGCGGCGGTCTCGGCCTTGGCGGCCGTGCCGCCCGCGGCCTGCGCTTCCTTGATGACCTCGATCAGCTGGCTCTTGCGCATCCGCGCGGTGCCCCTGATGCCGAGGCCCGAGGCGACCTGCTGCAGCTCGGCCAGCACCATGCCCTCGAGGCCGGTACCGCGGCGCCGCCGGGAGCCGGCACCGGTGGCAGGCGCGGAGGCGTCCGTGGCGGGCGCGGCAGCGGTCTCCTCGACACGTGCGCCCATCAGATCGGTGGTGTCGCTCACGAAGGGTCCTTCCCTGGAGCGGACGTCGGCCTGTCTGGCTCGGCGACCGGTTGTGCTGTCCGGCTACGGTTCTTGCTTTCCGCGAACCGTGCCGGGGCGGTGGTCCGCCAAAGCGGCGGAGGAAATGTGCGGTGATGGCGCTTCCGCGGATCGTGGCACCCAGTGTCACGTGGCGTGGTAGCACCGATTCCGGAGCGTGCCCGGCGACCCGCTCAGTGCCCGCATACGACGTACTGCCCAGGTACGGCGCACGGAACACGGAGTGGCGTGGGAGACTCCCGGAAGAATGTCTGTCCCGGACTGGGACACGAGGCACCTCGCCATGGTGGGGTCGGGTGCAGACTCGAGGTTAACACTACCGGATCCAACAAACATTCCCCCTCTCCAAATCCGGCAACCGTGTGTCAGGTCGCAAGCGGCAGCACGCTCGCTCCCTGGACGTCGAGGTCCAGCCGGTTGGCGGCCCAGCCCTCACCCGCGAGGTGGGCGACCTTGTCGGCGCTGCCGGCGTCGGCCAGCGCCATGACGGTGGGGCCGGCGCCGGAGATCACGGCGGGGATGCCGTCGGCCCGCAACCGCTCCACCAGCGCGGCGCTCTCCGGCATGGCCGGGGCGCGGTACTCCTGGTGCAGGCGGTCCTCGGTGGCGGGCAGCAGCAGCTCGGGGCGCCGGGTGAGGGCCTCGACGAGCAGGGCGGCACGGCCCGCGTTGACGGCGGCGTCGACGTGCGGCACGGTGCGCGGCAGCAGGCCGCGGGCGGTCTCGGTCAGGACCGGCTTTCCGGGGACGAAAACCACCGGAACGATGGAATCGCCGGGCTCCAGCCGGATCGCGCGGGCGGCGCCGGCCTCCATCCAGGCGATGGTGAAACCGCCGAGCAGACACGGGGCCACGTTGTCGGGGTGGCCCTCGATCTCGGTGGCCAGGGCCAGCAGCGCCGCGTCGTCCAGACGGGCCTCGCCGCCTATGGTCACGGCGCGGGCGGCGACGATGCCGGCGCAGATGGCGGCGGAGGAGGAGCCGAGGCCGCGGCCGTGCGGGATGCGGTTGGCGCAGACGATCTCCAGCCCGCGGGGCTGTCCGCCCAGCAGGTCGAAGGCGGTGCGCAGGGAGCGGACGAGAAGGTGGGACTCGTCACGCGGAAGGGTCTCGCTGCCCTCCCCCGCGATGTCGATGTGCAGCCCGGAGTCGGCCACCCGGACGACGACGTCGTCGTAGAGCCCCAGCGCGAGGCCGAGGGCGTCGAAGCCCGGGCCGAGATTGGCGCTGGTGGCGGGAACGCGCACCCGGACGGCGGCGGCGCGGAACGCTGGACCGGCCATCGCTCGTTGACTCTCCTTGAGCTGCGTGACTGTCGAAGACATTCGATGACGTACGGGAGACCCTCGGGCCGCGCAGACGGCGCGGCGCTGCCCCGATGCACAGCCCTGGGACGGGCATATGCAACGGGCGGGTTCGGTACAGCCTATCGAAGGAAGGTTCTGTGGCGACATAGGGCGCACAGGAGGCGCACGATGCGTGTCGCAAGCCCCTTGTGCCCCCTGTCAGGGAAAACCCCGGCCGGCACCGCGCGGGAAGCGGCGCCGGCCGCTCGCGCGACGCCCGGCCGCGGCCGGGACGCCGCCCGAACGACGGCCGGCCGAGGCCGGTACACCGCTCGGGCGAGGCCGAGCCGTGGCCGGGACGCCGCTCGGGCAATGCCCAGCCGTGGCCGGGCGCCGCTCGGGCCGGTCCTCATCCGAGGCTGGACCGACGCTCGGGCGACGCTCACCCGCGACCGGACCGGCGCTCGGGCGACGCTCACCCACGGCCGGACCGGCGCTCGGGCGACGCTCACCCACGGCCGGACCGGCGCTCGGGCGACGCTCAGCCGAGGCCCAGGCGCTCGGCCGCGGCCGCCGCGTCGACGGGGGCGGTGACCGGCTGCGGGGCGCCGGCGACGGCCCAGTCGGGGTCCTTCAGACCGTTGCCGGTGACCGTGCACACGATCGTCTGGCCGGGGTCGACCTTGCCCTGCTCGGCGGCCTTCAGCAGACCGGCCACCGAGGCGGCGGAGGCGGGCTCCACGAACACGCCCTCCTGCGCGGCCAACAGGCGGTAGGCGCGCAGGATCTCACGGTCCGTCACCTCGTCGATGGCACCGCCCGACTCGTCGCGCGCGGCGAGGGCGAACTGCCAGGAGGCGGGGTTGCCGATGCGGATCGCGGTGGCGATGGTCGAGGGGTCCTTGACCACCTCGCCGCGCACGATCGGCGCACTGCCGGAGGCCTGGAACCCCCACATGCGCGGGGTCTTCGTGGCGATGCCGTCGGCGGCGTACTCCTTGTAGCCCTTCCAGTAGGCGGTGATGTTGCCCGCGTTGCCCACCGGGAGGACGTGGATGTCGGGCGCGTCGCCCAGCATGTCCACGATCTCGAACGAAGCCGTCTTCTGGCCCTCGATACGCACCGGGTTGACCGAATTGACCAGCGCCACCGGGTAGTTCTCGCTCAGCGAGCGGGCGAGCGTGAGGCAGTCGTCGAAGTTGCCGTCGACCTGGAGGATCTTCGCGCCGTGCACGAGGGCCTGGCCCATCTTGCCGAGCGCGATCTTGCCCTGCGGCACGAGCACGGCCGAGACCATGCCGGCGCGCACGGCGTACGCGGCGGCCGAGGCGGAGGTGTTGCCGGTGGAGGCGCAGATGACGGCCTTCGCCCCCTCCTCCTTGGCCTTGGAGATCGCCATGGTCATGCCCCGGTCCTTGAAGGAGCCGGTGGGGTTGGCGCCCTCCACCTTCAGGTGGACCTCGCAGCCCGTGCGCTCGGAGAGCACCTGCGCGGGCACGAGGGGCGTGCCGCCCTCGCGGAGCGTCACGACCGGCGTGGTGTCGGATACCGGCAGCCGGTCCCGGTACTCCTCGATGATTCCGCGCCACTGGTGGGTCATTGCTGGTTACTCTCCTTCAACCCGCATGATGCTGGCGACACCCCGCACGGTGTCGAGCTTGCGCAGCGCCTCGACCGTCCCGTTCAGGGCGGCGTCGGACGCGCGGTGGGTGACGACGACGAGAGAGGCCTCGCCGTCCTTGCCCTGCTGGCGCACCGTATCGATCGACACCCCGTGCTCCGCGAACACGGTCGCGACCTGGGCGAGAACACCCGGTTTGTCCGCGACGTCGAGGCTGATGTGGTAGCGCGTGACGACCTCGCCCATGGGCGAGACGGTCAGGGCGGCGTACGCCGACTCACCGGGCCCCGTTGCGCCGTTGAGCCGGTTGCGGCAGACGGCGACCAGGTCGCCGAGCACGGCCGAGGCGGTCGGGGAACCCCCGGCGCCGGGGCCGTAGAACATCAGCTGACCGGCGGCATCGCTCTCCACGAAGACGGCGTTGTACGCGCCGCGCACGGAGGCGAGCGGATGGGTCAGCGGAATCATCGCGGGATGCACGCGCGCGGTGACGGAGCCGCCGTCCGCTGCCCGCTCGCAGATGGCGAGCAGCTTGATGGTGCAGCCCATCTCCTTCGCCGAGCGGAAGTCTGCGGCGGTGACCTCGGTCATGCCCTCGCGGTAGACGTCGTCGAGGCGCACGCGCGTGTGGAAGGCGATCCCGGCGAGGATGGCGGCCTTGGCGGCTGCGTCGAACCCCTCGACGTCGGCGGTCGGGTCGGCCTCGGCGTACCCGAGGGCGGTGGCCTCGTCGAGCGCCTCCTGGTACCCGGCGCCGGTGGAGTCCATCTTGTCGAGGATGAAGTTGGTCGTGCCGTTGACGATCCCCATCACCCGGTTGATCTTGTCGCCGGCGAGGGACTCGCGCAGCGGGCGGATCAGCGGGATGGCGCCGGCGACGGCGGCCTCGTAGTAGAGGTCCCTGCCGTGCTGCTCCGCCGCCGCGTGCAGGGCGGCACCGTCCTGGGCGAGCAGGGCCTTGTTGGCGGAGACGACGGACGCGCCGTACTCGAAGGCGGTGGTGATGAGGGTGCGCGCGGGCTCGATGCCGCCGATCACCTCGACCACCACGTCGATGTCGCCGCGTTTGACCAGGGCGGTGGCATCGGTGGTGACCAGGGCCGGGTCGATGCCCTCGCGGACCTTGGACGGCCGCCGTACCGCGACCCCCGCGAGCTCCACGGGGGCCCCGATCCTGGCCGTGAGGTCGTCGGCGTGCGTCGTCATGATGCGCGCCACCTCTGAGCCGACAACCCCACAGCCCAGCAGCGCCACCTTAAGCGGACGCGTACGCATCATCCGACCTCGTTTCCTCATACCGTCTACGGTTGGACCAGTCTCACTCACCGGACGGAAGTTTCTCCCCTTCGTCCGGATCCTGAGACTCGTATTTCACTTGTGCGGGCCCGGCAGACCGGAGATCTTCCAGCCCCATCGCCCGACGTCAGCCGCGGTTTCCCACCGCCGGCGCCCGGACCGCCCTCGGCCGGCACGCCAGGCGCCGGCGTCGGGACGGTCCTCGGCCGACGCGCCCGGCGCCGGCGTGCGGACCCTCCTCAGCCGACGTCGAGACGCAGGAGGTCCTCCTCCGTCTCGCGCCGGACGATCACCCGGGACTCGCCGTCCTTCACGGCGACGACCGGCGGCCGCAGCACATGGTTGTAGTTGCTGGCCATGGACCGGCAGTAAGCGCCCGTCGCCGGTACGGCGATCAGGTCGCCCGGCGCCAGGTCCGCCGGCAGGAACGCGTCCCGGACCACGATGTCCCCGCTCTCGCAGTGCTTGCCGACCACCCGGGCCAGCATCGGCTCGGCGCTGGAGGCGCGGGAGACGAGGGCGACGCTGTACTCGGCGTCGTACAGCGCCGTCCGGATGTTGTCGGACATGCCGCCGTCGACGGACACGTACGTCCGCAGCCCCTCCAGCGGCTTGACGGTGCCGACCTCGTAGAGCGTGAACGCGGTCGGCCCGACGATGGCGCGCCCCGGCTCGACGGAGATGCGCGGCGTGCGCAGCCGGGCGGCGTCGCACTCGCGGCTGACGATCTCGGTCAGCGCCTTGGCGATCTCGTGCGGCTCACGCGGATCGTCGTCGCTGGTGTACGCGATCCCGAGCCCGCCGCCGAGGTCGATCTCCGGCAGCTCGACCCCGTGCTCGTCGCGGATGTCCTTCAGCAGTCCGACCACCCGGTGCGCGGCGACCTCGAACCCGGACATGTCGAAGATCTGCGACCCGATGTGGCTGTGGATGCCGATGAGCTCCAGCCCGTCGAGCTGCAGCGCCCGCCGCACGGCCTCCGCGGCCTGGCCGCCCGCCAGCGGAATGCCGAACTTCTGGTCCTCGTGAGCGGTGGCGATGAACTCGTGCGTATGAGCCTCCACACCGACCGTGATCCGGATCTGCACCTTCTGCCGCTTGCCCAGGGACTGCGCGATGTGGGCGACGCGCACGATCTCCTGGAAGGAGTCGAGCACGATCCGTCCGACACCGGCCTCGACGGCGCGCCGGATCTCGTCCGAGGACTTGTTGTTGCCGTGGAACGCGATCCGCTCGGCCGGCATGCCCGCGGACAGGGCGGTGGCCAGCTCGCCCCCCGAGCACACGTCGAGGTTGAGCCCCTCCTCGTGGAGCCACCGCACGACGGCACGGGACAGGAACGCCTTCCCGGCGTAGAACACGTCGGCCTCGGCCCCGAACGCCGTACGCCACGCACGCGCGCGTGCCCGGAAGTCGGCCTCGTCGAGGATGTACGCGGGCGTGCCGTGGCGCTCGGCGAGGGTCTTCACGTCGACACCGCCGACGGTGACGACCCCGTCGTCGGCGCGCCCTACGGTCTGGGCCCAGACCTTGTGGTCGAGGACGTTGAGATCGGCCGGCGGCGCGGTGTAGTGCCCCTCGGGCAGGACGTCGGCGTGGCGGGGCCCGGCGGGGTGGGCGGAACGGCTCATGACGGTGGCTCTCAGACTCTCTGTCTCTCTCCGGGGCGCATCTGCTCTCGGGCCCTCAGAGATGTTCGGGTGCGTCGATGCCGAGCAGGGACAGGCCGCCGGCCAGCACCGTCCCGGCGGCTTCGGCAAGCGCGAGCCGGGCGCGGTGGGCGGCCGAGGGTTTCTCCTCACCACGGGGAAGCACACAGGGCAGGAAGGGCAACACGGCATCGGCAACACCGACGAGATGCCGCGCAAGCCGGTCCGGGGCACGGTGCGTGGCAGCCGCGAGGAGGATGCGGGGGTGGTCGGCCAGGGGGGTGAGGAGGGGGTGGGGGGCGATGCCCTGGGCGCCAGGCGTCGAGAGGGCCGACGCGGGGTGGGATACGGCGGGGTCGGCCGGCTGTGTGCCGAGGGGCCCGGGCTCGGCGGTGAAGCCCAGGCGGGCGGCGTTACGGCTGAGGGACCGGATGCGGGCATGGGCGTACCGCACCCGGAACAGCGGATTGCTCTCCCGCTGGACGAGGTGGTCCGCGGTGATCCGGGGCCGGTCGTGCGGCGCGGGATGGAGCAGGGCCCACCGGGAGGCGTCGGGGCCGAGCGGGGCGGGGTCCTCCGGCGCGGGCACGGGCCGCAGATCGACGGGCTCGCCGTGCTCGACGACGGCCCGGCCGCCCTGCGTGGCGACGATCCGTACGACCGCGTCGGCGACGACTTCGGCCCGGACCTCGTACGGCACTCGGAGCACGACGACCTGCCCGGCGAGGGCGTCGCCGTGCCCGTACGCGGCACCACGCTCCCGGATCTCGCGCACGAGCCCGGTGACGAGATCGGCCGCGGAGTCGAGGCTGATGTTGAGGAACCCCGGCCCGGTCACGACGACATCACGGACGCCGTCGGCGCCGGCCAGCCGGGAGCGCAGAACCTCGGCAACGCGCAAGGGCGGCTGCCCAGCGGGCCGAGCGAGCTGCAGAGCGACGTTCGTGGCGAAGTCCCCGCACCCCCCGGCCCCGGGCTCGGTCACCACGACCCGCTCGGGCACGGTCACACTCAGCTCCCCGTCCTCGACAGCACGACGCACCGCGTGCAGCACGGTGCGGGACAGCTCGACGGGGGTCACGGGACAAGCGTAGGGGAGGGAGGGGGTGGGTAGGCGAGGCGGTTCTCACTGTGGGACGGCGGTGGCACCGACGGGGTGGGCGCGGGACCGGCATCCCGGGGCCGATGCGACCACGGCCGAGTGACCCGAGGGAAACCATTGGAACCAGGGGGGACCCTGACGGAGACCGACACCACCCCCAGCCCTCACCCACCGGAGGAGATACCCCCCGGAACCCGATGGTCACCGCCTACGCCGCCCTGCCCCCCTTCTCCATCCGCATCCCCATCCCCGTCCGCGTCAGCATCTCCGTCCCCACCACCACGATGCCCACCTGCTCCCCCACCGCCGTCTCCACCGGCGCCGTCACCGCCCCCACGCTCGATGAGCTGCTTGACGAGCCGGACGAGCTCGGCGGGTTCGAAGGGCTTGGCGAGGAAGGCGTCCACGCCGACGCCGAGACCGGTGTCGACTTCGTACTGGGTGCACGCGCTGATGATGGCGAGGGGCAGATGATGCGTACGCGGATCGGCACGGAGCCGGGCGGCGGTCCGCAGACCGTCCAGCCGGGGCATGACGACATCGAGCGTCACGACGTCGGGCTGCACCTGGTGCACCACATCCAGACACTCGGCACCGTCGGCGGCGGTCACGACCTCGAGCCCTTCCAGCTCGAGGTTGACCCTGATCAGCTGCCGGATGACCTTGTTGTCGTCCACAACAAGCACCCGGCCCGAAGCGCCTGGCACAAGTCGAGAGTAGGTCCGGACCGGCCACCGCGTCCGGGTTTTCCCCACTTCCACCCCGTACAGGGGACCCACTCCGGCACAGAGTGGACCCGCCCACCCGGCACCCCGGGAAACGGATTCCTGATCACCCCGCCGGACCTGCTAGTGTTCTACCCGTCGCCGCGAGCGAGAAGCTCCGCAGCAGACACGCCCCCGTAGCTCAGGGGATAGAGCAACGGCCTCCGGAGCCGTGTGCGCAGGTTCGAATCCTGCCGGGGGCACCCAGCATGAGGTGCCCAAAGACCCCGTCACCAGCGAAAACGCTGAGGCCGGGGTCTTCGCGTATGTGCAGGCGTGCGCGGGCCCCAGCCGCGAAGCCCGCGGCATCCGACTGCTTGGATCGCTGATATGACGGACTGGTCCCAGCTCCACCACGCCTACGGCACGGCAGAAGACGTTCCCGGCCTGCTCGACGCAGTGAGCCCGGCAGCAAACGATTCGGGCTGGACCGAGCTCTGGTCCAGGCTGTGCCATCAGGGCACGGTCTACTCAGCGAGCCATGCGGCCTTGCCAACCCTGCGGGACATGGCCCGCCGTTGGTCGCCCACGGACAGGCAGATGCCGATCCTGCTGGCCGGCGCCATCGCGGCCGGCACTGATCAGCCATACGGTGAGCAAGATCCTCACGTGGTCTACGCCTCGGAGATGTGCGACCTGGCGCAACTGACCGAGGAAGCCCTAGGAGACCCGGCCCTCGGGGATGACCCGGGCACCTACGTCTACTTGCTGGCCGCGCTCATCAGCTTCGAGGGGGTCAAGGTATGGGGCGAACAGCTCGACGGACTGAACGACGGCGAATACGAAGTCCCCTGCCCCTCATGCAGTGCGGAGAACTTCATAGCCTTCGGCGAGTACGGCTGCTTCTCGACGACGGACAGCATGTACATGAATGAGACCGCGGCGAAGAAGGTGCCTCTACGGCCTGCGGACGCCTCCACTCTGGAGGGGCTGGCCCAAAGACTCCACAGGCGCGCACTAGCAGATGGCCAGACCGCTGTCGCGCATAAGTTGACTTACGTTTTCGGCGAAGCACAGTGCACCGAGTGCGATGAGGTCTTCAGCGTCGCGGAAGCCATCACCCATCGCTGGGACGCCTGAGCCACGGCCGTCGATCAGCGCCACGACACACGACTGAGGTGAACGGCGGTTCGCTGAGGCGCACCGAATCCGGCCTCGCTCCAAGCTTGCCAGGTCACTACGAGCGCAAAGCGGAACACTTTCTGGCTTTCACCGCCATCACCGCTACCACCATCAGCCACCAGAGGCTCGGCAACCGGTGCCAAGTAATTCGATGGCGTGCATCAGGCAGGGTACGCACGCTGGCATCGTGGCAGAACTCAAGCACCGGATCCGCGCCCGTTACACCGACTCCACAGTCATCGTCTATCAGGCTTACGCGCCAGAGATCGGCCTGTCCGCCGCCCGAGAGGGTCGCTTCCCGGCGGCCTGGAAGCGCGACCGGATGACGTGGATCAAGCCGTCCTTCCTCTGGATGATGTATCGCTGCGGATGGGGAGCCAAGGAAGGGCAGGAGACCGTCCTGGCAGTCGAGATCACCCGCGAAGGCTTCGAATGGGCGCTGGAGCACGCGTGCCTGTCCCACTACGAGCGCGGACTGCACTCCGACCGGGCAGCTTGGAACGGGCAGTTGAAGCGGGCCTCGGCACGTGTCCAATGGGACCCCGACCGCGATGTGCATCTGCAGCCCCTTCCCTACCGCGCGCTGCAGCTCGGCCTCGTCGGCGAAGCCACGCACCGGTACGCAGACGAGTGGACCGTTTCCATCACCGACATCACTGGCCTCGCGCACGAGATCCACGGGTACGTTCGGGGCGGCGACCTGGACACCGCCCGGCAACTTCTTCCCCATGAATCCCCTTACCCGGTGCCCGACGGAGTCCTGGACCACCTGGGCCTATGAGTCCAGTCACCGGTTGAGAGGTCCTCGTAAGTGCTGTGCCAGCAGAGACGAGGGCACAAGAGCGCAATGCGAACGGGCCGTCAGCCGGCGTGCGGCCATTGCTCAGGGGGCGGAGGTGGTTCCGGCTCGTCCCGCTCCGCCTGCCGGGCGTTCTCCTCTCGCAGGGCCGTCAGCCATGGCCACAGATCCGGCAGCGGCTGGGCCGGGCAGGCCAGGCGGTGCTCGATACGGCACCGCTGGAACTGGTCCGGTGGGCAGACTCCGTAAACGGTCACCCGTCCGTCCGACAGTTCGATCCACCGGTGTTCTGCCGGAACGGCGTGGGCCAGTGGGGCCATGTCCGGTTCCAGCATCACCCAGTCGTGTTCCAGCGTGGCTACCCGGTCTTGCGGTAAGCCGCAGTGCGGGCAACGCGACTGCTCCCTGCCCAGCCGACGCGGTGCCTTCTCCAAAGCCCCCATAGGGCGAGGGTGGGCGCCTCGGCGGTCTGTGCGTAGAGCGCGGACCGGACGGGACGCCTGGGGCGGTGGTGTGCTGATGAAACGGAATACGGCGCGGCAGGTGCAGTCAGCAACCACCGGCCGAGGAGGCGCGGCCGGGATACTGCAGTTGCCCCCAGCGCGACAGGCTGGGGGCAACTGCCTTGGTCCCGCGCGGCCCGGATTGACTGCAGCCCGGGTTGACTGTGGCCTCCTTCGCCGGCAGGCGTCTACGACTGCCGGCTGCAGCCGCGCGTGGCCTGCCGGCCGGCGTGATGGTGGCGGCTCAGCCCGTCGCCGCCTCCGCCTTGGACGATGCTCGGCGGGGTACCGCGCGGTCGAGGTCGACCACCACGGTGGAGTAGAAGCGGTGCACCGCGTCGTCGACGCTGCGGATGAAGCCCGACTCGGCGTTGCCGCGGCTGCTGCCCATGCTCTTGCTCAGCGACAGGCGGAAGCCGATCATGCGGGGATACGTTTTTGAGTGCCACCCCTGCAGCGAGGCCGCTTTCCTCTGGCAGCGGTGAGGGGCCCAGACCGGGTTCGTTCCGGCGACAGGTCCGCAGTTCTGTGCCGATGCCGGCAATTGGCTGAGCCATGCCGTGGTTTGTCGTTGTCTGCCGGGCACAGGGATCGAGACCGCACCGGCTGCCTGGGCTCGGCAAGGTGAGCGCTGTCAAGACTGCTTGGTTCTGGTAGCGATCCGGCTGCGCTTCTTTGGAACGATCTCTCCGTCGCGCGCTCTGCCGCACCGTTTCGTGAATACGACAAAGGTGGTGCTCTTCATGAGACTGACCCGTGTGACCCTCGCCGTGGCCGGTGGCGCTCTCGTCCCCGCCCTACTGCTCGCCACTCCGTCCTACGCCGCCGCGTCCGGCTCCGGCGCCGGTGCGTCCTCGGCCGCCGTCACCGCGTCGCAGGCCGGCTCCCCCTACGACGGCATGGACGTGGACGACCTGCGCATCGCGATACTCCGCATCCTCGCCGATCCCGACAGCGGCAAGCGGGTGACCCAGGAGGGCAACGCTCTGCTCGAGAGCGGTACCGCTGAGGAGATGCGCGCCTGGCTCGAGAGCGGGTACCGGCTCGCTCAGGCGGAGGACGACCGTGTCGCCATCTTCAAGATCCTCGCCGACCCCAGCACCAGCGACGCCGTGCGTGCGGCGGCAAGCGCGGCTCTGGACGACAACACTCCGGAAGCGCTGCGCTACTTCCTCGAGGTCGGCCAGTACGAGGTGAACGGCTAGCCGGACCGGCTCCGGCGTCACGCCGTCCGCTTGCGGGGCGGCGTCTTCTTCGCCGTCGTCTTCTTCGCTGCGGTTTTCTTCGCCGCCGTGCTCTTCGCCGCCGCGCTCTTCGAAGCCGTCGTCTTCTTCGTGCCCTGAGCCGTCTTGGACGTCGACTTCCGGGCCGGTTCCGGCTTCTTCTCGGTGGTCTTCCTGGCCGTGGCGGTCGACTTCTTGCCGCCGTCCGCTTTCGGGGCCGCCCTGCGCGGCAGGGGTCTGACCTCGGCGTCCGTTCCGGTGGGGGGTTCGCCGCGGGACTCCCGTGCCGCGCGGACGCTGCTCTCCAGGGCGGCCATGAGGTCCAGGACCCTGCCACCGGCGGCCGGCTCGGGGGCCTCCGGCGGGGCCTCGCCGGAGGCCTTCGCGGCGATGACCTCCTCCAGGGCCTCGCGGTACTCGTCGTGGAGGTCCTCGAGCTCGACCTCGCCGAGGGTGTCCATCAGGGCGTCCGCGAGGTCGAGTTCCTTGTCGCGCACGGTGACGTTGGTGTCGGGGGCGACGCCCTCGGGTGCGCGGACCTCGTCCGGCCACAGCAGGCCGTGCATGGCGATCGCGTCGCCGACCACACGGAGCATGCCGAGGCGTTCGCGGCCGCGCAGGGCGTACTTGGCGATGGCCACCTTGTTGCTGCGCTTGAGGGCCTCGCGGAGCAGGACGTACGGCTTGGCTGCCGGGGCTCCGCCGGCGGCGAGGTAGTACGCCGCGTCCAGCTGGAGCGGGTCGATGCGGTCGGCCGGCACGAAGGCCACGATCTCGATGGTGCGGGCCGTCGGGATGGGGAGGTGGGAGAGGTCGTCGTCGGTGATCGGGATGATCGTGCCGTCCGCGTCCTCGTAGCCCTTGCCGATCTCCGACTGGCTGACCTCGCGGTCCTCCAGTTCGCACACCTTGCGGTAGCGGATGCGGCCGTTGTCCTCGGTGTGGATCTGGCGGAAGGAGATCGAGTGGCTCTCCGTGGCGTTCACCAGCTTGATCGGGATGCTGACGAGCCCGAAGGAGATGGCGCCGTTCCAAATCGATCGCACGAGCCGCACCCTTCCTACGCCGATGGCCGACCGCGGAGATCGGGCGATCGTGGAGATCGGGCGATCACAGCGATCACAGCGATCAGGTGGCCACGGCGATTTCACTGGTTTGTGTGGGATTGTCATCGTATGACGCCTATCACAGAGGTGGAGGGGCGGCGGGTCGCGCTCAGCAACCTGGAGAAGGTGCTGTATCCGGAGACCGGCTTCACCAAGGCGGAGCTGGTGCACTACTACGCGACCAGCGCCGGTGCGCTGCTGCCGCATCTGCGCGACCGGGCCGTGTCCTTCCTGCGCTATCCGGACGGCCCGGACGGGCAGCTGTTCTTCACCAAGAACGTCCCGCCGGGTACGCCCGACTGGGTCACGACCGCCGAGGTGCCCCGCTCGTCGGCCGACAGCCCGGCCCGGATGGTCGTCGTACAGGATCTGCCGAGCCTGGTCTGGGCGGCGAATCTCGTCACCGAGTTCCACACCCACCAGTGGCTGGTGCAGTCGCCGGACCTGGCCGACCGGCTCGTCTTCGACCTCGACCCGGGTGCGCCCGCGACCGTCCTGCACTGTTGCGAGGTCGCCCTGTGGCTGCGGGACCGGCTCGCTGCGGACGGCATCGAGGCGTACCCGAAGACGGCCGGGTCGAAGGGGCTGCATCTGCTGGCCTCCGTGCGGGGGGCGTCCTCGGAGCGGACCAGCGAGTACGCGAAGGCGCTGGCCGTGGAGGCCGAGCGGGCGATGCCGCGGCTGGTGGTGCACCGGATGACGAAGAGCCTGCGACCGGGGAAGGTGTTCGTCGACTGGAGCCAGAACGCGGCCCGCAAGACCACGGCCACGCCCTACACGCTGCGCGCCCGCCGGGTTCCGCTGGTGTCCGCGCCGGTGACCTGGGAGGAGGTCGCGCAGTGCCGCAGCCCGGCGCAGCTGGAGTTCCAGGCCGGCGACATCGCGCCCCGGCTCCAGGACCTGGGGGACCTCATGGCGCCGCTGCTGGACGCGGGCTCGGCCACGCCGCTGCCCTGACGGGAGGGTGGTCGGTCCTCACGGCCGCCTTCCACGCCCGACGAGTCGCCTTCCATGCCCGAGGAGTCGCCTCCCACCCCGGACGAGTCGCCTCCCACCCCCGACGAAGAGGTCCACGCCGGTCGCCACACGCCCGACCAGGGAGTCCCCGCCGGTCGCCTTCCCCGGTCCACGAGCAAGCTCGTCGGCCGTCGCCTCGGGCAGGGGCAGCCGCTACACCCTCCCCCACGTCCTCCGGTCCCGTGCCATCGCGTGCAGCGCCTCGACGTCCGCGGGCTTCAGCACGCCTCCGAGGCGGCCCAGGCCGGGCAGCTCGGTGTCCTGGAGGATCCGTACCGTTCTCGGCTGGACCGTGATCGTGACGTCGGCCGGGCCGGTCAGGGCCAGGAGCGGGTGGACCTCGGCGGTCAGGGCGTAGGAGGCCCGGTCGGCGACGGCGCGCAGCCGGCGCAGCAGGGGCTCGGGCTCGCGGCGGCCCACGGTGACCATCGGGTCGGCGACCCGCACCCGCGTCTTGCGGGCGTACAGGGCGTGTACGGCGAACAGGCCGCCGGGGCCGAGAAGGAGGTGGTGGATGCGGTCGCCGCCGGGCAGGGCTATGGAGTGGAGGGTGTGCCAGCCGGCGTCCTCCAGGCCGTCCAGGGCCGTGCCGACGGTCTCCTCGGCGGTCAGGGCACGCCGGCGTGGGTCGGGGCGCAGCCGGTGGTGGGCGGGGTCGCGGTCGAGGGCGACGAGGAGGGCCTCGCCGGGGCGGTTGGGCGCCAGGTCGTCGTCGGGGTGCAGGGTGAGCCGGGCGAGTTCCGCGGGGGTCGGCACCGGTGGCGGGCCCACGGTGACCGGGCCGGTCAGGAAGGGTTTCAGGGCCTGCAGTACGGCGTCCCTGCTGTCCTCGCCGAGCAGGTTGACCCGGCCGGTCTCACGGTCGTACCAGGCGACGTTGGATCCGTCCGGGCGGCAGACGTACAGCCGTTCCCGGCCGTGCCGATTGGCCGGCACCACGCGCAGTGCGCTCATGCGCCATCACCCCTCGACCATGGGAACAGGCGGGGTGCTCCCGGGGCAAGACCGGTTACCGTGGAGGGCGGCCCCGCGAGGGGGAGTTGGGGAGGCGCCGTTGCGGATCCGCGGAAAGCAGCCCGACGTACCGGCTCCGGAGAGCCCGTGGAACGAGATCGTGCCCGGCCTGTGGATGGGCGGGCACCAGTTCCGGGGCCGCTCGGGACGGCCGGAGCTCGCCGTCGTCCATGACGAGTTCGATGTGGTGCAGACGCTGCTGCGGCTGCCGGGGTACGGCCCCGATCCGGGCGTGGAGCACCATGTGTGGCCGATCCCGGACGGGCCGCTGGACGGGACCCAGCTGGCCGGGGTGATCCGGCTGGCGCGCGCGGCGAACGAGGCGCTGGACGCCGGCCGCCGGGTGCTCGTGCGCTGCTATCACGGGTACAACCGCTCGGGTCTCGTCGTCGCGCATGCCCTGCTGCAGCGGGGGCGGGCCTCGCCCGACGAGGTGATCCAGCTGATCCGGTCCCGGCGCTCGGCGTGGGCGCTGCACAACGAGCTGTTCGTGGAGTACCTGCGCGCTGGCCTGTCGACCGTACGGCTGCTGGAGGAACTGGCCGAGTAGCCTCTCCACCTGCGCCACACCGGACACACCGGCGTCATCCTCACGGGTACAAAAGTACTTACATCGGAAATTTACCCGTCCATGCGTAAGGTGTACCGGCCCCGACCGGCCCCGACCGGCCCACCCCGGCCCCGACACCCCAGGAGCACCGTGCCAGCCCGCCGTCCCGCGCGCACCGCCGTCACCGCGGCCGCCGTTGCGCTGCTCGCGGCGACCGCGACGGCCTGCGGGGACGCCGGAGGGCTGCGGAGCGCCGGGGCGACGCCGCCCGCGGTCAGCCCGGCCAGGCTCTGGCCCGGCCTGCGCCCGGCGTCCAGCCCGGCCTACCCCTACGACGTGGCGACCCGGGAGGTCGTCAAGGGCGTCGCGGTCCCCGGTGACGACATCCGCAAGGTGGACCCGGTGGACGTGGTCGAGGCCGAGGTCAGGGCCCATCCGGACGACTACGGGCCGAAGGGGCCGTACCACGCGACCGTGGAGCGGCTCGGGGACTGCCGGGCCGGCGGCGACCGGGCGCGCTGCCCGCTGCTGACGCCGTACTACCGGGACCTCACGGGCGACGGCCGGGACGACATGACGCTGGGTTTCCGGCTCTACCCGACCAACCAGACGGCCGTACGGGTCTACACCGTCGAGAAGCACCGGCTGGTGCAGGTGCTGTCCGACAACGACGCGATCATCGGCGTGGAGCTGGCCGGCCGGACGCT
The DNA here is from genome assembly GCF_043202415.1 of Streptomyces sp. NPDC048192. Lineage (NCBI taxonomy): Bacteria > Bacillati > Actinomycetota > Actinomycetes > Kitasatosporales > Streptomycetaceae > Streptomyces > Streptomyces sp. NPDC048192. Next base: position 100,899 of record NZ_JBIDAL010000006.1, read on the forward strand.
GATCGAGCGCTCCCCCGCCGACATCTCCGGCTACGAGTACCGCACGACCTGGGTGTGGGACCCGGGGCAGCGGGCGATGGTCTTCTCCCGCGACGAGTACCTGCACACCGGTGGCGGCCGGCACGCCAAGAAGCCCTCGCCCTCGCCGTCCCCGTCCGGCTCCCCCTCCCCCTCCCCCTCCCTCTCGGCGAGCGCGCCATGAGGTTCGCGCTTCCCCGCTGGGCCGGGCCGCTCGCCGTGAAGGCCGCCGCCTTCATCACGGTGATGTGCTGTGCGCTGGCCGCGCTGCTCGGCGTCCTGGTGCACGTCTCGGTGACCAACCAGACCGTCGGCCAGGCCCGCGCGCGGGCGCTGTCCCGCCTCGCGGACGCCACCGCGGCGTACGAGGCGGGGGACGCGCTGCCGCCGAACGCCGGTGTGGACCCCGGGGGCCTGCCCGCGCGGCTGCGGCGGCTCGCGGCGGCCGGCCGGCGCGGCACCATGGTCTCCTCGTACGACGGGCGGCCCACCATGTGGGCGGCCGGCCCGGTGGCCGGGCAGCGGGCGATCGCGGTGGCCGTCGACTACTCGCAGCAGTCCCGCACCATCGCCGGCCTCGACAACTCGATCCTGTGGTCGTCGGGGCTGGCGATCGGGGCGACGGTGCTGGTCGGTGTGTTCGCGGTGACCCGGGTGACGCGGCGGCTGCACGGCACCGCGCAGGTCGCCCGGCGGATCAGCGCGGGCGACCTGGACGCGCGCGTGCACGACCCGCGCACCAAGGACCCGTCCCGCCCGCAGGACGAGGTGGCCGCGGTGGCGGCGGCCCTGGACACCATGGCCGCCACGCTGCAGAGCAAGCTGCTGAGCGAGCAGCGGTTCACCGCGGACGTGGCGCACGAGCTGCGCACCCCGCTGACCGGGCTGCACGCGGCGGCCGAGCTGCTGCCGCCGGGGCGGCCGACGGAGCTGGTGCGCGACCGGGTGGCGGCGCTGCGCACCCTCACCGAGGACCTGCTGGAGATCTCCCGGCTGGACACCGGGCGGGAGAAGCCGGCCGTGGACACCGAGGAGCTGGGCGCGCTGGCCCGGCGGGTGGTACGGGCCTCGGGCACCGACACCGAGGTGCGGGTCCTCGCCGACGCGCGCGTGGAGACCGACCGGCGGCGCCTGGAGCGGGTGCTGGGGAACCTCGTCGCCAACGCGCACAAGCACGGGGGGCCGCCGGTGGTGCTGACGGTGAACGGGACCGTGGTGACGGTCCGGGACCACGGGGCCGGATACCCGGAGTACCTGGTGGCCCACGGGCCGCAGCGGTTCCGTACGGAGGGCGGGGCCACCGGGCACGGGCTGGGGCTGACCATCGCCGTGGGGCAGGCGGAGGTGCTGGGGGCGCGGCTGTCCTTCGCGAACGCCGTGGACGGCGGGGCGGTCGCCACGCTTGTCCTGCCGGACGGGGGCGGGCGGTAGACAGCTCGGGTCCACCGGTGGGTCGCCGGGTGCGAGTCCTTGGGGTTTCCCGCGCCGTTCCCCGCGCCCCTTCGGGGCCGCCAGGGCCCTCACCACGCTCGTCCTGCCGGACGGGGGCGGGCAGCGGTAGACAACTCGGGTCCACTGGTGGGTCGCCGGGCGCGGGCCGGCTGTGCCTTCTCGCGCCGTTCCCCGCGCCCCTTCGGGGCACGCCAGGCCCTCACCACGCTCGTCCTGCCGAACGGGGCGGGCAGCGGGAGAGAGCTCGGGTCCGCCGGTGGGTCGCCGGGTGCGAGTCCTTGTGGCTTCCCGCGCCGTTCCCCGCGCCCCTTCCCGGCGGGGTGCCGCACATTGATACGGTCTCGGGGCTCTCGAGGCGCGTCCGAGCAACGGAGAAATCCGCTTTGGGTAGGTTCCGGGCATGACCAAGGCCGGAACCACCCTGGCGGCGCAGGCTTCCCCGCCCGTCGTACGCCTTCCCCGGCGCCGTGGCATCGAGCTCGCCCTGATCATGCTGGCCGTCCTGCTGTCCGTGTACGGCTACTGCGCGGTCGGGATGGCCCGGGCCGGCGCCGTGCCGCCCGGTGCCGTGGGCTACGGCGCCGGGCTCGGGGTGCTGGCGCTGTGCGCGCATGTGGCGGTGCGGATCCGGGCGCCGTACGCCGATCCGCTCTTCCTGCCGATCGCCGTGCTGCTCAACGGGCTGGGGCTGGTCCTGATCTACCGGCTGGACCTGGAGACACCGGGTCGCGAGGCCGCCCCGGCGCAGCTCGTGTGGTCCACGCTCGGGGTGGGGCTGTTCATCGGCGTGGTGCTGGTGCTGCGCGACCACCGGGTGCTCCAGCGGTACGCGTACGTCTGCGTCGCCGTCGCGCTCGGGCTGCTGGCGCTGCCGATCCTGTTCCCGCCGGTCAACGGCGCCCGGATCTGGATCCGGATCGCCGGGTTCTCCATTCAGCCGGGCGAGTTCGCGAAGGTGCTGCTCGCGGTGTTCTTCGCCGCCTATCTGGCCGCCAACCGCAACGCGCTCGCCTACACGGGCCGGCGGCTGTGGCTGCTGCAGTTCCCCACCGGGCGGGTGCTCGGGCCGATCGTGACGATCTGGCTGCTGAGCGTCGGCGTCCTGGTCCTGGAGCGGGACCTGGGCACCTCGCTGCTGTTCTTCGCGCTGTTCGTGGTGCTGCTGTACGTCGCCACGGGCCGGACCGGCTGGATCGCGGTCGGGCTGCTGCTCGCGGTCGTCGGCGCGGCGGCGGTGGGGCGGACCGAGCCGCATGTGCACCAGCGGATCACGGACTGGCTGCACCCCTTCGCCACCATCGAGGCCGGGCAGGGTCCGAACCAGCTCTCGCAGTCGCTGTTCGCCTTCGCGGCGGGCGGGGTCCTCGGCACCGGGCTCGGGCTCGGCCACTCCGTCCTGATCGGCTTCGCCGCCAAGTCGGACTTCATCCTGGCCACGGCGGGCGAGGAACTGGGGCTCGCGGGGCTCGCGGCGGTCATCCTGCTGTACGCGCTGCTGGTGGAGCGCGGCTACCGGGCCGGCCTCGCCCTGCGCGAGCCCTTCGGCCGGCTGCTCGCGGTCGGGCTGGCCTCGATCCTGGCGTTGCAGGTCTTCGTGATCGCGGGCGGCGTCACCGGGCTGATCCCGCTGACCGGCATGGCGATGCCGTTCCTCGCCCAGGGCGGCTCGTCGGTGGTCACCAACTGGGTGATGGTGGCGCTGCTGATCCGGGTGAGCGACCAGGCGCGCCACCAGTACGACGGTCGGGAGGCGCGGTGAGCGGGTACGGCGGCTTCCACGAGGGCGAGCGCCCGATGGGCCGGTACATCCGGCACGCCTGCGCGTTCTGCACGCTGCTGCTGGCGGCGCTGCTGGCCAACGCGGCCCGGGTGCAGGTGGTGCAGTCGGGGGTGTACGACGACAATCCGTACAACCGGCGTGCCGAGATCGCCCGTTACGCCCGGCCGCGCGGCGACATCCTCGTCGGCGGCGAGCCGGTCACCGGCTCCGTGGACACCGGCGAGCAGCTGCGCTACGAACGCACCTACAAGAACGGCCCGTTGTACGCGCCGGTCACCGGCTTCTCCTCGCAGTCGTACGGCACGGCGTTCCTGGAGCACTCCGGGGACGGGGTGCTCTCCGGCAGGGATCCGATGCTGTCGCCGCTGCCGCTGTGGCAGGACGTGACACGCGGCGCCAGCCCGGCAGGGAACGTCGTCACCACGCTGAACCGGGCCGCGCAGGAGGCGGCGTACCGGGGTCTCGCCGGGCGCAAGGGCGCGGTGGCCGCGATCGAGCCGACGACGGGCCGCGTCCTGGCGCTGGTGTCGAGTCCGTCGTACGACCCCGGGGAGCTGTCCGGCAACGGCGAGGCGGTGGCGTCGGCGTGGGCGCGGCTCACCCACGACCCGGAGAAGCCGATGCTCAACCGGGCGGTGCGGCAGACCTATCCGCCGGGTTCCACGTTCAAGGTGGTCACCGCGGCGGCGGCGCTGGACGCGGGGGTGGTCACCGATGTGGACGCGCGCACCCACTCTCCCGACCCCTACCGGCTGCCGGGCACCAGGACCCGGCTGACCAACGAGGCCGACGACTGCGCGGACGCCTCGCTGCGGTCGGCCTTCGAATGGTCCTGCAACACGGTGTTCGCCAAGCTCGGCGTGGACGTCGGGGTGAAGGACATGGTGGCCACGGCGGAGGCATTCGGTTTCAACGACACCGGGCTGCGCATCCCCTTCTGGGTGGCGCGGAGCACCTTCGACCCACGGGTGGACCAGGCGCAGCTGGCGCTGTCGTCGATCGGGCAGTACAACACGCGGGCCACGCCCCTGCAGATGGCGATGGTGGCGGCGGCCGTCGCCGACCGGGGGCAGCTGCGGACGCCGTACCTGGTGGAGCGGACGACCCGGAGAAACGGCGAGCCGGTCGACGGGAGCGGGCCGCATCCGGTGCGGCAGGTGATGAACCCCTCGACGGCCGAGCGGCTGAAGGAGCTGATGGCCGACGTGGTCCGGGAGGGCACCGGCACCCGGGCGGCCATCCGCGGCGCCCTGGTCGGCGGCAAGACCGGCACCGCGCAGCACGGGGTCGGCAACTCCGGTGTGCCGTACGCCTGGTTCGTCTCCTGGGCGCAGGCCGACGACAGTCTGGAGCCGCAGGTGGCGGTCGCGGTGGTGGTGGAGGACGCGTCGGCGAACCGGGGCGAGATCAGCGGCGGCGGCGACGCGGCGCCGATCGCGCGGGACGTGATGCGGGCGGTCCTGGGCCGGTGAGCACCGGCCCAGGGGCCGGGCCGGTCAGACCGGCCGGAGCATCTCCGAACGGACCTGGAGCGTGTGCCGGGCGGCGGCGTCGAGGTCGACGTCGGACGGGTCGGGCGCCGGCAGGGCGGCCTCGCCGATGACGGCCGCCGTGTTGCCGTCCGCCCAGGCGCACACCGGGTAGGTGATCGTCACCAGGGCCGCCTTCTGGGTCAGCACCTCGCAGCTGATCGTGACGTCGGAGCCGGACGGGGTGACGTCCCGCGGCGCCTGCTCCACGGTCACGCTCTCGGCCTCGGTGGCGCCCTTGAGCATGCTGCGCCGCACGGCGTCCTTGTTCTTGAACCGGCCGTACATGCCGGAGACCAGCAGCATGCCCTTGGTGCTGTCGCCGCCGGGGCTGTAGCGGGCGGTGACGGCGTGGATGTCCTTGGCGTCCCAGGCGCCGTCGGCCTCCTTCTCGACCTTCCTGCCCTCGGTGCCGGACATGTCCTGGGCGAGCCGGTACTTGTCGTCGAGGAGGCTCTTGGGCAGCGTCAGCTTGTTCTTCGCCTCCGGGAAGCCGCTGTCGACCGCCATCCCGATCACGGCGAGCGCCACGACGATCGCCGCGACGGCGCCGCCCGAGATCCCGAGGATCAGCCCGACGCGCCGCTTCTTCGGCAGCGGGGCCATGGACGGGGCGCCCCAGCCGCCGTACGGCTGCTGACCGTAGGGCTGGGGCGGGTAGGGCTGCTGCGGCGGGTAGGGCGAGCCGTAGGGGCCGGGGGCGGGCGACGGCGGCTGCTGACCGTAGGGCGCCTGCGGGGGCTGCGGGCCGTACGGCCCCGGGGCGGCCTGCGGGGGCGGGCCGTACGGGTTCGGCTGCTGCTGGGGGCCGTTGGGGTACGGCTGCTGCGGTGGCGGAGGCATGGACACGCCGGAACGCTACTGCACCCGGGTGAACGGCCCCGCGGCCGCCCGGGAATGCGCGGCCTCAAGACCTCCGCCGCCCCGGACCCCGCCGCCTCAAGCTCTCCACCACCCCGGAACCCGCCACTTCAGCTCTCCGCCGCTCCCGCCTCGATGGCCTCCTGCACCTCCGCCACGCGTTCCCGCTCCTCGGTGGCGAAGCGCTGGGCGTCGAGCTGGTCGGCCAGTTCCTCGTCCTGCCTCATGAGCAGGTCCAGGTCGGAGTCGCCGAGTTCGAGGACGCCCATGTCGACGTAGGCCTGCTGCAGGCGCTTGCCCCACAGGCCGATGTCCTTCACGCAGGGCACGATCCGGCTGAACAGCAGCCTGCGGAACAGCTGGAGGAACTCGGAGCGCTCGCTGAGGGCCTCCGCCTCGGCCTTGGGGATGCCGAAGTTCTCCAGGACCTCCACGCCCCGCAGCCGGTCGCGCATCAGGTAGCAGCCCTCGATGACGAACTCCTCGCGCTCGCGCAGTTCGGCGTCGGTGAGCTGCTTGTAGTAGTCCCTGAGGGCGAGCCGGCCGAAGGCCACGTGCCGTGCCTCGTCCTGCATGACGTAGGTGAGGATCTGCTTGGGCAGCGGCTTGTTCGTGGTGTCCCGGATCATCCCGAAGGCGGCCAGCGCCAGCCCCTCGATGAGGACCTGCATGCCGAGGTAGGGCATGTCCCAGCGGCTGTCCCTGAGCGTGTCGCCGAGCAGGGACTGCAGGTTGTCGTTGATCGGGTAGACGAGCCCGATCTTCTCGTGCAGGAAGCGGCCGTAGATCTCGGCGTGCCGGGCCTCGTCCATGGTCTGGGTCGCGGAGTAGAACTTGGCGTCCAGGTCGGGCACCGACTCCACGATCCGGGCGGCGCAGATCATCGCGCCCTGCTCGCCGTGCAGGAACTGGCTGAACTGCCAGGAGGCGTAGTGCCGGCGCAGCTCGCCCTTGTCCTTCTCGGTCAGCTTGTCCCAGTACGGGGTGCCGTACAGGCTCATCGCCTCGTCGGGGGTGCCGAGGGCGTCGTACGGGTCGACCTCCAGGTCCCAGTCGATGCGCTGCTGCCCGTCCCACTGCTTGTCCTTGCCCTTCTGGTACAGGGCGAGGAGGCGTTCGCGGCCGTCGTCGTACTCCCAGCTGAACCGGGCCGCACCGCTCGCGGGCACCTGCCAGGGGGAGTCTGAGGGGGCGTTGGCGTACAGGTCATGGGTCGGCATACCCCGCAGGCTCACACGTAGACGGGAAGTCAACAAGTCATGCGCAAGGGATTGACGCCCTTGCTGACAGGCAGTCTCATAAGAGGAAGGAAGACTACCCCCGGGTAACGAGGTGACGGAGCCATGACGACCCTGACGGAAGCGGACGCGCTGGACGGCCTGCGCGATGCGCTCGGCCTGCTCAAGGACCGGGAGCAGGTGGCCGAGCGGCTGCTGGTCTCCTCCGCCAAGCACTCCTTCGACCCGGACGAGGAGCTGGACTGGGACGCGCCCTTCGAGGAGGGCAAGTGGTTCTGGCCGCCGGAGCTGGTCTCGCTGTACGGCACGCCGATGTGGAAGCGGATGAGCGAGGAGCAGCGGATCCTGCTCTCCCAGCACGAGGCGGCGGCGCTGGCCTCGCTCGGCATCTGGTTCGAGATCATCCTGATGCAGCTGCTCGTCCGGCACATCTACGACAAGGCCGCGACGAGCGCGCACGTCCGCTACGCCCTGACCGAGATCGAGGACGAGTGCCGGCACTCGAAGATGTTCGCCCGGCTGATCTCGCACGGCGGCACGCCCTGGTACCCGGTGAGCAAGGTCCACCAGAACCTCGGCCGGCTGTTCAAGACCATCTCCACCACGCCCGGTTCCTTCACCGCCACGCTGCTCGGCGAGGAGGTGCTGGACTGGATGCAGCGCCTGACCTTCCCGGACGAGCGGATCCAGCCGCTGATCCGGGGCGTGACGCGCATCCACGTGGTCGAGGAGGCCCGGCACGTCCGGTACGCCCGTGAGGAGCTGCGGCGCCAGATGGTGACGGCGCCGAAGTGGTCCCAGGAGTTCACCCGGATCACCTCCGGCGAGTTCGCCCGCGTCTTCTCGGTCGCGTTCGTGAACCCCGAGGTCTACACCAACGTCGGCCTGGACAAGCGGGAGGCGATGGCCCAGGTGAAGGCGAGCGGACACCGCCGCGAGGTCATGCAGACCGGCGCCAAGCGACTGACCGACTTCCTGGACGACATCGGGGTCCTGCGGGGAGTCGGCCGGCGGCTGTGGAAGTCGTCCGGGCTGCTGGCGTAGGGCCGGCCCGGGCAGGGGGTCGCGCACCGCTCGCGGTGAGGCGCCGCGCAGCCGACGGCATCGCCGCGGCGATTAGGCTGACGGCCATGACCCCCGCCGCCACCCCCGCCTACCGCCGCCTCAGCGTCGAGGAGCGGCGCAGCCAGCTCCTCGCCGCCGCCCTGGGCCTGTTCGCCCACCGCGCCCCGGAGGACGTGTCGCTGGACGACGTGGCGGAGGCGGCCGGAGTGTCGCGGCCCTTGGTGTACCGGTACTTCCCAGGCGGCAAGCAGCAGCTGTACGAGGCCGCGCTGCGGTCGGCCGCCGAGGAGCTGCAGCTGTGCTTCGACGAGCCCCGCGAGGGCCCGCCGCTGCCCCGGCTGTCGCGGGCCCTGGACCGGTACCTGAGCTTCGTGGACGAGCACGACACCGGCTTCAGCGCGCTGCTCCAGGGCGGCAGCGTGGTGGAGACCTCGCGGACCACGGCCATCGTCGACGGGGTGCGCCGGGCCGCCGCCGAGCACATCTACCGCCACCTCGGCGTCGCCGGGCCCGGCCCGCGGCTGCGCATGAGCGTGCGGACCTGGATCACGGCCGTGGAGGCGGCCTCCCTGATCTGGCTGGACGAGGGCAAGCAGCCCCCGGTGGAGGAGCTGCGCGACTGGCTGGTGGAGCAGTTCGTGGCCATCCTCACGGTCACCGCCGCCCGGGACCAGCAGACGGCCGCGGTCGTCGGCGAGCTGGCCGCGGATGGCGGAGACTGAAGCGGTGAAGAGTCAGGACACCCCCTTCGAGGGCGGCCCGATGGACGGGCGCGTGCTGCCGGTGCTGGTCGGCCCCACCGGGCACCCCCCGAAGACGTACCGCATCCCCGTCCCGGACCCGGACGGCAAGGAGCCCACAGTGCTCGTCTACCGCCGGGTGCCGCGCGGGCACAGCAGGAGGCTGGGGCTCGTCCAGGGGTGGAAGTACCGGTACGACCCGGAGGACGCCTCCGGCGGGAAGCCGCGGTGGCCCTGGTCGAGGCCGGGCGCCACGCCGCCGGGCCGGGCGGATGACACCGACGGGTGACAGACGTGGGCCGAACCGCGCACACCGGGCGCGCGCCCCCCACGCATACATCTGATTATCGCGGTGCGATAGGAGGCGACCAGCCCGCCCGCCGGGATTCTCCCCCGCACCCGAGGTGATGACGTGTCAGGAACGTTTCTGCGCCTGGCCTGTACGGCCACGGTGGCAACCCAGGCCGTCCTCGTGCCCGCACCGGCCGCCGCCGCGCCGCAGCCCCAGCAGTCCGTCTCCCAGCTGCTGACGGATCTTCAGACCCTGTACCGGCAGACCGAGCAGGCCACCGAGACCTACAACGCCACCGCGGTGAAGCTGGCCCGCCAGCGCGCGGTGGTGTCCCGTCTCGACGGCGAACTGGCCCGCGCCCGCCTCGCCCTGCTGGACAGCCGGTCCGACGCCGGCCTGCTGGCCCGCCGGCAGTACCAGAGCGCCGACGGCCTCGGCCCCTACGTCCGCGTGCTCCTCGCGCCCGATCCGCAGACCGCGCTGGACGAGGGCCACGTCGTCGGCGAGCTGGCGCGCGCGCAGGCCCGCACCGTGAACCGGCTGAGCGCCACCGAGCGGGCCAGGGACGCCGTGGCCCGCGCCGCCCGCAGGGCCCTGGACGCCCAGCTCACCCTCGCCGAGCAGCAGAAGAAGCAGCAGGACGCGGTGCGGTCCAAGCTGGCCGCGGTGGAACGCCTGCTGGCCGGTCTCACCCCGGCCCAGCTGGCCGCGGTCGCCGCGCTCGAACAGCGGGGCGTCGCCGAGGCCCAGCACAAGCTCACCACCGCGGGCTCCCTGCCCGCGAACCGGACCGCCTCCCCGGAGGGCGCCCGCGCGGTCCGCTACGCCCTGGACCAGGTCGGCAAGCCGTACGCGTGGGGCGCCCAGGGCCCCCGCTCCTACGACTGCTCGGGCCTGACCGCGCAGGCCTGGCGGCACGCGGGCCGGCCGATTCCCCGCACCAGCCAGGAGCAGTGGCGCCGACTGCGCCGCGTCCCGCTCGCCCGGCTGCGCCCCGGCGACCTGGTGGTGTACTTCCGGGACGCGACGCACGTGGCGATGTACGTCGGGAACGGGAAGGTCGTACAGGCGCCGAGACCCGGAGCGAGGATCCAGGTGTCACCCCTGGCGTCGTATCCGGTGCTCGGCGCCGTACGACCGGACGGTCAGGCCCCCGCCACCGACGCCAGGTAGGCCTCGGCCTTCTCCGGCTCGTAGAAGAAGTTCTCGAAGTCGGCCGGGTCGTTGAAGGCGTTGGCGAAGCGGTCCGCCACCGGCTGCAGCTGTCCGGCCGCGCCGATCAGGTTCAGGACGTGCTCCGGCGGCGGGGCCAGCATCGCGTTCGTCCACTTGGTGACGTGCTGGGCCGTCTTCCAGTAGCGGTCGAAGGTGGCCTGCATCCACTCCTCGTCGAACGGCTTGTCACCGTGCTCCAGGATGGACGCCAGGTACGCGGCCGCGCACTTGGAGGCCGAGTTGGAGCCCTGGCCGGTGATCGGGTCGTTGGCCACGACGACGTCCGCGACGCCCAGCACCAGGCCGCCGCCGGGCAGCCGGCCGATGGGGTTGCGGACGGTCGGGGCGTAGCGGCCGGCCAGCGTGCCGCCGGCGTCCGTCAGTTCCACCTTGGTGGCCCGCGCGTACTCCCAGGGCGTGAACTTCTCCATGAGTTCCAGGGTCAGGGAGAGGTGCTCCGCCGGGTCCTTGACGCCGTTGAAGACGTCGAGCGGGCCGCCGGGTATGCCCTCCCAGAACAGGATGTCGGCCGGGCCGGACGTGGTGAGCGTCGGCATGACGAACAGTTCGCCGACGCCGGGGACCAGGTTGCAGCGGACGGCCAGGAAGTCAGGGTGCTCCGGGCGCGGGCCCAGCCCGTGGACGTACGACACCGCCAGCGCCCGCTGCGGCTCGCTGTACGGCGAGCGGGAGGCGTCGCGACCGAACATCTGGACCAGCTCGCCCTTGCCGGCGGCGACCAGGACGAGGTCGTACGTACGGGAGAAGTAGTCGAGGTCGCCGACCGCCGCGCCGTGGATGACCAGCTGGCCGCCGCGCTGGGCGAAGGTCTCCATCCAGCCGGCCATCTTCACGCGCTGGTCGACGGACTGGGCGTACCCGTCCAGCTTGCCGACCCAGTCGATCGCCCGCTGGGTGGGGCCCGGGTCGTGCGAGCCGGGGGCCGCGACCGAGACGCCGAGTCCTTCGATCTTCGGGGCCTGGGACTCCCAGAAGTTCAGCTTCAGATCGCGCTCGTGCTGCAGCGCCGTGTGGAACATGCACTGCGTCGACATGACCCGGCCGCTGCGGATCTCGTCCGCGGTCCGGTTCGACATCAGGGTGACCTCGTAGCCGTGCGACTGCAGGCCGAGGGCGAGCTGGAGGCCGGACTGGCCGGCTCCGACGACGAGTATCTTCCGCATGCGGGTGGGGACTCCTTACGGGAACTGCTCGGGGACTGCACTGGGGACCGCGCGGCGGCCGCCGGGCCGGACTACTCGGGGGTTTCGTCCAGCGCGTGGCCGACCAGGGCCAGCAGTGTCTCGATGACCGAGATCCTGCGCCGCGCGTCCATGATCATGACAGGGATGTGCGCGGGTATCGTCAGCGCCTCCCGTACGTCCTCCGGCTCGAACAGCTCGCTGCCGTCGAAGTGGTTGACCGCGACGACGTACGGCAGCCCGGTGCTCTCGAAGTAGTCCAGTGCCGGGAAGCAGTCCTTCAGCCGGCGGGTGTCGGCCATGACGACGGCGCCGATCGCGCCGCGCACCAGGTCGTCCCACATGAACCAGAACCGCTGCTGGCCCGGCGTGCCGAACAGGTAGAGCACCAGGTCGTCGTCGAGCGTGATACGGCCGAAGTCCATGGCCACGGTGGTGGTCAGCTTGCCCGGCGTGGCGGTGAGGTCGTCGGTCCCCTCGCTCGCCTCGGTCATCAGCGCCTCGGTCTGCAGGGGCGTGATCTCCGAGACGGAGGTGACCAGCGTGGTCTTGCCGACTCCGAAGCCCCCCGCCACCACGATCTTCGTGGCGATGGGGGCCCGGGTACGGTCCGTCTGCCAGGACTTCAGGTCCTCGTCGGGCTCGGCGAACCCGGCGACGAGCGGGGCGCCCGAGACGGCGGAGGCGGCGGCGTCAGAGACGGCGGAGTCCATGCAGCACCCTTTCCAGCAGAGCGCGGTCCGGGCGGCCGGTGCCGTGACCGGTTCCGGTGCCGTACACCCGGATCTTTCCCTGGTCCGCGAGGTCGCTCAGGAGCACGCGGACCACGCCGAGCGGCATCTTCAGCAGCGCGGCGATCTCGGCCACCGTGCGCATACGGCGGCACAGTTCGACGATGGCCCGCATCTCCGGCATCACGCCGGTGGCGAGGGAACCGTTCGTCAGTTCTTTGCGCTCCTCCGGGGCCTCCAGCGCGGCGACGAAGGTCTCCACGAGGAGGACGTGGCCGAAGCGGGTGCGGCCGCCGGTGAGCGAATAGGGGCGGACGCGGGCGGGTTTGCGCTCGCCGCCGCGCACGGGGAGTTTCTTCGATGTGCCGCTCATCAGGCGCTCCCCGCCGAGTCGGCCTCCATGGACTTCCGCAGCTCGCTGCGGAGTTCCGGGGTGAGGACGTGTCCGGCGCGGCCGACGAACAGCGCCATGTGGTACGCCACCACGCTCATGTCGCACTCGGCGCTGCCGTGCACGCCGAGCAGCGAGCCGTCGCTGATCGACATCACGAACAGGCTGCCCTCCTCCATCGCGATCATCGTGTGCTTGACGCCGCCGAAGTCCATCAGCTTCGCGGCGCCGACGGTGAGGCTGCCGATGCCGGAGACGATGGTGGCCAGGTCGGCGGCGGAGCCGCGGGGACCCTTCGCGGGGCGGTTCTGACGGGACTGCTCGGTGTGGGCCGGGTCGGACGACAGCAGCAGCAGTCCGTCCGAGGAGACCACGGCGACGGACTGGATGCCGGGGACTTCCTCGACCAGGTTGGTCAGCAGCCAGTGCAGGTTGCGGGCTTCGCTGCTCAGTCCGTAGGTACTCGGCGCGGTCAACTGCTTGCCTCCTCGGCTGTGCCCCCCGTGACGTTTTCGGTACGTTCCGCGATCTCTGCCTCTACGTCGCGGTAGCCGGCCTGGGCGCCCTGGCGGAAGCCGCCGAGCCTGCGGCGAAGGGCTTCGGCGTCCACAGAGCGGGGCCGCTGGCGCGGGGCCTGGGTCGGTACGGTGATCTTCGGTGTGCGCTTGGGGAGGCCCTTGGCGGTGACCTGCTCCTCGGGCTCCGCCTCGGCTTCATCTTCGGCGCGCGCGTGGCCGCGGCCGCCGTCGTCGGCTGCGGGCCGCTCCTGCGGGGCACCGCTACCGCCGTCCCCCTGCGGGCCGGTCGGCTCCCGCGTCAGGTCCGGGAGCAGCAGCTCCATCGTCGTCTCGGCAAAGGTCTCCACCGGCGCCTTCGGCCGCGTCTCCGTGTCCCGGCCCCCGGCCCCGGCCTGTTCATGTACGGCACGCTCACCGGCACCGCCCGCCGTACGCTCCGCCGGCCCACCGAAGGCGTCCCGCACCGCGTCACCGTCCGGCCCACCGGGACCGGCACCGGCGCCCCGGTCCGCCGGGGTGCGGAAGGCGTCCCGCGCCGCGTCATTGCCCTGCCCGCCGGGACCGGCACCGGAGCCGTGGTCCGCCGGGGTGCGGGAGAGGCCCGGCACCGCCCGCTCCCCGGCCTGCCCGCCGAAGGCGTGCGCGGTCTCGCCGTGCGCCCGTCCGGCGCCGGTCTCGCCGGTCAGGTCACGGGAGACACCCTGGGACCCGTCTGCCGCATCGCCGGAGGCGGCGGCCCGGCGCTCGGACGCAGGGCTGCCGGATGCGGCGGTATCCCCGGCGCGATCGCCGAAGGCATCCGCGGGCTCCTCGGCGCCGACACCGAAGGCACCCCCGTGCCGCACGCTCGCATCGCCGGACGCGGTCGCGTCGCCCCCTGCCCGGTCGTCGGAGCCCGTCGCAGGCCCCTCGGCCGCGCCACGGAAGGCACTCGCAGACCGCTCACCCGCATCGGCGAAGCCGGACGCGTGCCCGCCGGCCCGGTCGTCGGAGACCGGTGCGTAACCCTCACCCGCATCGCCGAAGGCACTCGCAGACCGCTCACCCGCATCGGCGAAGCCGGACGCGTGCCCGCCGGCCCGGTCGTCGGAGCCCGTCGCAGGCCCCTCCGCCGCATCACCGAAGGCACTCGCAGACCGCTCCGCTGCGCCGCCGAAGGCGCTCGCCGACTCCTCCGGTGCATCGCCGAAGGGCCTCGCAGGACCCTCCGCCGGATCGCCGAAGGCACTCGCAGGGCTCTCCGTCGTATCGCCGGAGGCGGGCGGTTCCTGTGTGCGGGAAAGGGAGTCGGTGGAGGCCTGGCGGACTGCCTCCTCCGCCAGGGTGACCAGGGGGTCCTGGTGCTTGGTGCGGGCGTGCAGGACGTTGGAGTTGACCTCGGCGTCGGCGCCCGGCAGGGAGAAGGTGCCGGTGCCGCTGGGCGACGCGGCGTGCGGGGGCAACGCGGTGGACGGCGGGTCGGTGACGAGGGCGGCCGGGAGGACCACCACTGCCGCGACACCGCCCTGCTTCTGCTCGCGCAGCTGCACCCGGACCCCGTGCCGGTGCGCGAGGCGGGCGACGACGTACAGGCCGAGCCCGAGGCCGTCGTCGCCGTCGTCGTCGTAGCCGGACTCGGGGTCGAAGTCGGCCAGCCGGGCGTTGAGCCGGTCCAGGCGGTCGGCCGCCATGCCGATGCCCTCGTCCTGCACCGAGAGCATCACCTCGCCGGACTCCAGGAGCCAGCCGGAGATCTCCACCGGCAGGTCCGGCGGGGAGAACGAGGTGGCGTTCTCCATGAGTTCGGCCAGGAGGTGGGAGAGGTCGTCCGCCGCGAAGCCCGCCACATGCGCGTGCGGGGGCAGCGCCGCGATCCGGACCCGTTCGTAGCGCTCGATCTCGCTGACGCCCGCGCGCACCACGTCGACCAGCGGCACCGGTGCGTGATGCTGCTGCACGTGCTCGGCACCGGCGAGGACCAGCAGGTTCTCGCTGTGCCGGCGCATGACCGTGGCGAAGTGGTCCAGCTTGAAGAGCGTGGCGAGGCGCTCGGGGTCCTGCTCCCGCTCCTCCAGGCCCTCGATGACCCCCAGCTGGCGCTCGACCAGGCCGAGGGTGCGCAGGGCCAGGTTGACGAACGTGCCGCCGACGCTGGTGCGCAGCCGTTCCAGCCGGGCGGCGGACTCGGCGAGTTCGGCGCGCAGTTCCTCGCGGGCGTCGGCCATCTGCTGGCGCTGGCCGACCAGGTGCTTGCGGTCGGTCTCCAGGGTGGCCACGCGGTCCTGGAGGGCCGCAGCCCGGTCGCGCAGCGCCACCGCGTGTCCGTGCAGGGCGTTGACCGAGCGCACGACCTGGGCGAACTCGTCGTTGCGGCCGGTGAAGGCGATGGGTTCCTGGGCCGCCGGGTCCTCGGACTCGGCGAGCCGGGCCGTGCCGCGGCGCAGCACCGACAGCGGGCGGGTCAGGGTGCGGGCCATGGCGGTGGCGAGGCCCACGGCGACCAGCATCAGCGCGCCGACGACGGCGATGCGGATCTCCAGGGCCGTGACATCGTCGTCGCGGAGTTTCGCCAGCTCCTTGGTGCGGTGGTCGTAGAGGGCCGATTCCGCGCCGCGCATCAGGTCGACGCGGGCGGACAGGGCCGCGTCCAGCTTCTTGGTGCTGGTGGTCAGCTCGCTGTCTGCCAGCGTGGGCTGGTCGGTGAGCGTGGCGAGGTACTTCTCGGCCGAGTTGACCTCGGGTCCGGTGACGGTGGAGTCGTACGACTCGACGGCCGACCTGGGCGCGTCGGCGCGGAAGCCGGCGAGGGCCGCGTCCGCGCGCAGCCGGGCCTGCTGGGCGGCGGCGGTCAGCTGGTCGCGCTGCCTGCGGTCGGCCGCGGAGGTGCTGGAGGTCGTGGTGGCCACGCCGGTGACGGGGTTGATCACCGTGCGGGTGGTGGACGGCACGTTCAGCGCGGCGAGCAGCAGGCCGCGGGCGGCTGCGGACTGCTGGACGGCGGTGTCGAGTTCGGCCAGCGCGTGCGCGCCGGAGCCGGCCCGCGGGGGCGTCCGGTCGGCGAGCTGCTCGGCGAGCCGGTGCAGTTCGGCGATCGTGTCGGAGTAGGCCTGCTGGGTCTGCAGGGCCGTGGTCTTGCCGGTGAGCGCGGCCCGGCGGACGGCGGCGATGCCGTCGAGGTCGCCGCGCAGGCTCGCCGGGGTGTCGTCCTCGGCGCGCAGGTCCTCGACCTGCCGGTCGACGCGGGCGCTGCGGTCCTCGTCGGGCGCCTTGGACTTGTCACGCCCGGAGGCGATGTAGGAGGTGACCTCGTCGCGCTCGTCGGCGAGGGAGTTCGCCAGGGCGAGGGCGTCCTGCGTGCGCGAGGCCAGCGTCACCAGGTCCTGGGAGTCGCCGAGGTCCTGGGAGGCGGTGAGCAGGGAGGGCGCGCCGGCTCCCGCGACGGCGGCGGCCACCACGGCGACCGCGACGATGAGCCGGGTGCGCACATGCGTGGGGCGGCCGGTGCCCACGGGGGTCTGCTGGGCGGTCCCCGTGGGGGCCGTCTGCCTGCCTGTGCGCCGAGGCCGCTTCATCTGCACCGGTGCTCGCATTCCTGAACTCGTCTACCCAAGGGCCCGGGTGGCGTCCTGTCATGTCCGGTGCCCGGCAGGGCCCGGCCATCTCGGCTGCCAAGTGGTGCCTACACCCGGTTCGTACGGTTCCCGACCCTCCCAGCGCCGGTGGGCAGTGGTCGCGCATCACCTGACCCGCCACCCGAAGGAGTGAACATCGGAGGGGAGTTGGCGGGCAAGTTCCTCCGGCGTGTGCGAGGCGGTTCGGCGGCACGCCGGTTGGACGCGCGCGGCTGGCTTTGGCAGTATTCGCCACCACGCCTTCCCGGAGTACACCATTCCACCCCAAACCAGGCGGCTGACCTGCATGGACGCGTCAATTCGGCGGCGGTTGCCAGCCTTTGGAGCATCCTGTGAAGGCCTCGTGCAGACTGGCTGAATGCGAACCGATCTCGTTTCGGAACCCGGCGACGCCCACCGACCCAACGAGGACTTCGCCGCCGTCGGACTACCCGCCTGCGGACAGGGAGGTTGCGTGGTGGTCCTGGACGGAGTGACTCCGCCGCGGGGCGAGACGGGCTGTCTGCATTCCGTCCCCTGGTTCACCGGGCGACTGGGCGGCGCGCTGACCGAACTGACCGTTTCGGCCACAGATCTGACGCTCCCGGAGATTCTCGCGCGGGCGATCACCCGGACCGCCGGGGCACACGCGGACACCTGTGAGCTTTCTCACCCGCGAACCCCCCAGGCAACCGTGGCCCTGGCCCGCTGGTCCGCCGAGACCGTCGAGTACCTGGTGCTGTCCGACTCCGCGCTGCTGCTGCAGGACCCGGACGGCACGGTCACGGCGGTCCTGGACGACCGGCTGGCCCGGCTCCCGCGCTCCGCGCTCGCCTCCGACGCCCTGGTGGACGCCACCCTGCGCAACCGGGAGGGCGGCTTCTTCACGGCCGCCGCCGATCCCTCGGTGGCGGCCCGCGCGGTCGCCGGCACGCTGCCGCGCCGGGAGGTGCGGGCGCTGGCCGCGCTCACGGACGGCGCGGCCCGCTGGACGGAAGTGTTCCGCGAGGGCGACTGGCAGGCCCTGTTCGAGCTGGTCGCCAAGGAGGGCGCCCGGTCGCTGGTGGACCGGGTGCGGGAGCTGGAGACGGCGGACCGGCGGGAGCGGGCGTTCCTGCAGCGCGGCAAGACGCACGACGACGCCACGGCGGTGTACGCGGAGCTGTGAGCGCCCGCCGGTCCGCTCCCGTGCGGCCCCGCGGCGGGCCTACTTCTCCATGCCGCCGTTCAACTGGTGCAGCAGCCGGGCCAGTTCCGCGACCTCGCGGCGGTCCCAGTGGGCGAGCTGGCGGACGTAACGGGCGCGGCGCGCCTCGCGGACCTTGCCGACCCGGCGGCGCCCCTCGTCGGTGAGAGTGACGAGCCAGGCGCGTCCGTCGGCCGGGTCCGGTTCGCGGGCGATCAGGCCCAGCTCCTCCAGGGCGCGCAGCTGGCGGGACATGGTGGCCTTGCCGACGCCGATGTAGGCGGCGAGTTCCGTGGCGCGCCGGCCGCCGCACTCGTCCAGGCGGATGAGGAGGCCGTACGCGGAGGACTCCAGGTCGGGGTGGACCTCGCGGGCCATCTCGCCCTGGTTGGCCCTGGCCCGCCTCAGCAGCACGGTCAACTCCCGTTCCAGAGCCAGGAATTCCCGGTCTGCACCACTGGGTGTCATCTCCTCGGCGCCGCGCTGTGCGTCGCCGTTTCCGTCCTCGTGCACGTCAGCACCCCTGCTCGGTTTCGCGGTCCTGAAAGTTTCTGCCAAAAGTCGTCATTGCCGCAGCTCCGTCAGTATTTCGCAGGGCTAGACCAACGGCGGTGTCCGGACCCTCTTCCCACGCCGTTGTCTACGTGCGTAGCTTCTTCAGCAGGCAAGGAAATGGCATGCCCACGCCAGTGCGGCATCCGGTACACGGTCACGGTCACGTTCTCCCCACCCCACTCCCCGGAGGCACGTCATGCCCGTGCACAGACCCGGCTCCATCCGCCCGCGCCCCCTCGCCGTCCTGGTGACGGCCCTGCTCGCGGCACTGTCCCTCACCCTGCCCCTGACCTCCGCGCACGCCGCGACGACCCCCGCCCGCGGCTCCGCTTACATGGGCATGGGCGTCCTCGCGCACGACGGCAGGGCCGGCACCCCCACATCGGGTGACGTCACCCAGACCGAGGGCGTGGACGTCTCCGGCTACCAGGGCAACGTCGCCTGGTCCACCCTGTGGAACGGCGGGGTGCGCTGGGCCTACACCAAGGCGACGGAGGGCACGTACTACACGAACCCCTACTTCGCCCAGCAGTACAACGGCTCGTACAACGTGGGCATGATCCGCGGCGCCTACCACTTCGCGACCCCGGACACCACCAGCGGCGCCACCCAGGCGAGCTACTTCGTCAGCCACGGCGGCGGCTGGTCCAGGGACGGCAAGACGCTGCCCGGCGCGCTCGACATCGAGTGGAACCCGTACGGCGCCGAGTGCTACGGCAAGTCGGCGAGCGCGATGGTCAGCTGGATCGCCGACTTCCTGAACACCTACAAGTCCCTGACCGGCCGGGACGCGGTGATCTACACGGCGACCAGCTGGTGGAGCGACTGCACCGGCAACTACGGCGGCTTCGCCGCGAACAACCCGCTGTGGATCGCCCGCTACGCCTCGGACCCGGGCACCCTGCCGGCCGGCTGGTCGTACTACACGATGTGGCAGTACACCTCCTCCGGCCCGACCGTCGGCGACCACGACAAGTTCAACGGAGCCCTCGACCGCGTCCAGGCCCTGGCCAACGGCTGACGCTTCTCCGGTGCCCCCTGCCCGGTGCGGGCAGGGGGCACCGTGCTGCGTTGGTGCTCCGCGCCGCCCGGGATCATGCTGGTCAGGAGAGCCTGCCGAGCGAGGGCGGATGAGCGGCGATGGAGCGACAGGAGCGACAGTCGGCGTACACGGCCACGGCCACCATCGATGAGCGGGGCATCCTCACCGGCTGGAGCGCGGGCGCCGAGCAGCTGCTCGGCTACGACGCACCGGCCGTCCTCGGCCGCCCCGCGAGCGCGCTCCTCGCCACCGGCGGCACGGCGGCCCGCCGGATCCTCGCCGGCCGGGACCGCTGGAACGGCACGGTGCCGCTGCGGCACCGCGACGGCCGGCGGGTGGAGCTGGGCGTGCTCGCCCACCGCAGGACCTCCGGCGCCGGCGCCGGCGACTGGCTCGTGGTGAGCGCGGTGACCGCCCGCACACAGCCGCCCCGGGGCGAGCCGCTGGAGGAGTGGACCTTCCTGCAGTCTCCCTTCCCGCTGGCCATCTTCGACGCCGACCTGCGGCTCGTGCGCGCCAACCGCCGGATGGAGCAGGCCCTCGCCCTGCCCGAGTCGGCGATGCGGGGACTGCGGCTGCCGCACATCATGCCCGGCGCCGCCGGAGAGGGGGCCGCCCGGTCGATGCGGGTCGCGCTGGAGACCGGCCGCCCGCAGGAGGCCCGGCTCGGCGTGGAACTCGGCTCCGGCGCCGTGCTCACCCCGCTGAAGGACGCCGGCGGCCAGGTGCGCGCCGTCTGCCTGTCCACGCAGGCGCCCGCGCGGGACTCCGGCGCCGGGCAGCGGCCGCCGGCCGAGCACGGCACGCCGGTCGGCCCGGCCGCCGACCAGGCGCGGGCCGCGCAGGAACTCGGCGAGGTCACGGTTCCCCGGCTCGCCGACGTGATGGCGGTCGACCTGCTCGACTCCCCGCGCGAGGCCGGCGCGGAACCCGTCCCGCCGCCCGGTCCTCTCGTGCTGCGCCGCGCCGCCCTGCGCGCCGTGCCGGACAGCGTCCCGGCCGCCCACGGCTCCGGTGTCGGCGAGGCGGTCGTCTGCCCGGTGGACTCGCCGCCGGCCCAGTGCCTGGCGGCGGGCCGCCCGCTGCTGTACGACACGGCGGACCCGCGGGTCGCCGAGTGGGCGGCGACGGATCCGGGCGCGGCCTGGCTGCGCGCGTCCGGGGCGCGTTCGCTGCTGGTGCTGCCGCTGGTCGCCCAGGACAGCACGCTCGGGGTCGCGCTGTTCGGCCGGTGCCCGGGCCGTGAGGCGTTCGGCGCGGACGATGTGCGGCTGGCCGGCGAGTTCACGGGGAAGGCGGCCGCCGGCATCCGGCAGACCCGCACCGGCGCACGCGACCGCACCACGACGATGGCCCTGCAGCGGAGCCTGCTCCCGCACACGCTGCCCGAGCAGGCGGCCCTGGAGATCGCCACCCGCTATCTGCCGGCCGCGACCCGGGCCGGGGTGGGCGGCGACTGGTTCGACGTGATCCCGCTGTCCGGCGCGCGGGTGGCGCTCGTGGTGGGCGACGTGGTGGGCCACGGCATCCGCGCCTCGGCCACCATGGGCCGGCTGCGCACCGCCGTACGCACCCTGGCCGACGTCGACCTCCCGGCCGACGAGCTGCTCACCCACCTCGACGACCTGGTGCTGCGGCTCGCCGCCGACGAGGGCAGCACGGACCCGGCCGCGGAGACCGCCGGCGGCATCGGCACCACGTGCCTGTACGCGGTCTACGACCCGGTGTCGCGCCGCTGCACGGCCGCCCGGGCCGGTCATCCGCCGCCCGCCGTGGTCATGCCGGACGGCGCCGCGCGCTTCCTGGACGTGCCCGCGGGGCCGCCGCTGGGGCTCGGCGGGCTGCCGTTCGAGGCCGTCGAGAGCGAACTGCCCGAGGGCAGCCTGCTCGTCCTCTACACCGACGGGCTGTTCGAGGCCCGCGACCACGACATCGACGAGGCGCTGGACAAGCTGTTCGCCGCGCTGGTCCGGCCCGCCGGGTCGCTGGACGCCGTCTGCGACCACGTGCTCACCGAGCTGCTGACCCATCGCCCGGACGACGACATCGCCCTGCTCGTCGCCCGCACCCGGGTGCTGCACGAGGACCGGGTCGCCGCCTGGGAGCTGGCGGACGACCCCGAAGACGTCTCCCGCGCCCGCCACCTCGCCTGCGGCCAGCTGTCCGCGTGGGGCCTGGGCGAGGCCGCCTTCCCCACCGAGCTGATGGTCAGCGAGCTGGTCACCAACGCCATCCGGTACGGCCGCCCGCCCATCCGGCTCCGGCTGATCCACCAGGACGCGACGCTGATCAGCGAGGTGTACGACGCCAGCGGCACCACCCCGCACATGCGTCGCGCCCGGATCTTCGACGAGGGCGGCCGCGGCCTGCTGCTGGTCGCCCAACTGGCCGACCGCTGGGGCACCCGGCACGACCGGGTGGGCAAGACGGTCTGGGCAGAACAGTCACTGTCCGCGGCCACCGGCTGAGCCGCCGCCACCGCCGTCCCGCCCCACGACCACGACCACACGACCGGCATCCAGCCGGTACCCCGCTCCCCTCCGGACTTGCGCGTCGCGCCCCCACCGACCGGCCGTCGCGGCCTCGGCCTACGCGTCAACTCACGTCTGGATTCGACCGAGTGATCCGCTTATGGGCATGCGGCTCGGATGCGCGGGCGGGCATGGCGGAGGCCCGGGCATCCCTCACGGAACCCGGGCCCCGCCTCTCCCGCGGCGTCCGTCACGCCGCCACGGGAACCTCCGGCGCCGCACCGCTCGTCGCGGGCGCGAGCGCCAGCTCCAGGACCTGGCGGACGTCGGTCACGGCGTGGACGTCGAGCTTGTCCAGCACCTCCGCCGGGACGTCGTCCAGGTCGGGCTCGTTGCGCTTGGGGATGATCACGGTGGTCACCCCGGCGCGGTGGGCGGCGAGCAGCTTCTGCTTCACACCGCCGATGGGCAGCACCCGGCCGGTCAGCGAGACCTCGCCGGTCATGGCCACGTCCGTGCGGACCAGCCGGCCGGACAGGAGCGAGGCGAGGGCCGTCGTCATCGTGATGCCGGCGCTCGGGCCGTCCTTGGGCACCGCGCCCGCCGGGAAGTGGATGTGCACCCCCCGGTCCTTCAAGTCGCCGACCGGGAGTTCCAGTTCGGCGCCGTGGCTGCGCAGGAAGCTCAGCGCGATCTGCGCCGACTCCTTCATCACGTCGCCGAGCTGGCCGGTCAGGGTCAGCCCCGCCGCGCCCGTCTCCGGGTCGGCGAGGGACGCCTCGACGAAGAGCACGTCGCCGCCCGCGCCGGTGACCGCGAGGCCGGTCGCCACGCCGGGGACGGCCGTACGGCGCTCGGCCGGGTCCTGGGCGGACTCGGGCACGTGGTGCGGGCGCCCGAGCAGGCCGCGCAGCTCGTCCGGCGTCACCGTGAACGGCAGTTCCCGCTCGCCCAGTTCGTGCTGGGCGGCGATCTTGCGCAGCAGACGGGCGACGGAACGCTCCAGGTTGCGCACGCCCGCCTCGCGGGTGTATTCGCCCGCCAGCTTGCGCAGCGCGCCCTCGTTGATGGTGACCTCGTCCCGGTCCAGGCCGGCCCGCTCCAGCTGGCGCGGGAGCAGGTGGTCGCGGGCGATGACGATCTTCTCGTCCTCGGTGTAGCCGTCCAGGCGGACGATCTCCATCCGGTCGGCGAGCGCCTCGGGGATGGCCTCCAGGACGTTGGCCGTGGCGAGGAAGACCACGTCGGACAGGTCGAGTTCGACCTCCAGGTAGTGGTCCCGGAAGGTGTGGTTCTGCGCCGGGTCCAGGACCTCGAGCAGGGCCGCTGCCGGGTCGCCGCGGAAGTCGGAGCCCACCTTGTCGATCTCGTCGAGCAGCACCACCGGGTTCATCGACCCGGCCTCCTTGATCGCCCGCACGATCCGGCCGGGCAGCGCGCCGACGTACGTACGGCGGTGGCCGCGGATCTCGGCCTCGTCGCGGACGCCGCCGAGGGCGACGCGGACGAACTTGCGGCCCATGGCGTGCGCGACGGACTCGCCGAGCGAGGTCTTGCCGACGCCGGGCGGGCCGACGAGGGCCAGGACGGCTCCGCCGCGCCGGCCGCCGATGACGCCCAGGCCGCGTTCGCTGCGCCGCTTGCGGACGGCCAGGTACTCGGTGATGCGCGCCTTCACGTCGTCCAGGCCGGCGTGCTCGGCGTCCAGGATCTCCTTGGCGCCCTGGATGTCGTAGGCGTCCTCCGTCCGTTCGTTCCAGGGCATCTCCAGGACGGTGTCCAGCCAGGTGCGGATCCAGGAGCCCTCCGGGGACTGGTCGCTGGCCCGCTCGAGCTTGTCGACCTCCTTGAGGGCGGCCTCGCGGACCTTCTCCGGCAGGTCGGCGGCCTCCACGCGGGCGCGGTAGTCGTCGGACTCCTCGCCGTCCTTCTCGCCGTTCAGCTCGCGCAGTTCCTTGCGGACGGCCTCCAGCTGGCGGCGCAGGAGGAACTCGCGCTGCTGCTTGTCCACGCCCTCCTGGACGTCCTTGGCGATGGTCTCGGCCACCTCCTGCTCGGCGAGGTGGTCGCGGAGCGCCTGGGTGGCGAGCTTCAGCCGGGCCACCGGGTCGGCGGTCTCCAGCAGTTCGACCTTCTGGTCGGTGGTCAGGAACGGCGAGTAGCCGGAGTTGTCGGCCAGCGCGGAGACGTCGTCGATGGCCTGGACGCGGTCCACGACCTGCCATGCGCCGCGCTTCTTCAGCCACTCGGTGGCGAGCGCCTTGTACTCCTTGACGAGTTCGGCGACCTGTCCGGGCAGCGGGTCCGGCACGGTCTCCTCGATGCGCGCGCCCTCCACCCACAGGGCCGCCCCGGGACCGGTGGTGCCGGCGCCGATCCGCACCCGGCTCCGGCCGCGGATCAGAGCCCCCGGGTCGCCGTCGGCCAGCCGGCCGACCTGCTCGACCGTGCCCAGCACACCCGTCTTCGCGTACGTGCCGTCGATCCGCGGTACCAGCAGCACTCTGGGCTTGCCAGGTTCCGACCGGGCGGCGGCCTGCGCGGCCTCCACCGCGGCCCGCACCTCGGCGTCGCTCAGGTCCAGCGGAACCACCATGCCGGGCAGTACGACCTCGTCGTCCAAGGGCAGCACGGGCAGGACGAGCGTGAACGCCGGTGACTCAGCAGCCATGATCTCCCCTTCGGCAGTCAAGTTGAGTTGTACCGACTCAACTGCCGGGCGCAGGCAGGTGTTCCCTCCACTTGTTCGCTGTGAGCGATCAGATCCGCGCGGGCCCGCTCAGGCGGATGCCCGCGCCCACCGGCGTACGAGAGGCCGGCTCGCCACTCCCGCCGTCAGCGCGATCAGGTGGCCCCAGTTCGTCATCGGGTCCTGGAAGGCGACCAGGTCGCTCACCAGTTCAGCGGCCGTCAGGGCGAGGAGGGGCAGGCCGAGCCAGGGGCGCAGGAGGCCGGACAGGGCGCCGATGCAGGCGGCGACGCCGAAGCTGATGCCGTAGTCGAGGCGGTGCAGCGACGTGGCCGGCAGATGGCCGGCCAGGACGGCCAGGCCCACCGGGACCTCGGTGGCGAGCGTGGCCAGGACGTGCCCGGCGAGGAAGACGCAGGCGGCTCTCGCGCCGCCTATCCGCCGCTCCAGCGCCGTGAGGACCAGCAAGAACGCGAGCGCGAACGGCGACAGCACGCCGCCCGCGATCCACAGCGCGCTCGCCAGCAGCACCACGGCCGGGGAGCGCACCAGGTGGGCCACGTCCGTACTGGAGGCCTGGTAGAGGGCGTGCACCAGGGCGGGGTCGGCGAGGGCGGCGACCACGGAGGTGAGGGTCAGCAGAGCCGTGTAGCCGAAGGTGAACGGGGCGCCGGCGGGGGTGGGCAGCAGGCGCCACAGCCGGGGGAACGCGAGCCGCGGCGGCGCGGCCGGGGCCGGGGCGGCGGGCCGGGGAGCGGGAGCCGGGGCGTCCCGCTGGCGCGGCATGCCGTCCAGGAGGTCCGCGATCACGGGGACCGTGGCGGCGGAGCCACCGGGGAGGGGCGCGCCCGTCGGGGGCGGGGACGCGGCCGTCGCGGGGCCCGTCGCGGTCCGTTCCACGTTCGCGGCACTCCTTCCGTCCGGGTCAACCCTTGGCGCTCCCGGGGCCGCTGTCTATGACCGACGCCACGCGAGAGGCGATTCACAGCAACCTCCTACGTTCCGGCCGCGTCCGCGCTCCCGCTCCCCCGGGGGCACATCAGTGCGCCCCCGTAATTCCCGTGCCGGCCGAGGTGCGTTCGAGCAGGATGAGGGTCATGACTGCCGTGTACGACTCCCCCGTGGTCCTCGACCGGCGCGACGGCCCCTACGGCGAGGTGGTGCTGCGCCGGCACGGAGGACTGCTGCAGATCATCGCCAACGGCTGCTTCCTCATGGACACCTCCGACGGCCGCTCGGAGCGGCTGCTGGTCGACGCCGCGTACGAGGCGCTGGACGGCCGCCCGGAGCCGAGCGTGCTGATCGGAGGGCTGGGCGTGGGGTTCTCGCTCGCCCACGCCGCGGCGGACCCGCGGTGGGGGCGGATCACCGTCGTGGAGCGCGAGCCCGCCGTCGTCGACTGGCACCGCGACGGGCCGCTGGCCGAGCTGTCCGCCGACGCGCTCCGCGATCCGCGCACCGAGATCGTGCAGGACGACCTCGTGGCGTTCGTCAATGAGACATCCGACACGTTCGACGCGCTCTGTCTGGACATCGACAACGGCCCGGGCTGGACCGTCACCGACGGCAACCACACGCTCTATTCACCGGCCGGACTCGCCTCCTGCACAAGGGTGTTGAACCCGGGCGGAGTGCTGGCCGTATGGTCCGCCGAACCCTCTCCGGAATTTGAAGGAACCTTGCGGAATGCCGGGTTCCGTCAGGTGCGTACCGAAGAGGTGCCCGTTGCCCGGGGCGTTCCGGACGCCGTGCACATCGCCGTCCGACCTGGATAGCGACAGCGCGGTGGATCCCCGTAATGTGCTGCCCTGACGCGGATCTTTCAAGCGTCAATCGCAGACATGGGATCACCCCACGGGTTCCGGAAAGCAACAAGCAGGGGCGGGCGATGGAGCAGACACACACCTCCCAGAGCGGCGCGGCGACGACCACCCCGGGCGCACAGCGCCGGGTGCTGGTCGTCGAGGACGACCCCACGATCGTCGACGCCATCGCGGCCCGGCTGCGCGCCGAGGGATTTCTCGTGCAGACGGCGTCCGACGGCCCGGCCGCGGTCGACACGGCCGAGGCCTGGCAGCCCGATCTGCTGATCCTCGACATCATGCTGCCGGGCTTCGACGGCCTCGAGGTCTGCCGGCGGGTGCAGGCGCAGCGCCCGGTGCCGGTGCTGATGCTGACCGCGCGGGACGACGAGACGGACATGCTGGTCGGTCTCGGCGTCGGCGCCGACGACTACATGACCAAGCCGTTCTCGATGCGGGAGCTGGCGGCGCGCGTGCACGTGCTGCTGCGCCGCGTGGAGCGGGCGGCCCTCGCCGCCGCGACCCCGCGCTCGGGCATCCTGCGGCTCGGCGAGCTGGAGATCGACCACGCCCAGCGCCGGGTGCGGGTGAAGTCGGAGGACGTCCATCTGACGCCCACCGAGTTCGACCTGCTGGTGTGCCTGGCGAACACCCCGCGCGCGGTGCTCTCCCGTGAGCAGCTGCTGGCCGAGGTGTGGGACTGGGCGGACGCCTCCGGCACCCGCACGGTCGACAGCCACATCAAGGCGCTGCGCCGGAAGATCGGCGCCGAGCGGATCCGCACCGTGCACGGCGTCGGGTACGCCCTGGAGACGCCCACCCCATGAGCGGTGACGGGCGCCAGGCCGCACGGAGGAGCCCCGGGAACCTCGCCGAGGACCACCCCTGGGGCGGCGTACGCCCGTTCTCGATCAAGACCAAGCTGGGCGCGCTCGTCGTCATCGCGGTGCTGATCACCACCGGTCTTTCGGTGATCGCGGTGCACACCAAGACCGAGCTGCGCTTCATCACGGTCTTCTCGATGATCGCCACGCTGCTGATCACGCAGTTCGTGGCGCACTCGCTGACCATGCCGCTGGACGAGATGAACACGGTGGCGCGGTCCATCTCGGAGGGCGACTACACCCGCCGGGTCAGCGAGGGCCGCCGGGACGAGCTGGGCGACCTGGCCCGCACGATCAACGTCATGGCGGACGAGCTGGAGGCCCAGGACCGCCAGCGCAAGGAACTCGTGGCCAATGTCTCCCACGAGCTGCGCACCCCCATCGCCGGGCTGCGCGGGGTGCTGGAGAACATCGTCGACGGGGTCACCGAGGCCGACCCCGAGACCATGCGCACGGCGCTGAAGCAGACCGAGCGGCTCGGCCGGCTGGTGGAGACCCTGCTGGACCTGTCCCGGCTGGACAACGGCGTCGTACCGCTGAGGATGCGCCGCTTCGAGGTGTGGCCGTACCTCTCGGGCGTGCTGAAGGAGGCCAACATGGTGGCCTCGGCGCGCGCGGGCATCGCCTCCGGATCCGGCAGCCACACCCGCACCGACGTGCATCTGCACCTCGACGTCTCGCCGCCGGAGCTGACCGCGCACGCGGACCCCGAGCGCATCCACCAGGTCGTGGCCAACCTGATCGACAACGCGGTCAAGCACAGCCCGCCGCACGGCCGGGTCACCGTGCGGGCACGGCGCGGACCGCGGCCGGAGTCGCTGGAGCTGGAGGTCCTGGACGAGGGGCCCGGCATCCCCCGGTCGGAGTGGCACCGGGTGTTCGAGCGGTTCAACCGGGGCGCCGTGACCCGGCCGCACGGGCCGGGCAGCGACGGCGGCACGGGGCTCGGTCTGGCGATCGCCCGCTGGGCGGTGGATCTGCACGGCGGCCGGATCGGTGTGGCCGAATCCGAGCGCGGCTGCCGGATCATCGTCACCCTTCCGGGACTCCCCTCCGCTTCGAGTTGACGTAGGGTTCGAACCGGAAGCACAAGATCCACGAGCGTCCGCGCCGCAGTCGCGCAGCTGGACACGTGTGATCAGGGGCAGGCCCGCGCGATCGGTCGAACGCATATGCGCCGGGTCCGGGCCGACACACCCTCTCATCTGCGGAACCACGCTTGTTTCCCGCCATATCAAGCCCTGAAACAAGATTTCTGGTGTGACTTACGCGACGATGACCTTGCCCGACCTGACCTTCACCGCCGGGGAGGCGTAGCCTTTATTCCCGCTGTCCATCACCTTGTGAAGCGGAAGAGGGCGGTTGCCGCCGTGTCGCCACAGTCCCCCAGTAACCCGAGTGTCTCCACCGACGACCAAGCCGGGAAGAACCCCGCAGCCGCGTTCGGTCCGAACGAGTGGCTCGTCGACGAGATCTATCAGCAGTACCTCCAGGACCCGAATTCGGTAGACCGCGCCTGGTGGGACTTCTTCGCCGATTACAAGCCCGGTGCTCCTGCCACCCCGGCTCCGGCGGGTGCTGCGGCCACGGGGGCCGCAGAGACCCCCACCTCGGCCCCGCAGCCCCAGCAGGCCGCCCCCGCACCGGCTCCGGCGGCCCCGAAGCCCGCCGCGGCCCCCGCACCGGCCCCCGCCCCCGCGGCGAAGGCCGCGGCCCCCGCCCCGGCCAGGCCGGCGACGCCCGCACAGGCGCCGGCCCAGCCGAAGCCCAAGGCCGCCGCGCCCGCCGCGAAGGCCCCCGAGGCCCCCGAGGGCCCGGAGCTGGTCACCCTGCGCGGTCCGGCCGCCGCGGTCGCGAAGAACATGAACGCCTCCCTGGAGCTGCCGACCGCCACGTCGGTCCGCGCGGTCCCGGTGAAGCTGCTGTTCGACAACCGGATCGTCATCAACAACCACCTCAAGCGCGCCCGGGGCGGGAAGATCTCCTTCACCCACCTCATCGGGTACGCGATGGTGCAGGCCATCAAGGCCATGCCGTCGATGAACTACTCCTTCGCGGAGAAGGACGGCAAGCCGACCCTGGTCAAGCCGGACCACGTCAACCTCGGCCTGGCCATCGACCTGGTGAAGCCCAACGGCGACCGCCAGCTCGTCGTGGCCGCCATCAAGAAGGCCGAGACGCTGAACTTCTTCGAGTTCTGGCAGGCCTACGAGGACATCGTCCGCCGCGCCCGCGACGGCAAGCTGACGATGGACGACTTCACCGGCGTCACCGTCTCCCTGACCAACCCCGGCGGCCTCGGCACCGTCCACTCCGTGCCGCGCCTGATGCCCGGCCAGTCCGTGATCATGGGCGTCGGCTCCATGGACTACCCGGCGGAGTTCCAGGGCACCAGCCAGGACACCCTGAACAAGCTCGGCATCTCGAAGGTCATGACGCTCACGTCGACCTACGACCACCGGGTCATCCAGGGCGCCGCCTCCGGCGAGTTCCTGCGCCAGGTCGCCAACCTGCTGCTGGGCGAGAACGGCTTCTACGACGACATCTTCGAGGCCCTGCGCATCCCCTACGAGCCGGTCCGCTGGCTGAGGGACATCGACGCCAGCCACGACGACGACGTCACCAAGGCCGCCCGCGTCTTCGAGCTGATCCACTCCTACCGGGTCCGCGGCCACGTCATGGCCGACACCGACCCGCTGGAGTACAAGCAGCGCAAGCACCCCGACCTGGACATCGTCGAGCACGGTCTCACCCTGTGGGACCTGGAGCGCGAGTTCGCCGTCGGCGGCTTCGCCGGCAAGTCGATGATGAAGCTGCGCGACATCCTCGGCGTGCTGCGCGACTCGTACTGCCGCACCACCGGCATCGAGTTCATGCACATCCAGGACCCCAAGCAGCGCAAGTGGATCCAGGACCGCGTGGAGCGCCCGCACTCCAAGATGGAGCGCGAGGAGCAGCTGCGGATCCTGCGCCGGCTGAACGCGGCGGAGGCCTTCGAGACCTTCCTGCAGACCAAGTACGTCGGCCAGAAGCGCTTCTCCCTGGAGGGCGGCGAGTCCGTCATCCCGCTGCTCGACGCGGTCATCGACTCCGCGGCCGAGTCCCGGCTCGACGAGGTCGTCATCGGCATGGCCCACCGCGGCCGCCTGAACGTGCTGGCGAACATCGTCGGCAAGTCGTACGCGCAGATCTTCCGCGAGTTCGAGGGCAACCTCGACCCGAAGTCGATGCACGGCTCCGGCGACGTGAAGTACCACCTGGGCGCCGAGGGCACCTTCACCGGCCTCGACGGCGAGCAGATCAAGGTCTCCCTGGTCGCCAACCCCTCCCACCTGGAGGCGGTCGACCCCGTCCTCGAGGGCGTCTCCCGCGCCAAGCAGGACATCATCAACAAGGGCGGCACGGACTTCACCGTCCTGCCGGTGGCGATCCACGGCGACGCGGCCTTCGCGGGCCAGGGCGTGGTGGCCGAGACCCTGAACATGTCCCAGCTGCGCGGCTACCGCACCGGCGGCACGGTCCACATCGTCATCAACAACCAGGTCGGCTTCACCGCCGCCCCGGAGTCCTCGCGTTCCTCCATGTACGCGACGGACGTGGCGCGGATGATCGAGGCCCCGATCTTCCACGTGAACGGCGACGACCCGGAGGCCGTGGTCCGCGTGGCCCGGCTGGCCTTCGAGTTCCGCCAGGCGTTCAACAAGGACGTGGTGATCGACCTCATCTGCTACCGCCGCCGCGGTCACAACGAGTCGGACAACCCGGCCTTCACCCAGCCGCTGATGTACGACCTGATCGACAAGAAGCGCTCGGTGCGCAAGCTGTACACCGAGTCCCTGATCGGTCGCGGCGACATCACCCTGGAAGAGGCCGAGCAGGCGCTGCAGGACTACCAGGGCCAGCTGGAGAAGGTCTTCACCGAGGTCCGCGAGGCCACCTCGCAGCCGGCCGCCGCGGACGCCCAGGCGCCGCAGGACGGCTTCCCGGTCGCGGTCCCGACCGCGGTCTCCGCCGAGGTCGTCAAGCGGATCGCCGAGTCCCAGGTCAACATCCCCGACGGCATCAGCGTCCACCCGCGTCTGCAGCCGCAGCTGCAGCGCCGTGCGGCGATGGTCGAGGACGGCACCATCGACTGGGGCATGGGCGAGACCCTGGCCATCGGCTCCCTGCTGCTGGAGGGCACCCCGGTCCGGCTCGCCGGCCAGGACTCCCAGCGCGGCACCTTCGGCCAGCGCCACGCGGTGCTGATCGACCGGGAGACCGGCGAGGAGTACACCCCGCTGCAGTACCTCTCCGACGACCAGGCCCGCCTGAACGTCTACAACTCCCTGCTCTCCGAGTACGCGGCCATGGGCTTCGAGTACGGTTACTCGCTGGCCCGCCCGGACGCGCTCGTGATGTGGGAGGCGCAGTTCGGCGACTTCACCAACGGTGCGCAGACGGTCGTCGACGAGTTCATCTCCTCCGCCGAGCAGAAGTGGGGCCAGACCTCCGGCGTCGTGCTCCTGCTCCCGCACGGCTACGAGGGCCAGGGCCCGGACCACTCCTCGGCCCGCCCGGAGCGGTTCCTGCAGCTCTGCGCGCAGAACAACATGACGGTCGCGATGCCGACGCTGCCGTCGAACTACTTCCACCTCCTGCGGTGGCAGGTGCACAACCCGCACCACAAGCCGCTGATCGTCTTCACCCCGAAGTCGATGCTGCGTCTGAAGGCCGCGGCCTCGAAGGCGGAGGAGTTCACCAGCGGCGAGTTCCGCCCGGTCATCGGCGACGGCTCGGTCGACCCGGCCGCCGTCCGCAAGGTCGTCTTCTGCGCCGGCAAGGTCTACTACGACCTGGAGGCCGAGCGCCAGAAGCGCGGCGCGACGGACACCGCGATCATCCGCATCGAGCGGCTGTACCCGCTGCCGGGTGCCGAGCTCCAGGCGGAGATCAAGAAGTACCCGAACGCCGAGAAGTACCTGTGGGCGCAGGAGGAGCCGGCGAACCAGGGTGCCTGGCCGTTCATCGCGCTCAACCTGATCGACCACCTGGACCTGGCGGTCGGCGCGGACGTCCCGCACGGCGAGCGGCTGCGGCGCATCTCGCGCCCGCACTCCTCGTCGCCGGCGGTGGGCTCCGCCAAGCGCCACCAGGCCGAGCAGGAGCAGCTGGTGCGCGAGGTCTTCGAGGCGTAGGCCCCGGAGACCGCCCGAGGCAGCCAAGGGCCCGGTACCGAGTTCTCGCTCGGTACCGGGCCCTTGGGCCTGTCCTACTCGTCGTCCTCGTCGTCGAGCCGGGCGAGCCAGGTGGCCAGCCGCTCTACGGGCACCTCGAAGTCGGGGTTCAGATCGACGAACGTGCGAAGCTGCTCGGCCAGCCACTCAAAGCTGACCTCCTCCTCGCCGCGCCGCTTCTCCAACTCCTCGATACCGCGGTCGGTGAAGTACATGGGGTGCGTCTCCTGCGTGAACATGCCGGTGGTGGCTACAGGGACAGCGTATGCAACGGTGGGGCGGACCGTGCGGGGCTGAGCGTCCGAGGTCTGAGGGTCCGAGCGGGGCCGGTGGGCCGTTGCCGGGTGCGGGTGCGCTGTGACTGGTCCGCGAGCCCGCCCCGGGTGGACCGTCATCCGCGCCCGCGCGCGCCCTCGTACGTCATCGCCAGTGCCCCGTGCGCCAGCAGCAGCGCCCCCGCCGCCACCCATCCGCCGCTCCGCCGCCGGATCCCCCACAGGGTCACCGGCAGCCCCACCCCGACCTGGGCGATCCCGAGCCACCGGGCCCGCGGATCCCCGGACCCCGGCGCCCACGCCCCGAGCCCCGTGCCGCCGCCGGCCTTCTCCCCTGCCACCGGTCGGGGCCGTACCGCCGCCTGCCAGGTGCCGCCCCCGTCCCTCTCGGCCGGCGTCCGTTCCGGCTCCGCCCGGATCGCCTCCCGCCGCCCGCCACTGCCCTCCTCTCCGGCCACCGGCACCGGCCCTGCCGTCTCCGCCCGGTCGGCCCCCGGCATCCACCGCACCCCGCCCGGCGCCTCGGTCACGGCGTGCAGCAGCCGGTCGGCGCTCTCTCCCGGGGACAGGCCCGGAGGCAGTGCGACTCCCGCGTGCGTGAGGACCGCGACCAGGTTCCGCAGCCGTGCCGGGCCGTCCGCGTCGGAGGCCGGCGCCGTCAGCGCGTCCAGGGCCCGCACATCCCGTACCGGATCCAGACCCAGCCGCTCCGCGAAGGTGTGCATCGCCTCGTGCTCCCCGGCCGGTGTGCCGTTGGCCAGCCAGACGTACCCCACCGGGCGGCGGAAGCCGGAGGCGAGGGTGTAACCGACCCGGTCGGCGTCCCACCACAGCGCGAGCACGGGCCAGGACGATCCGACGGCGAGCGCGGAGGCCCATCCGGTGAGCACGCGGTCGACGGGCTCGCTCCCGGCGCCGTCCGCACGCCATGGCCGGCCCTCCGGCACCAGCACGCTCCACTGCTCGCCCGCGCGTGTGAGCGCCATCCGCTCGCGCAGCAGCGGCGCGAGAAGGCCGACGGAGTCCGGCTCGGCCCGGCAGAGAAGCAGCGCACCGGTGGCGGGGGCGGCATGCGAGCCGCGGTGGAACGCACGCGTCGACATGCCAACACGCTAGGCATGCCGTCCCGATCACGCCCGATATGAGCCGCAGGTGCTCACGCGAAAGAGTGCCTTGACTTCCAAGGGCCACGATATATCGTGTTTCACAGAGGACGCGATATGGCGTGTCGCGCACCCTGCCCGACCGAGGAGGTCCCATGCCCGAGTGGTCCGTCAGCGAGCCCCAGAAGCTCACCTTCGACACCCGCGTGAGCGACCTTCAGGTCCGCATCGTCAACGGAACGGTGAACGTGGTGGGCACGGACGAGGGTTCCGCGCGCCTGGAGATCTCGGAGATCGAGGGACCACCCCTGGTGGTGACCCAGATGGGCGACACCCTCACGGTGGCCTACGAGGACCTGCCCTGGAAGGGCTTTTTGAAGTGGCTCGACCGCAAGGGCTGGCGGCGCAGCGCCGTCGTCTCCCTGGCGGTCCCCGCCGACACCCGCGTGGAGGTGGGCGTGATCGGCGCCGGCGCCGTCGTCTCCGGCATCCGCGGCCCGGCCGTGGTCAAGGGGGTCACCGGCGACACGACTCTGGTCGGCGTCTCGGGCCAGGTCCGCGCGGACACCGTGTCCGGGAACGTGGAGGCCCAGGCGGTCACCGGCGACCTGCGGTTCAACTCGGTCTCGGGAGACCTGACGGTGGTCGAGGGCTCCGGCCGTTCCGTCCGCGCCGACTCCGTCAGCGGCTCCATGATCGTCGACCTGGACCCGGACGGCCCGACGGACGTCACCCTGACCAGCGTCTCCGGTGAGATCGCCATCCGCCTGCCGCATCCGGCGGACGCCGAGGTGGAGGCGAACACCGCGAGCGGCACGATCTCCAACGCCTTCGACGGGCTGCGGGTGCACGGCCAGTGGGGCGCCCACAAGATCACCGGCCGGCTGGGCGCCGGCACCGGCAGACTGAAGGCCACCACGATCTCCGGCTCGATCGCCCTGCTGCGCCGCCCGCCACGCGAGGACGAGCCGGACACCCCGTGGGAGTCCGAGCCCGCCGGTCCCGCAGACCCTTCCGGCCCGTCCGGGTCCCCACAGGGCCCCGGCACCGGCCCCGGCGCCGGCGCCCCGTCCGCCTCGGGGGACAATTCCGACGGCACGACCGACAAGAAGGTGCTCTGACATGCCCCCCGTCTTCGCCCACGGGCGCCTGCGCCTGTACCTGCTCAAGCTGCTCGACGAGGCCCCCCGCCACGGCTACGAGGTCATCAGACTGCTCGAGGAGCGCTTCCAGGGGCTGTACGCCCCGTCGGCGGGCACCGTCTACCCCCGGCTGGCCAAGCTGGAGGCCGAGGGCCTGGTCAGGCACACCACCGAGGGCGGCCGCAAGGTGTACGCCATCACGGACGCGGGCCGCGCCGAACTGGCCGACCGCAGCGGCGAACTGGCCGACCTGGAGCTGGAGATCCGCGAGTCGGTCGCCGAACTGGCCGCCGAGATACAGGCCGACGTGCGCGGCGCGGCCGGCGATCTGCGCCGTGAGATGCGCGCCGCGGCCTCCGAGGCCCGCCGGGCCAGGAGCGGCTCCCCGGGCCCCTTCGGGGAGTACGGCGACCTCACCGACAAGGAGGCCTGGAAGGCCGCCAAGGAGGAGATGCGCCGGGTCAGGCAGGAGTGGAAGGAGCAGGCGCGCCGCGCCAAGGACGAGAGCCGCCGGGCCCGCGAGGAGGCCCAGCGGGCGCGCCGTCAGGCCCAGGAGGCGCAGGCGCGGGCGCGGGCCCAGGCGCAGGAGGAGGTGCAGCGCATCGCCCGCCAGGTCCAGGACCGCGTCCAGGACCACTTCGCCCAGGGCGACTGGCCCACGGGCCTGCGCGAGGGCCTGTCCGAACTGGCCAAGGAACTGGGCGACCTCGGCAAGTACTGGAACTCCTCCCGCACTTCGGGGGAACCGGCCCCGAAGCACACCGGCCGCGTGCGGGACCACGACGTCCCGACGGCCCCGCACTTCCCGGCCGAGGACTTCCCCGCCGAGTACGAACCCGCCTGGGCGCACGAGGAGTTCACCGGCGACCCGGCCCGCGACCTGGACCGCCTGCTGGACCGCTTCCGCGACGACATCCGCGACGCGGCCCGCGACCACGGGGTCACCCCGGACCAACTCCGCGACACCCGGCGCCACCTGTCCACGGCAGCGGCCCACATCGCCGCAGTCCTACGCACCCCGAAGGCCGACCAGGAGGCCTGACCACCCAAGAGGCGTGGGCCCGTCGGGGTCTCAGCCGGCCTGTGTTTCTTGTCGGCCGTACAGGACTCGGTTCACCGCGGTGTATGTCACGCCGTGGTCTGCCAGCACCTCGCCCGCCGGGCCGGGCAGGACGGTCAGCGCCAGTAGGAGGTGTTCGTCGCCGATGTGCCGGTCGCGCCGGCCGACGGCGAGGCGCAGCGCCCTCTCCAAGGCGGCCTTGGCGTCCCGGCCGAAGCCGGGCCGGCGGGCCGGCCGTCGGCGCCGGTCCTCCGGGTCACCGGACAGCGCGCCGACGCCGTGCGCCTCCTCGACCCGGGCGACGATCTCGGAGACGTCGACCCCCAGGCCCGCCAGCGCGTCCGTGTCGGCCCGGGACAGCCCGCCGCGCCGCCGCGCCTCGTCCAGCGCCTCCCGTACGGACGCCCGGCGGCCGAACAGTCCGAGCGCGCCCAGGGCGAAGGAGGCGCGGCTGCCCTCGCGGTCGAGCAGGGCGAGCAGCAGGTGCTCCGCGCCGACGGTCTGCTCGCCCGTGTTCTCGCAGTGGAGGAACGCGCCTTTCACGACCTCGCGGGCGTCCTTGGTGAAGCGTTCGAACATCACTGCCTCCCGTGTTTCTTGTGCACGGCCTGCCTGCTGACGCCGAGCTCCGCGGCGATCTCCTGCCACGACCAGCCCTGATTGCGCGCGCTGCGCACCTGCACCGCCTCCAGCTGCTCCAGCAGCCTGCGCAGCGCGGCCACGGCACGCAGTCCCACCCGCGGATCACGGTCGCCGGCACGCTCGGCGAGATCGGTTGCCTCGGTCATGATGTCAACCTACGTTGACAATCGGCCGGTGTCAACCAAGGTTGACGAGCGGGGTACGGAAAAGGCGGGCCGGAACACCCCGGCCCGCCTCGAACCTCCGACCGCAGTCAGGAGTGGGTGAGCACGATCTTTCCGAACTGCTCGCCGGACGCGAGGCGTTCGAAGCCCTCGCGGGCCCGGTCCAGCGGCAGTTCCTCGTCGATGACGGGCCGGACGCCGGTCGCCGCGCAGAAGGAGAGCAGGTCCTCCAGCTCGTCCTTGGTGCCCATGGTGGAGCCGACGACCTTCAGCTCCAGGAAGAAGATCCGGGTCAGCTCGGCATGCGAGGGCCGGTCGCCGCTGGTGGCCCCGGAGATGACGATCGTGCCGCCGGGCCGCAGCGACTTCACCGAGTGGGACCAGGTGGCGGCGCCCACGGTCTCGATCACCGCGTCCACCCGCTGCGGCAGCCGCGCCCCCGGTACCACCGCCTCCACGGCCCCCAGCTCCAGGGCCCGCTTCCGCTTGGCCTCGTCGCGGCTGGTGGCGAAGACCCGCAGGCCCGCCGCCTTGCCGAGCACGATCGCGGCCGTGGCGACCCCGCCGCCCGCGCCCTGCACGAGCACCGAGTCGCCGGGCCGTACCCCGGCGTTGGTGAACAGCATCCGATACGCCGTCAGCCACGCCGTCGGCAGACAGGCGGCCTCGGCGAAGGACAGCTCCTTGGGCTTGGGCAGCACGTTCCAGGTCGGGACGGCCACCTGCTCGGCGAAGGTGCCCTGGTAGCGCTCGGTGAGGATGGAGCGCGGCTCGTTCGGGCCGACGCCGTGGCCGGTCTGGCCGATGACGGAGTGCAGGACGACCTCGTTGCCGTCCTCGTCGATTCCGGCGGCGTCACAGCCGAGGATCATCGGCAGCCGGTCCTCCGGCAGGCCGACGCCCTTGAGGGACCAGAGGTCGTGGTGGTTGAGGGAGGCGGCGCGCACATCGATGGTGCTCCAGCCGGGCCGTGCCTCGGGGGCCGGACGCTCCCCCAACTCCAGGCCGGTGAGCGGCTGGTCGCGGTCGATTCGGGCGGCGTAGACAGCGAACATGCAGCCGACGATAGGTGCGCCGATCAGCCAGCGGAACCGCGCGGGCCTGTGACACATGCCCTCTTGCGCAAGGCCACCCGTCCAGCGCAGGCCGCCCCCGGCGCCGTCGAAGGGCGCCTCTGCCACGCAAAGGTTCGGGCGGGCGGGCGGAAAAGCAATGGCCCCGCCCGAACGGACGGGGCCATGCGGCGCGACGTCAGCGACGGGCGACGCCCTCGGCACGAGCGGCAGCCGCGACCGCCGCCGTGACCGCCGGAGCGACCCGCTCGTCGAACGGCGAGGGGATCACGTAGTCGGCGGCGAGGTCGTCACCGACCACCGCGGCCAGCGCCTCGGCCGCGGCGATCTTCATCCCCTCGGTGATCCGGGTGGCCCGCACCTGCAGCGCGCCCGCGAAGATGCCCGGGAACGCCAGCACGTTGTTGATCTGGTTCGGGAAGTCGGACCGCCCGGTCGCCACGACCGCCGCGTACTTGTGGGCGACGTCCGGGTGCACCTCGGGGTTCGGGTTGGCCATCGCGAACACGAAGGCGCCCTTCGCCATGGAGGCGACGGCCTCCTCCGCGACCGTACCGCCGGAGACGCCGATGAAGACGTCCGCGCCCGCGAGGGCGTCCTCCAGCGAGCCGGTGAGGCCGGCCTTGTTGGTGAACCCGGCGAGGTCGCGCTTGACCGGGGTGAGGTCCTCCCGGCCGGCCGACACGACGCCCTTGCGGTCCGCCACCGCCACGTCGCCGATGCCGGCCTCGACCAGCATCTTGGCGATGGCGACACCGGCCGCGCCGGCGCCCGAGATGACGGCCCGCAGCTGGCCGATCTCCCGGCCGCTGAGCCGTGCCGCGTTGCGCAGCGCGGCGAGCGTCACGACGGCCGTGCCGTGCTGGTCGTCGTGGAAGACCGGGATGTCCAGGCGCTCCTGGAGCCGGCGCTCGATCTCGAAGCACCGGGGGGCCGAGATGTCCTCCAGGTTCACTCCGCCGAAGGACGGGGCGAGCCGGACGACGGTCTCGACGATGTCGTCCACCTCGGTGCAGTCGAGCGCGATCGGGACCGCGTCGACGCCGCCGAACTGCTTGAACAGGATGGCCTTGCCCTCCATCACCGGGAGGGAGGCCTCGGGACCGATGTCCCCGAGTCCGAGCACGGCCGTGCCGTCGGTGACGACGGCGACGACGGAGGACTTCCATGTGTAGTCGTTGACAAGCTCCGGCTGCTCCGCGATCGCGGTGCACACGCGCGCGACGCCGGGCGTGTACGCGAGGGAAAGGTCGTCCTTGTCGCGGACCGGCACGGTGGCCTGCACGGCCATCTTGCCGCCGCGGTGCAGCGCGAACGCCGGATCGAAGGAATCGAGGGGCTCGGCCCCGCCGTCCTGGTCCGTTGTGCTGTCGCTGCGAGGATTGACGATCTCCGCTGCCACTTCGTTGTACCCCTTAGGTATGCATGGTTTGAGGGTCGACCACTCCTGGTGAGGGGTGGGCGGGCACCGCGTACCGCCCGGATTTGCTGATACGTACGGGCCGTACGCGACGGGCGCGCCGCACACGCGCCCTGAGCCCCGGATGAGGGGTGTAAAGAACCTTCTTACCGGACGGACGGCGCTCACGACGAGTCCATTAGGTGCAAGGTCACATCTCGGAACCAGAAAGCCACACGGAGATGACGCGCGGCTGACGGCCGCGACAAGCGCACGGAAGGCACCGGTATGCGGACGCACACGCTGACCGCATCGTGAGATGCACCGAAGATTTTCCGGCCGGAGGGCTGGAGTTCCGCAGATGGTTCGGTGGTGAACGACCAAGGATGTACCGAACTGATGCGGTTCGGGGGTGACCCGTTATCCGATTTTGACATAGGCACACACCTGGATGGCGTAGTCCGAATGGCAAGATGCGGTAAACCCACGAGGTCGCGACACCCGAAGGTGTGTGTTCTCGCCGACCCATCGCACGTCTTCCCAGCCGCCGGAGGAACCACGATGACCGCAAGCTCCACCCCTCGTACGACCGCCGCTCGCTCCCGTCTGGCAGCGGCCGGTGCGATCGCGGTCGCGGGCGCCCTGCTGCTCACCGGCTGCGGTGACCAGACCAAGAACGACACCAAGGGCTCCGGCAGCGCGTCGACGGCCTCCGCGCCGCTGGCCGGCAAGCTCCCCAAGGAGATCCGGGACAAGGGCAGGATCGAGGTCGGCTCGGACATCGCGTACGCGCCCGTGGAGTTCAAGGACTCCTCCGGCAAGGCCGTCGGCCTGGACCCGGACCTGGCGGCGGCCATGGGCAAGCAGCTCGGCGTGAAGCTGGAGTTCCAGAACGGCACGTTCGACGCCCTGCTC
Organism: Streptomyces sp. NPDC048192; assembly: GCF_043202415.1. Taxonomy (NCBI): domain Bacteria; kingdom Bacillati; phylum Actinomycetota; class Actinomycetes; order Kitasatosporales; family Streptomycetaceae; genus Streptomyces; species Streptomyces sp. NPDC048192. The sequence continues at coordinate 141,139 of NZ_JBIDAL010000006.1, forward strand.
ACCGGATTGCGCTCCGGCCGCTACGACATCGCGATGTCGGCGATGACGGACAACAAGAACCGCCAGGAGGGCGTCGACCCGGACACGGGCAAGAAGGTCGGCGAGGGCGTCGACTTCGTCGACTACCTGACCGCCGGCGTCTCCATCTACACCCGCAAGGGCGACACCCAGGGCATCACCGGCTGGTCGGACCTGTGCGGCAAGAAGATCGCCGTCGAGCGCGGCACCGTCTCGGAGGACCTGGCCAAGCAGGAGGCCAAGAAGTGTCCGAGCGGCAAGAAGCTCACCATCGAGCCCTTCGACGACGACCAGCAGTCCCAGACCCGGCTGCGCTCGGGCGGGGTGGACGCGGCCTCCTCCGACTTCCCGGTCGCCGCGTACGCGGTGAAGACCTCCGGCGGCGGCAAGGACTTCCAGATCGTCGGCCAGCAGGTCGAGGCGGCCCCGTACGGCATCGCCGTGGCGAAGAAGGACACCCAGCTGCGCGACGCGCTGCAGGCCGCGATGAACGCGATCATCAAGAACGGCGAGTACGCGAAGATCCTCCAGAAGTGGGGCGCCCAGGACGGCGCCGTCAAGGAGTCCGTGATCAACGGCGGCAAGTGACCCGCGCCGGCGGCCACTGAGAGGCACCACCCGTGACTGACATCGAGAAGACGGCCGGGCAGGAGAGCGCTGCCCCGGCCGGCGGCCCGGAGGCCATCAAGGCCATCCCGGTCCGCCACTACGGGCGATACGTTTCCGCCCTCATAGCCATCGCGATCCTCGTCGCGATCGTCTACGCCTTCGGCCAGGGCAAGATCAACTGGCATGCGGTGCCGGACTACTTCTTCGACCACCGCATCATGACCGGCGTCTCAAAGACGCTGCTGCTGACCGTCCTGTCGATGCTGATCGGCATCGTCGGCGGCATCGTCCTCGCCGTCATGCGGCTGTCGAAGAACCCGGTGACCTCGTCGATCGCGTGGTTCTACATCTGGTTCTTCCGCGGCACCCCGGTCCTGGTCCAGCTGTTCCTGTGGTTCAACCTGGGCCTGGTCTTCGAGTACGTCAACCTGATGCCGTTCTACAAGGACTACTGGTCGAACTTCATGACGCCGCTGCTGACGGCGCTGCTCGGCCTGGGTCTGAACGAGGCGGCGTACATGGCCGAGATCTGCCGGGCGGGCCTGCTCGCGGTGGACGAGGGCCAGACCGAGGCGGCCCACGCGCTCGGCATGAGCCACGGCAAGACGCTGCGGCGGGTGATCATCCCGCAGGCGATGCGCGTGATCGTGCCGCCGACCGGCAACGAGGTCATCAACATGCTGAAGACGACCTCGCTCGTGGCGGCCGTCCAGTATCCCGAGCTGTTCCGCTACGCGCAGGACATCGGCCAGAACTCCGGCGCCCCGGTGGAGATGTACTTCCTCGCCGCCGCCTGGTACCTGATCATGACGTCCGTCCTGAGCGTCGGCCAGTACTACATCGAGCGCTACTACGCCCGCGGCTCCAGCCGCCAGCTGCCGCCGACGCCGTGGCAGAAGGTGAAGGCGAACATGTTCTCCCTGGGCCGCCCGAAGGGAGGCATGGCATGACCGGCAACCCGGGCAAGACGCAGGACACCGTGCCGTCCAAGGGCTCGGTCCCCATGGTCAGGGCGCAGGGCGTGCACAAGTCCTTCGGCCATGTCGAGGTGCTCAAGGGCATCGACCTGGAGGTGAAGCCGGGCGAGGTGTTCTGCCTGATCGGCCCCTCCGGTTCCGGCAAGTCGACCTTCCTGCGGTGCATCAACCACCTGGAGAAGATCAACGCGGGCCGGCTCTACGTCGACGGCGAGCTGGTCGGCTACCGCCAGCAGGGCGACAAGCTGTACGAGCTGCGCGACCGCGAGGTCGCCATGAAGCGCCGGGACATCGGCATGGTCTTCCAGCGCTTCAACCTGTTCCCGCACATGACGGCGCTGGAGAACGTCATGGAGGCGCCGGTGCAGGTCAAGGGCCGGAGCAAGGCCGAGGCGCGGGAGCGGGCGATGGCCCTGCTGGAGCGCGTGGGCCTGGCCGACCGGGCCGGGCACTATCCCTCGCAGCTCTCCGGCGGCCAGCAGCAGCGGGTGGCGATCGCCCGTGCGCTCGCGATGGACCCGAAGCTGATGCTGTTCGACGAGCCGACCTCGGCCCTCGACCCGGAGCTGGTCGGCGACGTCCTGGACGTCATGCGGGACCTCGCCGAGTCGGGCATGACCATGGTCGTCGTCACCCACGAGATGGGCTTCGCCCGCGAGGTGGGCGACAGCCTGGTGTTCATGGACGAGGGCGTGGTGGTCGAGTCGGGCCACCCCCGCGACGTCCTGACGAACCCGCGGCACGAGCGGACGCAGTCCTTCCTGTCCAAGGTGCTGTAGCGGGCCCGCACGGCGAGGGGCGGCACGCCATGGGCGTGCCGCCCCTTCGCGTGTGCCCGGGCCGGCCGCTACTTGAGGGCGAGCAGCAGCGTGTCGGAGGGCGAGCACCACACCGGCCGGGCCTCCGCGAAGCCCTTCTCGCGCAGCACGCGCGCGTGCCAGGCCGCGCTCGGCGTGTCTCCGTCGGCGTGCTCGCCGTAGATCTCGAAGCGGCGGGCGGTGGGCTCGGCGAGGACCGGGTCCTCAGCAGCCAGCTGCCACCACTCGGCCCAGTCCAGGGCGCCGTCCCGCTTGGCCTGATCCATGCGCGCGTGGCGCTGGGCGCGCTCCGCCGCGTTGATCCGGGGCGTGCTGTCGTCGATCATGTGGTCCGCGTTCATGAAGACACCGCCGTCGCGGACCAGCCCCGCGACCTGGCCGTAGAGGGTCGCGAGGGGTTCGCTGTGCAGCCAGTGCAGGGCCGTGGCGGTCAGCACGGCGTCGTACGAGTCGTGCGGCAGCCGCTGCGTCCAGCCGGGGTCCTTGAGGTCGGCGGTGACGAGACGGACGCGCTCGTCGCCCTCGAAGGTGCCGCGCGCGATGGCGAGCAGGGCCGGGTCGAGGTCGACGCCGGTGCTCGTGGCCTGCGGGAAGCGGCGCAGCAGCCGGGCGGTGATGCTGCCGGTGCCGCAGGCGAGGTCGAGGACGCGCGGGGCCGTGCCCACCAGCGCCCCGACCATGTCGAGCATGATCCGGAAGCGCTCCTCGCGGTCCGGCATGTACCACTCCTGCTGCCGGTCCCAGCTCTCCTGCCACGCGGCCCAGTCGGTGCCCGTAGTCGTCGTCATGAAGCCTGCCCCCCTCGCCTGCGTAATACCCTGGAAGCACGACCGGCTGTTACCGACCGCAGACACGACCATAAAGCGCCCTCGTAAGGACTACAAGTGGAACTGGCCTATTACTCGGATTACGCCGTCCGTCTCGTCAACAGCGAGGAACCGGCCCGGGGCAAGGACTCGTTGACCTCGGTCGAGGCCGTCCGCGACCTCTTCGGGGCCAACGCGTCGGCGGCCCGCCGCGCCACCGACGCCGATGTCACCCGCTTCCGCTCGGTGCGGGCGCGGCTGCGCGCGGTCTTCGAGGCGGCCGACAAGGGCGACGAGACCCTCGCGGTGGACCTGCTGAACTCCCTGCTGCTGGAGTTCCCGGTCTCGCCGCAGATCTCCGGCCACGACTACCGGGACGAGGACGGCCGCCCGCTGTGGCACATGCACCTGGCCGACCACCCGTCGAACGCGACCGCGGGGTACGCGGCGATCGCCGCGATGGGCCTGGCCTTCCACCTCACCGAGTACGGCGTGGACCGCCTGGGCCTGTGCGAGGCCGCCCCCTGCCGCAACGCCTTCCTGGACACGTCCACCAACCGCTCGCGGCGCTACTGCTCCGACCGCTGCGCGACCCGCGCCAACGTGGCCGCCTACCGCGCCCGCAAGCGCCTGGAGGCCGACCGGTCGGGCAGCAGCGGCCTCGCCGCGGACAGCGCCCAGCGCACCAGCGCGAGCGGCGAGCGCTGACCGCCCGGCAGCGGCCGGTAACGGAAGCGCGCCCGCCCGAGGATCAGCTCGTCGGGCACGACCCCGTAGTCCGTGCTGTCCCCGCCCGCGTACGGGTTGTCCCCGAGCACCCACCAGCCGCCGTCGCGGCGCTCCACCGCGCGCTTGACGACGAGCAGGTCCTGCTGGAAGGGATGACGCAGGACGACGACGTCCCCCGGCCTGACCAGCGCGCCGTACTGCACCAGCAGCCGGTCCCCGTGCAGGAGCGTGGGCACCATGGACGGGCCCGTCACCTCGGCCAGTCCGAACGGCGCAACGGCCCTCCCCCGCTCCGTCTCCTGCGACAGCTCCGGCATGCCCGGCACCTCCCCGGTCCGTTCCTCCACCAGTCTCAGTCTGACCCTGGACTTTTGTCCTAAGCCCTAGGGGGCACCCGAGAAATCGCCTTCCCCAGGGAGTAATGTCGCACCTGAGAAGACGATCACGAGGAAGGAATGCTCCATGCTTTCCCGCCTGTTTGCCCCCAAGGTCAAGGTCAGCGCCCACTGCGACCTGCCCTGCGGCGTGTACGACCCGGCCCAGGCCCGCATCGAGGCGGAGTCGGTGAAGGCCATCCAGGAGAAGATGGCCGGCAACGACGACCCCCACTACCAGGCGCGTGCCACCGTCATCAAGGAGCAGCGCGCGGAGCTGGCCAAGCACCACGTCTCCGTCCTCTGGAGCGACTACTTCAAGGCCCCGCACTTCGAGAAGTACCCGGAGCTGCACCAGCTGGTCAACGACACCCTGAAGGCCCTCTCGGCCGCCAAGGCGTCCACCGACCCGGCGACGGGCCAGAAGGCTCTGGACTACATCGCCCAGATCGACAAGATCTTCTGGGAGACGAAGAAGGCCTGATCTCGGATCATGCCGTCGGCCGGCGACTTTCCTGGTCGCCAGGTCTTCCGGTCCGCACCCGGTCCACTGTCCGCCGAGCACGGCGGGCGGCTGTCCGCCGAACACGGCGTGCAGCACGGACCGGGTGCGGTCTTGCAGTTGACGGGCTCGCCCGCCGCCACGGTGAACTGACGGCGTGTAACTCGCGGGCCGGGCGCGCGTCGTGGCGTCAGCCCGTCAGGGCGGCGAGGGTGGCGTCCAGGTCGGTGGCCCTCGGCTGGTTGTGGGGGAGCCTGGCCAGGATCTTCGCCATGCCGCAGGTGTCGGTGAGGGCGGAGAAGACCAGACCGCCCGCGACGCCCGCGGAGAGCCAGCGGGCCGCGTTCCAGCGTCGTCCGGCGATCAGGCCGGTCAGGACCAGCGTTCCGGCGGCGAGCCGGACCTGGCGGTCCATGGCCCAGGGAGTGCGGGCGCCGGCGGGTCGGTGGGTGTCGTGGCCGAGCTGTGTCCAGGCCGCGGTGCCGCCGGTGAGGGTGGCCGCGGCGATGCCCTGGTCGGCCAGGCGCCGGCAGGCGGTCGCGGAACGGGCGCCGGAGGCGCACACGATGAGGAGATCACCGCGGTCCGCGGCGGCCTTCAGGGCGGGCACGGCCGCATCGAGGTGGTCCAGGGGGATGTTGTGGGCGCCGGGCAGATGGCCGGAGGCGTATTCGCCCGGCGTGCGCACGTCGATGACGGTCAGCTCGTGCAGGCGGGCGTCGGCCTGGTCGACGGTGAGGGCGGTGATGGGTGCCACGGGGATTTTCCTTTGCATGGTTCGGGTTACCCCCTTCGATAGGATACCCGCGGGGGTATCTCGAAGGAGCGTGGGGCTGTGGAACTGGCGATGGCTGCTGAGGAACTGAAGACGGTGGTCAACCGGCTGCGCCGGGCGCAGGGCCAGATCGCCGGTGTGATCAAGATGATCGAGGAGGGGCGGGACTGCGAGGACGTGGTCACGCAGCTCGCGGCGGCGTCCCGGGCGTTGGACAAGGCGGGTTTCGCGATCATCGCCACCGGACTGCAGCACTGCCTGACCGACGCGGACATGGCCGCCTCCGGCGACCGGGAGCAGATGCGGACCCGGCTGGAGAAGCTGTTCCTCTCCCTGGCGTGAGCCGCGCCGCCCCGGCGCCGAGTCATCAGTCCGGCCGTTCAGGTGAGGGCGTCGGTCAGCATGAAGGCGGCGACGGCCAGCAGGACGACGGCGAAGGTGCGCTGCAGCAGGGTGCCGGTGACCTTGGCGGCCAGGCGTTTGCCGTCCCAGGCGCCCAGGATCGCCGCCCCGGTGAAGGGGCCGGTCACCGCCCAGTCGATGCCGGCGGTGGTGGCGCCACGGGTGGCCAGGGACGCCAGCGAGTTCGCCGAGATCACCAGCAGGCTGGTGCCCACGGCGGCCTGCATCTCGAACGCCAGCACGGTGACCAGGGCCGGGACGGCGAGGAAGCCCCCGCCGACACCGAGCAGACCGGTCAGCGCGCCCAGCCCCGCGCCGGTGCCGGCGGCCTTGGCGGGCCGTGACCCGCCGGCCGCCGGGCCGGTGGCGGTGCGGCCGGGACGCAGCATCCGGACGGCGGCGAGCGCTGCCACGGCGGCGAACGCGGCTGTCAGCACCGGCTGGGGCAGGCGGCCCGCGGCGGCTCCGGCCGCGGCGGCGGGCAGGAGTCCGGCCGCGGCGAACAGGGCGCCGGCTCTCCAGCGGACGTTGCCGGCGCGGGCGTGGGCGTACAGGGCGGTGAGCGAGGTCGACGTGACGATGACCAGGCCGGCGGTGGTGGCGGCGGCCGGGGTGAAACCGAGCAGGTAGATCAGCGCGGGTACCGCCAGGACGCTGCCGCCCCCGCCGAGCGCGCCGAGCGCCAGCCCGACCACCGCCCCCGCGATCAGGGCCAGGATCACCGCGCTCACGCCATGCCCCCGCCGCTGCCGCCCTGGCCGGTGACCGGCAGGCCCGCACCCGCCCGGGCGGTCATGCCGCCGATGACGTCCGTGGGCTGAGCGCCGCGCCGGGCCGGCAGGCGCGCGGCCTGCCGGGAGCGGTGACCGGAGCGGCGGACCGTGACCACCGGCCTGCCCTGCGCGACCGCCGGGAGCGGTGCCCGGGCCGTCAGGCGGGAAGGGGGCGGGTGCGGCGCGCCGGGCGCGTGCCCGGCGCGCCACTCCGGTGTGTGCCGGACGTCCGGCAGGACGGCGGTGCCGTCGCCGGCCCGTTGACGGGCCTGCCGGGGGGTGAGGCGGCCGGGGCCGCGGCGGAGGAACGAGAACATCGTGCGATCACTTTCGTGCGGGTGGCGCGTGGGGGGCGTGTCAGTCGGTGCGCTCGGGGCGGACGAGGGTCAGTCCGGCCTCGGTGGCGGCCTCGAAGCCGTCGTCGACGGCGACCACGTCGCGGCCGGCGGCGTCGAGCAGGGAGGCGGCGATCGCCGCGCGCATCCCGCCGGCGCAGTGCACCCACACCACCCCGTCCGGCACCTCGCCCATACGGCCGTGCAGTTCGTGGACCGGGATGTGGACCGAGCCGTCGATGTGGCCGCCGGCGCGCTCGGAGTCCCGGCGCACGTCCAGAACGACCACGTCGTCGCCTCGCTCGCGGACGGCGGCGAGGCCGGCGAAGCGGGCGCGGGGGAAGGAGGCGAGCCGCTCGCCCTCGCGGACCCAGCCGGCCGGGTCGCCGGTGGCGGCGGCGGCCGGGCGGTCGATGCCCACCCGCGCCAGTTCCCGCTGCGCGGCGGCGAGCTGCTCCGCAGTGGCGGCGAGCAGGGTGACGGGCTTGCCCCACGGGATCAGCCAGGCGAGATAGGTGGCGAGCTTGCCGTCGCCCTCGAAGTTGAACGAACCGGCCACGTGCCCCTCGGCGAAGGCGGTGCGGCTGCGCAGGTCCACCACCCACTCCCCGGCGGCCAGCCGGGAGGCGATCTCCTCGGCGTCCGCAGGGCTCGGCGCGGTGAGGTCGACCGGTGCGGGGCCCGCGGCGTTGGCCGGGCCCATGTGCGCGTAGTAGGCGGGCACGTCGTCCAGCCCGGCGAGCATCCGGGTGACGAAGGTGTCCACGTCCAGGGTCAGCGCGTCGTTCGTCTCGCGCTCCCTGCCGATGGTGGTCGCGTCCCCCTCGGCCTGGGACGAGGAGCAGAAGCTGCCGAACCCGTGGGTGGGCAGCACCGGCACCTCGTCAGCCAGCTCGTCGGCCAGCCGGTGGGCGGAGGCGTGCTGGGCCCGGGCCAGCTGACCGGTCAGCCGCGGCTCCACCAGGTCGGGGCGGCCGACGGTGCCGATCAGCAGCGACCCGCCGGTGAACGCCGCCACGCCGTGCCCGTCCTCGGTCAGGGCGTAGGAGGTGTGGTGCGGGGTGTGCCCGGGAGTGGCGATCGCGCGCAGGACCAGGCCCTCGTCCACCGTCACGGTGTCACCGTCGGCGATCGGGGTACGGGCGAACGACACGTGCGCCCCGGCCGGCACCAGGTACCGGGCGCCGGTGACGCGGGCCAGCTCCAGGCCGCCGGTGACGTAGTCGTTGTGCACGTGGGTCTCGGCCACGAAGGCGATGCGCACCCCGCGGCGGGCTGCCGCGGCGATGACCTGGTCGATGTCCCGCGGCGGGTCCACGACCACCGCGGTGCGCGGGCCGCCGGCCAGGTAGCTGCGGTTTCCCAGGCCCTTGGCCTCCAGGGTGTCGACGAAGAACACGGCGCACGGCTCCTTTCGGAAGGAAGTACCCCCGGGGGTATCTGTCCCCCACCCTAACAGCTATACCCAGGGGGGTATTCCGGCGCCTTTCGATGACGGTCGTGAACGCGGGCACGGCCGCGCTGTCGGTGCCGTGTGCCAAGCTGTCGACGTGACCCTGGACGACCTCAGACGGCTGCGGCGGGTGCGCGACCGTATGGACCGTGAGTACGCCGAGCCGCTCGACATGACCGAGCTGGCCCGCGGCGCCCACATGTCCCCGGGCCACTTCCAGCGCAGCTTCCGCAAGGCCTTCGGGGAGACGCCGTACAGCTATCTGATGACCCGCAGGATCGAGCGGGCCAAGGCGCTGCTGCGGCGGGGCGACCTCACCGTCACCGAGGTCTGCCTGGCCGTGGGCTGTACGTCGCTCGGCTCCTTCAGCTCCCGCTTCACCGAGCTGGTCGGGGAGACGCCGAGCGCCTACCGGGCCCGCGACCACCAGGAGAGCGCGGTGATCCCGTCCTGCGTGGCCCGTACGTTCACCCGGCCCCGCCGCAGGCCCTACTGAGCGTCCGGTGCCCGGCGTCCGCGCCCGCCTCGTCCACTCGCGCGCGCACCCGCGCGGATGGGCCTAGCGTGTGGCCATGGACGTGAAACTCAAGCAGTGCTTCATCGCGGTGGACGACCATGACAAGGCGCTCGCCTTCTACCGTGACGTGCTCGGCCTGGAGGTCCGCAACGACGTGGGCTTCGAGGGCATGCGCTGGGTGACGCTGGGCTCGCCGCTCCAGCCGGACGTCGAGATCGTGCTGGAGCCGCCCGGCGCGAACCCGGACGCCTCCCCCGCCGACCGGCAGGCGCTCGCGGAGCTGCTGGCCAAGGGCATGCTGAGGGGGGTCATCTTCACGACCGAGGACTGCGACGCGCTCTTCGAGCGGGTGCGGGCGTCCGGCGCCGACGTCCTCCAGGAGCCGACGGACCAGCCGTACGGGGTGCGCGACTGCGCCTTCCGGGACCCGGCGGGCAACCAGCTGCGCTTCCTCCAGCGGCCCGCGGAGTGAAACCCCCGGCGGGTACGGGGAGTTCGCGCCCGCACGCCGAGCCCTGAGGCGGCCCGTCGCCGGTCATCCCCAGGGCTCCACCTCCACCACGGCGTCCGCCGGCACCGGCCCGTAGACGTGCGGGAACTCCTCCCCGCCCGGTTCCGCGGCCTCGTACTTCACCGGCGCTCCGACCAGCGCGGGGTCCACCACCAGGACCACCAGCTCGTCCGGGCCGTCGTAGCCGCCGTAGAGGAACTCGGCGATGCGCGGCAGCTGTTCGCGGGTGGAGAAGTGGATGAAGCCCTCTTCCCGCAGGGTGCGGCCACGGGTCGACACCTCGTAGGCGCCGCGCTCACGGGCCGCTTCCCACAGGGAGCGCTCGGTGATGTGGAAGATGCGGGGCAGTTTCGGCATGCGCCCACGCTACGGCGTCTGCCGTGAGCTCAGGAGGTTCCGGCCGCGGAACCGCCGGGGCGCGGCTGCCCGGTTCCGTCGGCCCGGACCGGGGCCCCGGAAGGCTCCCGGGAAGCGGCGCAGCCGGGGTTCCGGCAGGGGCCGGGCCCCCAGACCGGCACCCAGGCGCCCAGCGTCTTGCGCCGCCCTACGACCGTGTCGACGGGCTGCCCGCAGACGGGACAGACGTGATCCTCGCCGTCCATACCCTCAAGGGTAGGCCGGGCAGCGATCCAGCGCGCCGCCGAACCCGCGCGCCCACGTCCCCGCACACCCCACGGAGCGGGTCCGCCGCTCACGCGGTGCCCGCGCAAAGGGCCGGAACCGTCCGGAGCGCCGGGAGGGGGTGGTGGGTGCCGCCCGGCCGGAGGCACGGGCGTGCGGGGTCAGGTTCCGCGCGCGCCCGGGCTCCGGGTTCTCGGGGTCAGCTGCTGCGCCGGGTCACGAACTCGGCGAGTGCCAGCAGACCGCCCGCCGCCTCCGGGACGGGCACCGCGCGGGACAGCTCCTGCACGGCGCGCGCCATCCGGTCGGCCGCCTCGGCCTGGGCCCAGTCCCGGCCGCCCGCCCGCTCCACGGTCCGTGCGGTGCGCGCGATGCCCTCGTCGTCACCCGAGACGTACGGCTTGCCGTACAGCTCGGCGAGTTCGGCCGCCGCCTCGGTGCCGGAGGCGAGGGCCGCCACCACGGGCAGCGACTTCTTGCGGGCCGCGAGGTCGGCGCCGGCCGGCTTCCCGGTGTGCCGGGGGTCGCCCCATATGCCGATGACGTCGTCGATCAGCTGGAAGGCGAGCCCCGCCTGACGGCCGAAGCCGTCCAGCGCCGCCACCTCGTCGTCCCCGGCGCCCGCGTACAGCGCGCCGAGGGCGCAGGCGCAGCCGAGCAGGGCGCCGGTCTTCGCCTCGGCCATGGCGAGCACCTCGTCGAGGGTGACCTCGTCCGGCGCCCGGTGCTCCATGTCCGTGTCGGTGTGCTGTCCGGCGCACAGCTCCACGACACAGCCCGCGAGCCGGGCCGCGGCCGGCCCGGAGGCGGGGTGCGGGTCCTCGGCGAGCAGCCGCAGGGCCAGCGCCTGGAGGGCGTCGCCGGCGAGGATCGCGTCGGCCGCGCCGAACACGGTCCAGGCGGTGGGCCGGTGCCGGCGGGAGGTGTCCCGGTCCATCACGTCGTCGTGCAACAGCGTGAAGTTGTGGACCAGTTCCACCGCCACCGCCGCCCGGACCGCCGCCGTGCGGGCCGCCGGTCCGCCGAGGGCCTCGGCCGCCGCGAGGACGAGCGCGGGCCGGATCGCCTTGCCCGCGTTGCCGGCCGCCGCGGTGCCGTCCGCGTTCTGCCAGCCGAAGTGGTAGAGCGCGATACGGCGCAGCGGTCCGGGCAGCGAGGCGAGGGCCGCGCGCAGCTCCGGGTCGACGGCGGCCCGGGTGCGCTCGAGCAGCACCGCCGCCTCCGGTGTGTCGGGGTGTCCTTCGCGCCGTCCCCCGGCGTGCCGGTCGAGCGGGCCCGCACCGGTGTCGCCGGTCCCTGCCCGCCGGTCCCCCGCCGTGCCCGGGTGCGGCACGGCGGGGGAACGCCGTTCGGTCTCCGTCATGAACTCGGCCATGTCTCCCCCTCGACAGGTCCGCGGACACCGGCGTCGCCGGCCCGGCCGGACGCATATTCCGAGGGTCTACCCCGCCCGGCGGGCGGGGACACGGCCGCGAAGTGCGGAAACGTCACCTCCACCGGCCGATCTCGACGTTCTCCAGCACGCCGAGCGCGTCGGGGACCAGCACGGCGGCCGAGTAGTACGCCGTCACCAGGTACTTGATGACGGCCTGTTCGTTGATGCCCATGAACCGCACGGACAGGCTCGGCTCGATCTCGTCCGGGATGCCCGACTGCCTGAGGCCGATGACGCCCTGGTCCTGCTCGCCGGTGCGCATCGCGATGATCGAGGTCGTGCGCTGCGGGCTGACCGGGATCTTGTTGCACGGGTAGATCGGCACGCCGCGCCAGGTCGGGATGCGGTTGCCGGCGATCTCGATCGTCTCCGGGACCAGTCCGCGCTTGTTCAGCTCGCGCCCGAACGCGGCGATCGCGCGCGGGTGGGCCAGGAACAGCTTGGTGCTGCGGCGGCGGCTGAGCAGCTCGTCCATGTCGTCCGGGCCGGGCACGCCGTCGTGCGGCTGGATCCGCTGGTCGTACTCGCAGTTGTGCAGCAGGCCGAAGTCGCGGTTGTTGATCAGCTCGTGTTCCTGGCGCTCCTTGAGGGCCTCGACCGTGAGCCTGAGCTGCTGCTCGGTCTGGTTCATCGGCTGGTTGTACAGGTCGGCCACGCGCGTGTGGATGCGCAGCACGGTCTGGGCGATGCTCAGCTCGTACTCGCGGGGCCGGGGTTCGTAGTCGACGAAGGTGTGCGGGATGTCGGGCTCGCCGGAGTGGCCGGCCGCCAGCTCGACCTCCTTCTCGCCGTACTTGTTGGTCCGCTGCTCCGGCGTCGAACGCAGCCGCTGGAGGTGGTCGCGCAGGCTGTCGGCGCGCTCCGCGATCCGCTCGAAGTCGTCGCGGCTGAGGATCAGCACGGTGGTCGGGGTGTCCGCGCGGACGGTGTACTCCCAGATGGCGTCCGGGTCCAGCAGCGCCTGGTCGCCGAAGTAGGCGCCGTCGGCGAGGACTCCGAGGACGGCGTCGTCGCCGTAGGGGCCGGTGCCGATCTTCTCGACCCTGCCGTGCGCCAGCAGGTACACCTCGCCCGTGCGGTTGCCGAAGTCGGCGATCACCTGACCGGGGGCGAAGTCGCGCTGGCGGCAGCGCCGGGCCAGCTCCGCCAGCACCTCCTCGTCCTCGTAGCCGCGCAGGGCCGGCAGCTCGCCGAGTTCGGCCGGGATCACCTCGACCCGGTCCCCGGTCTTCACGAAGGTGATGCGGCCGTCGCCGACGGCGTACGCGAGCCGCCGGTTGACCCGGTACGTGCCGCCCTGGACGTCGACCCACGGGAGTGTGCGCAGCAGCCAGCGGGAGCTGATCTCCTGCATCTGCGGAACGGACTTGGTGGTGGTGGCCAGGTTCCGCGCTGCCGCCGTCCCGAGGGACTGCTGCGGCTTGCCCTGATCCGTGCGGACCTCTTCGCCTACCGACATAGAGAATTGCCTCCCAGGTATGCCCGGCGCCGAATCGCAGGGGGCACCGGTCTCGGCACCGAGCCTTCCAGCACGGAGCGTCATCGCTCAATTACCTGAAAGAGCGGGAATGGATCATCGGACTACTGGGCAGGAAGAGGGATCTCGCGCACCGTGTGTGCGGGTGCGGACAATGGACCGGTGACCAGCCCTGCCCCGCTCAGCCCCCGCCTGCCCTCCCCCCTGCACGAGGTGGACGACGAGCGGTTCGGGCGGCGCGGACTGCGGCTGCTGCTCAAGCGCGACGACCTGATCCACCCGGAGCTGATCGGCAACAAGTGGCGCAAGCTGGTGCCGAACATCGAGGCGGCGCGGGGCCGGCCGCTGGTCACCTTCGGCGGGGCGTACTCGAACCACCTGCGGGCCACCGCCGCCGCGGGCCGCATCCTGGGCCTGGACACCACCGGCGTGGTCCGCGGCGAGGAACTGGCCGGCCGGCCGCTGAACCCCTCCCTGGCCCGGTGCGCCGCGGACGGCATGCGGCTGCACTTCGTCGACAGATCGACGTACCGGCACAAGCACGAGCCGGAGACGCTGACGTCCCTCCTGCGCGCGGCCGGCGCCGAGGGGGCGTACGTCGTGCCCGAGGGCGGGAGCAACGGCGCGGCCGTGCGCGGGTGCCGGGCGCTGGGCGAGGAACTGCGCGGGCACGCCGATGTGGCCGCCGTGGCCTGCGGCACCGGCGGCACGCTCGCGGGCCTGGCCGCCGGCCTGGGACCGGGGCAGCGCGCGCTCGGCGTCCCGGTCCTGAAGGGCGGCTTCCTGGGCGCGGAGGTGGAGGCGCTGCAGGAACGTGCCTTCGGCGGACGCAGAGGCGACTGGTCCCTGGACGAGCGCTTCCACTTCGGCGGGTACGCCCGTACGACGCCCGCGCTGCACGCGTTCGCGGACGACTTCGAGGACCGTCACGACCTGCCCGTCGAACGTCTCTATGTCGCCAAGTTGCTCTACGGACTGGTCGCCCTCGCGGAGGAGGGCGCCTTCCCGCGCGGGACGACGGTCGCCGCCGTCGTCACCGGGCGCCCGTTCCCGTAGCGCTACTCCGCCTCCCGGTAGGCCGCCGCCTCCTCCAGGTCCAGGCGCCTGAGCAGCGCGCGCAGCATCTCGTCGTCGATGTAGCGGTGGTCGCGGAGCCTGACGAAGACCGCGCGTTCGGTGCCGATCACCTCGCGGGACAGCCGCCGGTAGGTGTCGTCCACGGACTCCCCGGTGATCGGGTTGGTCTGGCCGAGGCGCTCCCAGACGGCGTTGCGGCGGCGCTCCAGGACCGTGCGCAGCCGGTCGGCGAGCGGCGGGGGCAGGGTGTTGCGCTCGTCGGCGAGAAGGTCGTCCAGGCGCTTCGCGGCGGCCAGGGAGGCCTGTGCCTGGGCGTTGGCCTCGGCGAGCGTCTCGGCCTGCGGGTCGCGGCCGGGGAACCGCAGCAGCCGGATCAGGGGCGCCAGGGTGAGGCCCTGCACCACGAGGGTGCCGATGACCGTGGTGAAGGTCAGGAACAGGATCAGGTTGCGCTGCGGGAAGGGGGCCCCGCCGTGCACGGTGAGCGGGATGGAGAACGCGATGGCCAGGGAGACCACCCCGCGCATGGCGGCCCACCCGGTCACCACCGGCGCCCGCCAGGTGGTGTCCTGCTCCCGCTCCCTGATGCGCCGGAACAGCGCGCGGGGCAGGAACGTCGCCGGGAACACCCACGCGAAGCGGGCCGCGACCACCACCAGGAAGACCGCGATCGCGTACCAGGCAGCCTCGGCGCCCCGGTAGTCGCCCAGTCCCTTGAGGACGGTGGGCAGTTGCAGGCCGATCAGCGCGAACACCGCCGACTCCAGCAGGAAGGCGACCATCCGCCACACCGCGTCCTCCTGCAGCCGGGTGGCGAAGTCGACCTCCCACGCGCGGTGCCCGAGATAGACCGCGACCACCACGACCGCGAGGACGCCGGAGCCGTGGAACTGCTCGGCGACGCCGTAGGCGACGAACGGGATCAGCAGGGAGAGGGTGTTCTGGAGCAGGACCTCCTTCAGGTGGGTGCGCAGCCAGTGGATCGGCACCATGAGCACCAGGCCGACGACGACGCCCCCGATGGCGGCCCGCAGGAACTCGCCGATTCCGCCCGCCCAGGTGGCGCCCTCGCCGACGGCGGCGGCCAGCGCCACGCGGTAGGCGGTGATCGCGGTGGCGTCGTTGAGCAGCGACTCGCCCTGCAGGATGGTGGTGATCCGGGAGGGCAGGCCGACCCGGCGCGCGATCGACGCGGCCGCGACCGCGTCCGTCGGCGCGACCACCGCGCCCAGCACCAGCGCGGCGGGCAGCGGCAGCCCCGGTACGACGAGGTAGGCGACCCAGCCGACGGCGAAGGTCGCGAACAGCACGTACCCGATCGACAGCAGCCCCACGGGCCGCATCTGGGCGCGCAGATCCAGGTAGGAGCTCTCGGTGCCCTCCTTGTACAGCAGCGGCGGCAGCACCAGCGGCAGGACGATGTCCGGGTCCAGGGTGTAGTGCGGGACCCCGGGCAGGTACGACACCGCAAGGCCCGCGGCGACCAGCAGCAGCGGCGCCGGCACCGGGGTGCGCCGGGCGGCCCCCGCGACCGCCGCACTGCCCGCCACCAGCAACAGCAGCGGCATCACGTCCATGGACCTCGCCCACCCTCGTTTTCCGCGCGGTCACCCGCACGCCCGTCGTAATCTGGCAATCATGAAACAGTGCACGCACGCCGACGCGCTGCCGCACCCGGAGCCGGAGCCGCTCGACCGCACCTGCCCGGAGTGCCTCCGGGACGGCACGCACCCGGTCCAGCTGCGCCTGTGCCTTTCCTGCGGCCACGTGGGCTGCTGCGACTCCTCGCCCGGCAGGCACGCGACACGGCACCACGAGGACTCCGGTCACCCGGTGATGCGGACGTTCGAGCCCGGCGAGGACTGGCGGTGGTGCTTCGTCGACCACGTGCTGGTCTGAGCGCCCCGGCCGTCGGCGGGATTCCCGGGATCGTGTTCCCGTTCGACCCCGTCGTCGTGTGACACTGCATGCGGTGGCCGCCTGGCGACGGTTCGGGCGTCTGACGTCTGGGTACGTCAATCCGGCGCGCGCTGTTCCCATTTGGGGGCGCGAACCCTCTAGACACGGAGCGTATACACAGCTTTACTGTGAGTGACGCCAGGGGGGTTGGGGTCCCGGGACAGGACCGTTCGGAGCGCGATAGCGTCACCGCGGAACCACGTACGCGTTACCCCGGGGGGCGACCCTCGGCCCCGTAGAGCTTGTACCACCATGGAGGTGAGGGTGTCCCAGATCGCAGGCGAGCCCGCGGCGAATCAGGACTTCGTGGAAGTCCGGCTGCCGGCCGCGGGTGCCTACCTGTCGGTGCTGCGGACGGCCACGGCCGGTCTCGCGGCCCGCTTGGACTTCACCCTGGACGAGATCGAGGACCTGCGCATCGCCGTGGACGAGGCCTGCGCGATCCTGCTCCAACAGGCCGTGCCCGGCTCCGTGCTCGGCTGTGTCTTCCGGCTCGTCGACGACTCGCTGGAGGTCACGGTCTCGGCGCCGACCACGGACGGTCACGCCCCGTCGCGGGACACCTTCGCCTGGACCGTGCTCTCGGCCCTCGCGGGCAAGGTCTCGTCCGCCGTCGACGAGGACAAGACCGTGTCGATCAGCCTCTACAAACAGCGCGGCGCGGGCCCCGGCCCGGCGTGAGGAACGGGGACGGTCCGGTGCGGGACGAAGAGCGCGGCACACGGGAGCTGCCGGCCGGGGACGGGGGTGCCCCCTGGCCGAGCACGGACGACGTCTCCGGGGCGGCTGCCCCGGGCATGTCCCGGCGCATGACGGACGGCGTCGACGGCATCCCCGAGCAGGCCAGGCCGCATCCGGAGGACGACTCCGCGCGGATCGGTGGTGACGGCGCCGTCCAGGACGCACCACCGGCAGGGCCCCGCGGCCGCACGGGGGCCAGGGCTCGCAGAAGGGCTACGGGCGGGACGATGAGCGAGCACGAGCGGTACGCCGGGGACGAGGCGCTGAACACGGAGGCCGTACCGGCCGTGCAGCACGACCCGGCGGACCGCAGCGGGGCGCGGGCGATGTTCGTGAAGCTGCGCGCGCTGGACCCGGGCAGCCCGGAGTACGCGGAGCTGCGCAACCAGCTGGTCCGTATGCACCTGCCGCTCGTGGAGCACCTGGCCCGCCGGTTCCGCAACCGCGGCGAGCCGCTGGACGACCTCACCCAGGTCGCCACGATCGGTCTGATCAAGTCCGTCGACCGGTTCGACCCGGAGCGCGGCGTGGAGTTCTCCACGTACGCCACCCCGACCGTGGTCGGCGAGATCAAGCGGCACTTCCGGGACAAGGGCTGGGCGGTCCGGGTGCCGCGCCGGCTGCAGGAGCTGCGCCTGTCGCTGACCACGGCGACGGCCGAGCTGTCCCAGCTGCACGGCCGCTCCCCCACGGTCCACGAGCTGGCCGAGAAGCTCGCGATCTCGGAGGAGGAGGTCCTGGAGGGCCTGGAGTCCGCCAACGCGTACTCCACGCTGTCCCTGGACGTCCCCGACACCGACGACGAGTCCCCGGCGGTCGCCGACACCCTCGGCGCGGAGGACGAGGCGCTGGAGGGCGTGGAGTACCGGGAGTCGCTCAAGCCGCTGCTGGAGGACCTTCCGCCGCGCGAGAAGCGGATCCTGCTGCTGCGCTTCTTCGGGAACATGACCCAGTCGCAGATCGCGCAGGAGGTCGGCATCTCCCAGATGCACGTCTCCCGGCTGCTGGCCCGCACCCTGGCCCAGCTGCGGGAGAAGCTGCTGGTGGAGGAGTAGCAGGACGAGAGCGCGGGCTACTCGGCGCGGCCCGGTCCCTTGATGCCGAGGGCCCGGGTCGTCTCGCCGTTGACGAGCAGCACCAGCGCCGCCACGGCGACGACCGCGATGACGGCACCGGCGGGGATGGCCATGCTGTCCGCCTTGAGCAGGTTGTAGGCGATCGGCAGCGCCATGAGCTGGGTGATCACCGCCGGCCCGCGGCTCCAGCTGCGCCGCAGCAGCAGTCCGCGCGCGGCGAGCAGCGGCAGCAGGGCGAGGACGACGAGCGTGACGCCGAGGGTCACGGCCTGCTGCCGGTCGTCCGGGTCGCCGGCGATCCCGAGCACGAGCACCCACAGGCCGCCGGCCACCAGCGCGACGCCTTCCAGCCCGGCCAGCACGGCGGCATAGGTCAGCCGGCGGGGCCGGGGGCCGGCGGGGGCTTCGGCGGTGTCCTGGGCGGGCTTCTGCTGACTGCTCACCCCAGCAGGGTAGCCGGGGCCCGGGCGGTGTCCGACGGGCGGCTCCGGCGCGGCGGGGCCCCACGTGGCCAGGCTCACGCCTGCGTCTCTTACCGGATCCCTACCTCGGTCTGGGCCAGGTACCCCCCAGTAGGTACGCTGCCCTGCATGCGTGCACTTCTCGTGGTCAATCCGGCGGCAACCACCACAAGCGCACGCAGACGTGACGTGCTGATCCACGCGCTGGCGAGCGAGATGAAGCTGGAGGCGGTCACCACCGAGTACCGCGGCCACGCGCGCGACCTCGGCCGGCAGGCGGCGGACAGCGAGGACATCGACCTCGTGGTGGCCCTCGGCGGCGACGGCACGGTCAACGAGGTCGTCAACGGTCTCCTGCACGCCGGTCCGGCACTGGACCGCCTGCCCGGTCTGGCGGTGGTGCCCGGCGGCTCCACGAACGTCTTCGCGCGCGCCCTGGGCCTGCCGAACGACCCGGTCGAGGCCACCGGCGCCCTGCTGGACGCGCTGCGGGAGGGCAGGGAGCGGATCGTCGGGCTCGGTCTGACCTCCGGCACGCCCGGCACCGAGGACGAGGCGGTCCCGGACCGCTGGTTCACCTTCAACGCGGGGCTCGGGTTCGACGCGGGGGTCGTCGGACGGGTCGAGCAGCAGCGGGAGCGCGGGAAGAAGTCGACCCATGCGCTGTACGTGCGTCAGGTGGTCCGGCAGTTCCTCGGCGAGCCGAACCGCCGGCACGGCACGATCACCCTGGAGCGGCCCGGCGAGGACCCGGTCACCGATCTGGTGGTGGCCATAGTCTCGAACACGTCCCCGTGGACGTATCTCGGCAATCGCCCCATGTACACGTCACCCAAGGCCTCGTTCGACACCGGCGTCGACGTGCTCGGTCTCAGCCGTCTGTCGACGGCCGCGGTTGCCCGGTATGGCACCCAGTTGCTCACTTCGTCCCCCGAGCGTGGACCCCATGGCAAGCACGTGGTCTCACTGCACGATCTGGATCACTTCACCTTGCATTCGAAGGCTCCTCTGCCCCTGCAGATGGACGGAGACCACCTGGGACTGCGTACGAGCGTGACGTTCACAGGTGTACGCCGTGCACTGCGTGTGATTGTGTGAGCGGAAGAGGCAAAAGTCCTTTCACTCGAACGTTTAGGCCAGGATCCACCCCATGGAAGTACGGCTGTGACCTAGTCGACACCGAGGAATCAAAAAAAACTTTCCGGAAGGGGTTGTATCCGCCGCTGAGGTTTGCGAGTCTCTACGTGGCGATCGGGACGGCCCGCAACACCGGCCTCCACTGATCACCGGAACCCCTCTTCACATCACAGGACCACGCCGGGGAAGACTCGGCGGTCGGCCCTTCACTTGTTGAGGGATTCGTGAAAGCGTTCACATTCACAAGCAACCTGCACGTCATACGTACAGAGAACCTAGGAGAGGTAGCAGCCATGGACTGGCGTCACAACGCCGTTTGCCGCGAGGAAGACCCCGAGCTCTTCTTCCCCATCGGCAACACCGGTCCTGCGCTGCTGCAGATCGAGGAAGCCAAGGCCGTCTGCCGTCGCTGCCCGGTGATCGAGCAGTGTCTGCAGTGGGCGCTCGAGTCCGGTCAGGACTCCGGCGTCTGGGGTGGTCTCAGCGAGGACGAGCGCCGCGCCATGAAGCGCCGCGCCGCCCGCAACCGGGCTCGTCAGGCCTCCGCCTGACACACCCACCCCTGCTGACAGCCTGAGCTTGGCGGCGCGTGCAGCACGCACGCATCTCCCGCCCCCGAGCCGCAGCGCGCAGTAACCCCCGATGCGCTTAGCACTACGCGGAGCAGCAACGAGCACGAGCCTCGGACCGACGGCGGTCCGGGGCTTTTTGCTGTGCCCGGACGGGCCCGGGTGGTCAACCGGCCCCGGATGTACGCCGTTTGGGGCGGGCTACTTCTGCGCCCGCACCGGGATGTCCAGGATCACCCTGGTCCCCCGCCCCGGCGCCGGCACCATGTCGAAGGCGCCGCCGAGCTCCCCCTCTACCAGGGTGCGCACGATCTGCAGGCCCAGGTTGCCCGAGCGGTGCGGGTCGAAGCCCTCGGGCAGGCCGACCCCGTCGTCCTGGACGGTGACCAGCAGGCGGGCCTCCTTCGCCGTACCGCCGCGGACCGCGGAGACCTCGACCGTGCCGGTGTCGCCCTGCCGGAAGCCGTGCTCCAGGGCGTTCTGCAGGATCTCGGTGAGGACCATCGACAGCGGGGTGGCGACCTCGGCGTCGAGTATGCCGAAGCGCCCGCTGCGCCGGCCGGTCACCTTGCCCGGCGAGATCTCGGCGACCATCGCGAGCACGCGGTCGGCGATGTCGTCGAACTCCACCCGCTCGTCCAGGTTCTGAGACAGCGTCTCATGGACGATGGCGATGGAGCCGACCCGGCGGACGGCCTCCTCCAGGGCCTCCCGGCCGCGCTCGGAGTCGATGCGCCGGGCCTGGAGCCGCAGCAGCGCGGCCACCGTCTGGAGGTTGTTCTTCACCCGGTGGTGGATCTCCCGGATGGTGGCGTCCTTGGTGATCAACTCCCGTTCGCGGCGGCGCAGTTCGGTGACGTCCCGGCACAGCACCAGCGAACCGATCCGGGTGCCCTTGGGTTTGAGGGGGATGGCCCGGAACTGGATGACGCCGTCGTTGGCCTCGATCTCGAACTCGCGCGGCGCCCAGCCGCTCGCGAGCTTGACGAGCGCCTCGTCCACCGGGCCGCGGGTCGGGGCGAGTTCGGCGGTGGTCTGCCCGAGGTGGTGGCCGACCAGGTCGGCGGCGAGGCCGAGGCGGTGGTAGGCGGACAGCGCGTTCGGCGAGGCGTACTGGACGATCCCGTCGGCGTCCAGCCTGATCAGGCCGTCGCCGACGCGCGGCGAGGCGTCCATGTCGACCTGCTGGTCGGGGAAGGGGAAGGAGCCGGCCGCGATCATCTGCGCCAGGTCGGAGGCGCTCTGGAGGTAGGTCAGCTCCAGCCGGCTCGGGGTGCGCACGGTCAGCAGGTTGGTGTTGCGGGCGATCACGCCGAGGACACGGCCCTCGCGCCGGACGGGGATGGACTCGACCCGTACGGGGACCTCTTCGCGCCACTCCGGGTCGCCCTCGCGCACGATCCGGCCCTCGTCCAGCGCCGCGTCCAGCATGGGCCGGCGGCCGCGCGGGACGAGGTGGCCGACCATGTCGTCCTGGTAGGAGGTGGGGCCGGTGTTGGGGCGCATCTGGGCCACCGAGACGTACCGGGTGCCGTCCCGGGTGGGGACCCACAGAACCAGGTCGGCGAAGGACAGGTCGGAGAGCAGCTGCCACTCCGAGACCAGCAGGTGCAGCCACTCGAGGTCGGAGTCGTCGAGGGCGGTGTGCTGGCGGACCAGTTCGTTCATGGAGGGCACGTCTGCGAGCGTACCCGCACGTTCGAACGTGGCCGAAAAACACCCGCGGGCCGCGGCGCCTGGAAGGGACCCTCAACCCTCCCGGCACCGCAGCCCGGAGCATCATCGGCCGTGGGGTGTGCGGTCCCGGTCGGCCGAAGGTCGAGGAGCCGGGGCAGTCAGGGCAGAGAGCTCCGGTTCCTCGGTCCGCCTTCCTGTGCGGGGAAGGCGGAGGCTTGTTCAGTTGGCTGCCCGGTGTCGATTGTGGACTAGACCACATGGCTGTGTCCATGCCCTGACCGGCATGGCGCCCCCTGAACGACCCGGCGCATGGCACCCGATGCCATGCAGCCTAGCCCGCCTCGGTCGGCCGCGGGGCCAGATGGCCGCGGCAATTTCCGCGAGCGCCCCGGCGCCTGCCGGCGCACGCCGTCGCGGTTCCGCCCGGACATGCCCGCGGCGCTTCCCGGAGGCCGGGGGCGCGCGGTCCGGCGCGGTGGCACGATCGAGAACAGGGCGGGGGTCGTGTCCGGCGGACCCCCTTCTGTTAGATTGGTCTAAACCACATAGTGACGCCCAGAGCCCACTTCAGAACGGCAGGCCCAGCGTGGAAGTTGTCATCGTTCCGGACGCCGCGGCGGGTGGCGAGCTGATCGCCGAGGCCATGACGCAGCTGCTGCGACGCAAGCCCGACGCCCTGCTCGGCGTGGCCACCGGCTCCACCCCGCTGCCCGTCTACCGGGCGCTGACCGCCAAGGTGCGCTCCGGCGCCGTCGACGCCTCGCGGGCGCGCATCGCCCAGCTCGACGAGTACGTGGGGCTGCCCGCCGACCACCCCGAGTCCTACCGCTCGGTGCTGCGCCGCCAGGTGCTGGAGCCGCTCGGCATCGGCATGGACAAGTTCCTCGGGCCCGACGGCACCGCCGAGGACGTCCAGGCGGCCTGCGCGGCGTACGACCGGGCGCTCGCCGAGGCCGGCGGGGTGGACCTGCAGCTGCTCGGGATCGGCACCGACGGGCACATCGGGTTCAACGAGCCCTGCTCCTCGCTCGCCTCGCGCACCCGGATCAAGACGCTGACCGAGCAGACCCGGATCGACAACGCGCGTTTCTTCGACGGCGACATCGAGCAGGTCCCGCACCACGTCATCACCCAGGGCATCGGCACCATCCTGGAGGCCCGGCACCTGGTGCTGCTGGCGACCGGCGAGGGCAAGGCGGACGCGGTCGCCGCCACCGTCGAGGGGCCGGTCGCGGCGGTCTGCCCGGCCTCCGCGCTCCAGCTGCACCCGCACGCCACGGTGGTCGTCGACGAGGCGGCCGCGTCCAAGCTGAAGCTGGCCGACTACTTCCGCCACACCTACGCGGGCAAGCCGGACTGGCAGGGCATCTGACCCCACCCGGCCGCCGGTTGGACTAGACCAGCCTTGGTCACCACTGTATATAGAGGAAATCACGGAGCGTGCGGGTGGAGTCCTGACAGAAGAACCCGTGCCACGATGTGAGCCGTGACCGGTGGGCTGCCGGTCGCTGTCGGCACCGGAGCCGGGAAGGCAGAGCATGAGCACCGACGTCAGCAGTGCGGAGAACGAGGCCGGGACGACCGTCCGTACGGCGCGCGTGCCCAAGTACTACCGCCTGAAGAAGCACCTGCTCGACATGACCGAGACGCAGGCGCCGGGCACGCCGGTCCCGCCGGAGCGCACGCTGGCGGCCGAGTTCGACACCTCCCGCACGACGGTCCGCCAGGCCCTGCAGGAGCTGGTGGTCGAGGGCCGCCTGGAGCGCATCCAGGGCAAGGGCACCTTCGTCGCCAAGCCCAAGGTCTCCCAGGCGCTCCAGCTCACCTCCTACACCGAGGACATGCGCGCCCAGGGCCTGGAGCCCACCTCGCAGCTGCTGGACGTCGGCTACATCACCGCCGACGACCGGCTCGCCGGGCTGCTCGACATCGCCGCCGGCGGACGGGTGCTGCGCATCGAGCGGCTGCGCATGGCCAACGGCGAGCCGATGGCCATCGAGACCACGCACCTGAGCGCCAAGCGCTTTCCGGCCCTGCGCCGCTCCCTGGTGAAGTACACCTCCCTCTACACGGCGCTGGCCGAAGTCTACGACGTCCATCTCGCGGAGGCCGAGGAGACCATCGAGACCTCGCTGGCCACCCCGCGCGAGGCCGGCCTGCTCGGCACCGACGTGGGCCTGCCGATGCTGATGCTCTCCCGCCACTCCCTGGACCGCGAGGGCAAGCCGGTGGAGTGGGTGCGGTCCGTGTACCGGGGTGACCGCTACAAGTTCGTGGCGCGGCTGAAGCGGCCCGCCGAGTGAGACGCGTGATGTGAGGCCCGCGGAGTGGGGCGCGCGGGCCTTCGCTGAATCGATATACCGATATGTGAACGAGGTCTTCCGCTGGCGGGACACCGTCACCTAGATTGCCTGCGCATTACATCAGGTGATCAGCGAGGGGACGGAGAGCCGTGCCATGTCCAGCAGTCCTGAAGTGAGACCTCCGCTTGTGACGCCGGTCCGGGTGATCATCGGCCTGTGCCTCGTCGCGCCCTTCGTGGCGATGCTGTGGGTCGGCTCCTACGCCAAGACGGACCCCGCCTTCATCGGGATCCCGTTCTTCTACTGGTACCAGATGGCCTGGGTGCTGATCTCCACCGCGCTCACCATGACCGCGTACAAGCTGTGGCAGCACGACCAGCGCTCCCGCGCAGCGCAGGGCTCCTCCGCCGCCGCGACGGGCGGTGAGGCGAAGTGAAGACCGGTGTCAACGGCGTCGCGCTCGGCGTCTTCATCTTCTTCTTCCTGGCCGTCACGGTCATAGGCTTCCTCGCCGCTCGCTGGCGCAGGGCCGAGAACGAGCACACGCTGGACGAATGGGGCCTGGGCGGACGGTCGTTCGGCACCTGGATCACCTGGTTCCTGCTCGGCGGCGACCTGTACACGGCGTACACCTTCGTCGCCGTGCCGGCGGCGATCTACGCGGCGGGCGCGTCCGGCTTCTTCGCGGTGCCGTACACGATCCTGGTGTACCCGCTGATCTTCACGTTCCTGCCGCGCCTGTGGTCGGTCAGCCACCGCCACGGCTACGTCACCACCTCCGACTTCGTCCGGGGCCGCTTCGGCTCCAAGGGGCTGTCGCTCGCCGTGGCGCTGACCGGCATCCTGGCGACGATGCCGTACATCGCGCTGCAACTCGTGGGCATCCAGGCGGTGCTGGACGTGATGGGCGTGGGCGGCGGCGACAACACGAACTGGTTCGTGAAGGACCTCCCGCTGCTGATCGCCTTCGGTGTGCTGGCCGCGTACACCTACTCGTCGGGCCTGCGGGCCCCGGCCCTCATCGCGTTCGTGAAGGACGCGCTGATCTACATCGTCATCGCGGTGGCGATCATCTACATCCCGATCAAGCTGGGCGGCTTCGACGACGTCTTCGCCAAGGCGGGGCACGCGTTCAGCCAGGTCAACCCGGCGACGGGCAAGCCGCGCGGCGCGCTCGCGCCTCCGGAGGCCGGCCAGTGGACCTACGCGACGCTGGCGCTCGGCTCGGCCCTGGCCCTGTTCATGTACCCGCACTCGATCACCGCGACGCTCTCCTCCAGGAGCCGTGAGGTGATCCGCCGCAACACCACGATCCTGCCGCTGTACTCCCTGATGCTCGGCCTGCTGGCCCTGCTGGGCTTCATGGCGATCGCGGCCGGGGTGAAGGTCACCAACGGGCAGCTGGCGATCCCGCAGCTGTTCGAGGACATGTTCCCGGACTGGTTCGCGGGCGTGGCCTTCGCGGCGATCGGCATCGGCGCGCTGGTGCCGGCGGCGATCATGTCGATCGCGGCGGCGAACCTGTTCACCCGCAACATCTACAAGGACTTCATCAAGCCGGACGCCACGCCGAAGCAGGAGGCGCAGGTCTCCAAGGTCGTCTCGCTGCTGGTGAAGGTGGGCGCGCTGGTCTTCGTCCTCACCATGGACAAGACGGTCGCGATCAACTTCCAGCTGCTGGGCGGCATCTGGATCCTGCAGACCTTCCCCGCGCTGGTCGGCGGTCTGTTCACCCGCTGGTTCCACCGCTGGGCGCTGCTCGCCGGCTGGGCGGTCGGCATGGTGTACGGCACGCTCGCCGCGTACGGGGTCGCCTCCCCGACCCAGAAGCACTTCGGCGGCTCGGCCAAGGAGATCCCGGGCATCGGCGAGATCGGCTACATCGGCCTGACCGCGTTCGTCCTCAACGTCGTGGTCACCGTGGTCCTCACCGTCGTCCTCAGGGCCGTGAAGGCCCCCGAGGGCGTGGACGAGACCAGCCCGGACGACTACACGGCGGACGCCGGCGACCCGGGAGTCCAGGTGGAGCTGCCGCCCGCCACCGCGGGCGCCGGTCACTGACCGACCGCCGTACCAGGGGCCGCCGGACATTCCGGCGGCCCCTCGTCGTACCCTTCCGGCACACTCGGTGCCATGGACATCGTGATCCGGCGGGCCACGCCCGGCGAGTACGACGCCCTGGGCGAGATCACCGCCCGGGCCTATCTCCACGACGGTCTCCTGGACTTCGGCGAGAGCGACGCCTACCTCGGTGAACTGCGAGACGTGGCACGGCGCGCGGCAGCAGCCGAGGTTCTCGCGGCGGTGCGCGACGGCACCCTCCTCGGCGGGGTCACCTTCGTGCCCTGCCCCGGTCCGATGGCCGACATCGCCCGCCCGGGCGAGGCCGAGATACGGATGCTCGCCGTCGCCGCGGCCGCCCGCGGCCAGGGGGCGGGCGAGGCCCTCGTGCGGGCCTGCGTCGACCGCGCACGCGCCGCCGGGGGCTGCCGGGCCGTGGTCCTGTCCACCCAGCGCACCATGCGCGCCGCCCACCGCATCTACGAACGCCTGGGTTTCGTCCGTACTCCCGAGCGGGACTGGAAGCCCCTGCCGGAGCTGGCCGACATCACCCTGCTCACCTATGAGTTGACACTGTGACACCGCCCCGACACAACATCTGGGGGTGACGCGACAGCCCGGCACTACATGTATGCTCATGCTCGCTGTCGCCGCAGGGGAATCCGGTGCGAATCCGGAACTGTCCCGCAACGGTGTACTTGTGCGCGTCTGCGCCCAGGAGTCAGTCCGAGGACCTGCCGGCAGCGCACCCGGCCGTCCGGTCCGGGTGCCCCCAGACGTCCGGGCCTCGTGGAATGGGCCGGTGGACGCGACGCCGTGTGCGCTCGTGGCTGCCCCCTGCCCTCGCGAAGGCCCCCGTGCCGAGCGAGGGAGAGCCCCACGTGACCATCGCGCCAGCAGATCCGGCTTCGGACAGCGGCATCCCGGCCGCCGTGGAGACCGACGGTCCCGGCGCCGCGCTGCTGCGGACCCTGACCGAGCTGACCGCCGACCTCCCCGACGCCGACCCCGGCCGGGTCGCCGCCGCCGCGCTGCGCGGCCGGTCGGCCCGCGCCGACGAGGCGGAGCTGCGCGAGCTGGCCACGGAGGCCGCCGCCGGGCTGATCTCCGAGGACCCCGCCTACTCCCGGCTGGCCGCCCGGCTGCTGACCCGCTCCATCCGCGCCGAGGCCGCCTCGCAGGGCGTGACGTCCTTCACCGAGTCGGTGGCCGTCGGGCACCGCGAGGGCCTCATCGCCGACCGGACCGCCGCGTTCGTGCGGCTGCACGCCGAGCGGCTCGACGCGCTGGTCGACCGCGCGGCCGACGACCGCTTCGGTTACTTCGGGCTGCGGACCCTGCACAGCCGCTACCTGCTGCGGCACCCGATCACCCGCAAGGTCGTCGAGACGCCCCAGTACTTCATGCTGCGGGTCGCCGCCGGCCTCGCCGAGGACGACACCGCCCGCTCGGTGGACGAAGTCGCCGCGCTCTACGGGCTCATGAGCCGCCTCGACTACCTCCCCTCCTCCCCCACGCTCTTCAACTCCGGCACGCGGCACCCGCAGATGTCCTCCTGCTACCTCCTGGACTCCCCCAAGGACGAGCTGGACTCCATCTACGACCGCTACCACCAGGTGGCCCGGCTCTCCAAGCACGCCGGCGGCATCGGCCTGTCCTACTCCCGCATCCGCGGCCGCGGTTCGCTGATCCGCGGCACCAACGGGCACTCCAACGGCATCGTCCCGTTCCTGAAGACGCTGGACGCCTCGGTGGCGGCGGTGAACCAGGGCGGCCGGCGCAAGGGCGCCGCAGCGGTCTACCTGGAGACCTGGCACTCCGACATCGAGGAGTTCCTGGAGCTGCGCGACAACACCGGCGAGGACGCCCGCCGTACGCACAACCTGAACCTCGCGCACTGGGTGCCGGACGAGTTCATGCGCCGGGTGCAGGACGACGCGCAGTGGTCGCTGTTCTCCCCCTCCGACGTGCCGGAGCTGGTGGACCTGTGGGGCGAGGAGTTCGACGCCGCCTACCGCAAGGCCGAGCAGGCGGGCCTGGCGAAGAAGACCCTGCCCGCCCGTGAGCTGTACGGCCGGATGATGCGCACCCTCGCGCAGACCGGCAACGGCTGGATGACCTTCAAGGACGCCGCCAACCGCACCGCCAACCAGACGGCCCTGCCGGGGCACGTGATCCACTCCTCCAACCTCTGCACGGAGATCCTGGAGGTCACGGACGACGGCGAGACGGCCGTGTGCAACCTGGGCTCGGTGAACCTCGGCGCCTTCGTCGACACGGAGGCCGGCGACATCGACTGGGCGCGGCTGGACGACACCGTCCGCACCGCCGTCACCTTCCTCGACCGCGTGGTCGACATCAACTTCTACCCGACCGAGCAGGCGGGCCGCTCGAACGCCAAGTGGCGTCCCGTCGGCCTCGGCGCGATGGGGCTGCAGGACGTCTTCTTCAAGCTGCGCCTGCCCTTCGACGCGCCGGAGGCCAGGGCGCTGTCCACGCGGATCGCCGAGCGGATCATGCTCGCCGCGTACGAGGCCTCCGCCGACCTGGCCGAGCGCAACGGCCCGCTGCCGGCCTGGGAGAAGACCCGAACGGCCCGGGGCGTGCTGCACCCCGACCACTACGGCGTGGAGCTGACCTGGCCCGAGCGCTGGGCGGCGCTGCGCGAGCGGATCGCGGCGGTCGGCATGCGCAACTCCCTGCTGCTCGCCATCGCGCCCACCGCCACCATCGCCTCCATCGCGGGCGTGTACGAGTGCATCGAGCCGCAGGTGTCGAACCTGTTCAAGCGCGAGACGCTGTCGGGCGAGTTCCTCCAGGTCAACTCCTATCTGGTGCAGGACCTGAAGAAGCTCGGCGTGTGGGACGCGCGCACCCGTGAGGCGCTGCGCGAGGCGAACGGCTCGGTGCAGGACTTCGTCTGGATCCCCGAGGACGTACGGCGGCTGTACCGCACGGCGTGGGAGATCCCGCAGCGCGGTCTGATCGACATGGCCGCGGCCCGCACCCCGTTCCTGGACCAGGCGCAGTCCCTGAACCTCTTCCTGGAGACGCCGACCATCGGCAAGCTCTCCTCGATGTACGCGTACGCCTGGAAGTCGGGCCTGAAGACGACGTACTACCTGCGCTCGCGCCCGGCGACCCGGATCGCCCGCGCCGCCCAGGCGCAGAAGACCATCCCCGTGCAGCAGGTCGCCGACCCCGACGCGGTCGCCTGCTCCCTTGAGAACCCCGAGTCCTGCGAGGCCTGCCAGTGACGACCCCTCCGACCGCCACCCGTAACGCGAGCCTGCTCGACCCGGGCTTCGAACTCACCCTGCGCCCCATGCGCTACCCCGACTTCTACGAGCGCTACCGGGACGCGATCAAGAACACCTGGACCGTGGAGGAGGTCGACCTCCACTCGGACGTCGCCGACCTCGCGAAGCTGACCCCCGAGGAGCAGCACCTCATCGGCCGGCTGGTCGCGTTCTTCGCGACGGGCGACTCGATCGTCGCCAACAACCTGGTGCTGACGCTCTACAAGCACATCAACTCCCCCGAGGCGCGGCTGTACCTGTCGAGGCAGCTCTTCGAGGAGGCCGTGCACGTCCAGTTCTATCTGACGCTGCTCGACACCTACCTGCCGGACCCGGAGGACCGGGCGGCGGCCTTCGCGGCGGTGGAGAACATCCCCTCCATCCGCGAGAAGGCCGGGTTCTGCTTCAAGTGGATCAACGAGGTCGAGAAGATCGAGCGGCTGGAGACCAGGGCCGACCGCCGCCGCTTCCTGCTCAACCTCATCTGCTTCGCCGCGTGCATCGAGGGGCTGTTCTTCTACGGCGCGTTCGCGTACGTCTACTGGTTCCGCAGCCGGGGCCTGCTGCACGGCCTCGCCACCGGCACCAACTGGGTGTTCCGCGACGAGACCATGCACATGAGCTTCGCCTTCGACGTGGTCGACACCGTCCGCAAGGAGGAGCCGGACCTGTTCGACGACGCGCTCGGGCAGCAGGTCACCGGCATGCTCGAGGAGGCCGTCGAGGCCGAGCTGCAGTTCGCGCGCGACCTGTGCGGCGACGGCCTGCCGGGCATGAACACCGAGTCGATGCGGCAGTACCTGGAGTGCGTCGCCGACCAGCGGCTCACCCGGCTGGGCTTCGCCCCGGTGTACGGCTCGGAGAACCCGTTCTCCTTCATGGAGTTGCAGGGTGTCCAGGAGCTGACGAACTTCTTCGAGCGCCGCCCGTCGGCGTACCAGGTCGCGGTCGAGGGCACCGTGGACCTGGACGAGGACTTCTGACCGGCGGTGACCTGACGTCTTTCAGACGGGGCGGGCCGCGCCATGGCGCCGGTGCGGCCGGTGCGGCCGGGCCGGCTCCGCGGGGCTCTGCGCCACCTCCTCTCGCTGTGCCCTCCTGATCTGGCGGTCGATGATCGCGTCGTGGACGACGCCGATCAGCGCCGGCAGGACCAGGAGGCCCAGGATCCCGATCACGGCGATCATTCCGAGCAGTCCTTCTGCTTGTGTCCCGTTCATGGACACCACTGTCGCTCCGGACAGTCCTTACCGGGAGTGGCAGGACTGCCGTATGCCCTCGATTTACTGCCACCGGCGAGGCACACTGGCCGCATGCTGCAGAACGTGGTGGCCGTGCTGCTGGACGGCGTGAACCCCTTCGAGATGGCCGTCGTCTGCGAGGTCTTCGGCATCGACCGCAGCGACGACGGCCTGCCGGTGTACGACTTCGCGGTCGCCTCGGCCGAGGGCCCGGTGCTGCGCTGCAACGCCGGGTTCTCCCTGACGGTGGAGCACGGCCTGGAGCGGCTGGAGTCGGCCGACCTGATCGCGGTGCCGGCCGGGTCCCGCTACGACTCCCGGGAGTTTCCGCCCGAGCTGCTCGACGCCCTGCGCCGCGGGGTGGACCGGGGCGCCCGGGTGCTCAGCGTCTGCTCGGGCGTCTTCGTGCTTGCCGCCGCCGGGCTGCTGGACGGCCGGCGCTGCGCGGTGCACTGGCACCACGCCGAGGAGCTGGCCCGCCAGTATCCGCGGCTGACCGTCGAGCCGGACGTGCTCTACGTCGACGAGGACCCCGTGATCACCTCGGCCGGCACCGCCGCCGGCATCGACGCCTGTCTGCATCTCGTGCGCAAGGAGCAGGGCCCGGAGGTCGCCAACAAGATCGCCCGCCGGATGGTCGTACCGCCGCACCGGGACGGCGGGCAGGCGCAGTACATCGAGCGGCCGCTGCCGAAGGGGCCGTGCGACACCGTCGGCGAGGTGCTGGTGTGGATGGAGGAGCACCTCGACCAGGAGGTGACCGTGGAGCAGCTCGCCGCCCGCGCGCACATGGCGCCGCGCACCTTCGCGCGCCGCTTCCAGCAGGAGACCGGGACCACGCCCTACCGGTGGATCCTGCGCCAACGGGTGCTGCGGGCGCAGGAGTTGCTGGAGGCGACCGACGAGACCGTCGACTCCATCGCCTGGCGCACCGGGTTCGGTACGGCGGCGGCGCTGCGGCACCAGTTCGTCCGGGCGCTCGGCACCACCCCGAACGCCTACCGGCGCGCGTTCCGGGGCCCTCAGGCCGCCTGAGCGCGCGCCGGTATCAGGAGTCGCCCGTCACCACTCCACGGGCCTGAGCAGCAGGTTGTGCGGGCGGAGCGTGATGCCCACGCGGGTGCTGTCGTTCGACCCCGCCACCTGCTCGAAGCGGTACCTCGCCGAGACCGCCGCCGTGATCAGGCTCAGCTGGGTCATGGAGAAGTGGTCGCTGGGGCACTTGCGGTTGCCCACGCTGAACGGGCTCATGGCGTACTTCGGCACCTGCCCGGCCCGCTCCGGCAGCCACCGGTCGGGGTCGAAGTCGAGGTGGCGGTCGTACGAGCGGGGGTCGCGCTGGATGGCGTAGGGGCTGTAGACGATGTCCGCCCCGGCCGGAATGCGGTAGTCGCCGAGTGCCGTGTCGGTCACCGCGCGCCGCGTCAGAATCCATACGGCCGGCCTGAGCCGCATGGCTTCGGTGACGACATTGTTGGTGTGCCTGAGTGAGCGCACGTGCTCGAATCCGACCGGCCGGCCGCCGGTCACGGATTCGACCTCGTCGCGTACCTTCCGTGCGTGTTCCGGGTGTTCCGCGAGGACCTGGAGCAGCCACATGATCGTGGACGCCACGGTTTCGCTGCCGGGGGTGAGTATCGCGACGACCTGGTCGTGGATCTCCTGTTCCCCGATGGGGTCGCCATTGTCGTCCTTTGCCTCCAGCAATGCCGTCAGCAAATCGTCCGGCTTTTGACCAGATGCCCTTCGCTCGGCGACGATCTCGTCGACCAGGAGATGCAGATCGGCCAGAGCGCGATTGAATTCGCGGTTGGCCGGAAGCGGCAGCCGGTACAGCGGTCCGAGCGGGACGACCATGCGCCGGTACATCCCGCGGAAGACGGTGGCGAGGTCGACGCTGAGCCGCTCGGCGCGCTCGTCCATGTACTCGCCGCGCAGCAGGCAGCGGGCGGCGATGCGGACGGCCACCCGGAAGGACTCGGAGGTGCAGTCGACGGTCGAGCCGGGCCGCCAGCGCTCGGTCAGCGCGTGCGCCTCCTCCTCCATGACCGGGCCGTAGGCCGGGATGGCGTCCAGCCGGAACGCGGGCTGGATGGTGCGCCGCTGGCGCCGGTGCCGGGGGCCGTTGGCGGTGGCCACTCCCTCCTTGCCGAGCAGCCCTTCGAGGGACTCCCACAGCGGTCCGGCGATCTTGAAGTCGGGGTTGAGGGCGAGCGCGCCGGTGAGCGCCGGGGTGGTGACGGCGTACACCGTCTTGGGGCCGAGCCTGAGGCGTACGACGTCGCCGTGGTCGCGGAGCCGGGACATGAACGCGAGCGGGTCGCGGACCAGTTTCAGGCCGTGTCCGAGGCCTGGGGCGGCGCCCGGGGCCAGCGGCGGTTCGCGCAGTGCGGTGGTCCCGGAGGCGTCGGGCGCCTCCGCGGTCCCGGACGTCCCGGGGGTCTGGGGCTGCACAGACTCGACGGTCATTGCTCACCTGCCGCTTCGTTCGTGACGTACGGGGGCGTGGACCGGTCGTCCCAGGTGTCGACCATGTACCGGCCGGACTCGTGGTGGAACCAGTAGACGGAGCTGAACCAGTTCCGCATATTGCCGACGCAGGCGCGCACGGCGCCGCTCAGTTCCTTTCCGCGGACCGTGCCGTCGTCGAGGCCGTCGGCGAATCGCAGCGCTTCCAGCTCGACCCGGAGGAATTCACTGATGCATTCCTCGACGCGCCGCCTGACATCGTCCACCGCTTCCTCGAGCGTCAGATTCTCGTGCGTGACGAGACTGATACCGAGATTGTGCACCTCGTCGCCCGCTATTTCCTTCGGCAGCGAGCACAGGTCGTTGTACCAGGCGGCGAATTCCTGACTGAGCAGTGCGGCCCGGCGATAGGCCGCGTTTTTCCGCACGGCATCCGGGAGTTCGCACCCGGCGCTCGGCTCCAGCAGGTCCGTCCATATCCAGTGGGCGAAGGTGTGCCGGCGCAGGGCGAGGTATTCCTCGACGCCGGGTATGCGTCCCTCGGTGCGGTTGCGGTACTCGCGGTCGTAGGCCTCGATCACCGCGTGGAAGTGCCGGGCGAACCGCTGGTTCCAGGTGCGCGGCAGGAAGCCGTACAGCCGCAGCACGCTGTCGGCGAACCCCGCCACCAGCGGGTCCGGGTGGTGCAGATGGTGCCGGGGTGCGTCGAGTGCCGTGTGCAGGCGGTGCCTGAGGCGCCGCCAGTCGTCGGGCCGGCCGTGGACGACGTACCGGTCGTGCCGGTCGTCCCAGACGAAGAACCATGCGCTGTAGTCGGCGATGGCCTGCAGGACGTCGTCGGGGGCACCGAGGTAGTAGCCCGCCATGAGGTCCGTGTAGCACAGGCCGTCGGCATATTCCTCCACCTTGTCCGCCGGCATGAGCCGCTTTTCCAGCAGCCACAGCCGCGTCTTCTCCTGCAGTCGCGGCCAATACGGGTGCAGTTGCCGAGGAAACGCGGACTCGATCACCGGGAGTGCCAGCGAGGGTGGTACTACGACCGCCGTGGGCGTCGTTGTGGTGCCGTGTCGGAAAGCATGCACGTACAAACCCCTCTCCGCCGCCAGGAGCGCACACCCCTGCCGTAGTACCGGGCGTGCGCCGTTGCGTATCCCCGCAACTCCATTCAGCACCACAACTGACCGCCATGGGAACGGATTTGCTCCACTCACTACCCCAAGGTGCCGAGAATCCCCTCTTGCGTGACCGATTAAGGATCACTAGACGCACGGGAGAGACCGGTTGTACGACGCACGGACGAGCGAACCGGGGCAACGCAAAGGGCGCCCGACCGGGGGTGATCCCCGGCCGGGCGCCCCGACCGCAAGGCGGCGGCTAGTCGTTGGCGACCACCGGATAACGTGGCTCGTTCTCGGCCATCTGCCGCAGCGCGTCCTTGCGGTCCCGCTTGGACAGCCGGTCGATGTAGAGGTAGCCGTAGAGGTGGTCGGTCTCGTGCTGCAAACACCGTGCGAAGTAGCCGGTGCCGCGGACCTTGACCGGGTTGCCCCGCTCGTCCTGGCCGGTCACCTCGGCGTAGTCGGGACGGGCCAGCGGCGCGTACGCCCCCGGCACGGACAGGCAGCCCTCGTTGCTGTCGTCCAGCCGGCGCCGCTCGGCGGGCAGCTCGACCAGCTTCGGGTTGCAGACCACGCCGACGTGCCGGACTCCCTCGTCGTCCTGGCAGTCGTAGACGAAGACCTTCAGGTCGACGCCGATCTGGTTGGCGGCCAGGCCCACGCCCTCGGCGGTCCGCTGGCTGGCGAACATGTCCGCGACCAGCTGCTGAAGTTCCTCGCCGAACTCGGTGACGTCCTTGCACTCCGTGTGCAGCACCGGATTGCCGACGACCGTGATCGGCCGCGAGGTCCCGCGCTCCCGCCAGGCCTTCTCGCGCCCCTCGCAGTCCTCCGTGTCGACGACGTACCCCTCGTCGTCGACGGGGAGCACGCCCGCGTGCTGCTGATCGGTGTCCTGCTGCGCCATGACCGACGTACGCCTTCCTGCAAACCTGCGAAAAGTCCGAGTGAGAAGTCTCGGGGTACAGCCTAAAGGCGGCAGGTCACCTCAGGCTCAGCAAACCTCTTCGAGATCGCGCCAGTCCCGCGAGTCCGGGCTGTCCGCGACCCACCCGTCCAGCAGCCCCCGCACCAGCGAGGCCGGCGCGGCCACCCCGCACTCCCGCTCCGGCACCCACAGCTGCCCGTCCGTGCGGTGCCCGAGCGGCCCGGGGTGCCCCGGCTCGCTGTGGTCGTGCGGGTCCAGCTGCAGCCCCTCGCCCTCGTCGGACGGCATCCGCGACTCCGAGCACATCCGGCACAGCAGCCGCACGGAGGAGGACCAGTCCTCCGCGGCGAACCCCGCGTCGGCGGCCAGCTGTTCCAGCGCGTCCCGGTCCGCTTCCGTGGCCGCCTCCAGCAGCACCACCCAGGTCGGCACCGGCGAGGGCGCCCACAGCTCGATCTCGTCGAAGACCGGGTACGCGTGCCCGGTGGACGTGGTGCGTTCGCCGTGCGGGACGCCGTCGTGGAGCACGACCTCGCCCCAGCGTCGCCCGGACGAGGGAAGCGGGATGGACAGCACCTCGATCCGCGCGGGGTCCAGCCGGCGCCCCCACACGACCTCGGCCTCGCCCTCCGGGGAGAGCCGCACGGCCGCGCTGCCCAGTTCCATGCCGACCGGTTCCCCGGCCGCGGCCCCTCCCCCAGCCTTCGGCCGGGAGGCGCCCCCAGGCACCTTCAGGCCGTACGCCTGCCAGGCGCGGCGGGCCAGCGGCCAGTCCTGCAGGGCGGTGGCGGCGATGCCGACGTTCCACCAGTCGGGCGCCCCGGTCTCCCGGTCCAGCAGGGCGACCGCCCGCAGCCCCGCGGCCCGCGCCTGCTCCCAGTCGTGCCGGAACTTGTGCAGCAGGGCCAGGTTGAACCAGGACTCCGACAGCCAGGGCTCCAGATCGGCGGCCCGTGTCAGCAGCTCGCCCGCGTCCTCGTACCGGCCGTCGCCGATCAGCGTGAACGCCCGGTCGGTGGCCTGCCGCCAGGAGGCGGAGGGCCGGTGCCGTCCCTTGCCGAAGATCCTCACGATTCCCGCCTGCCAGTTCCAGTTCCGCACAGTGGGCTGGCTTGTGCCCCCGGACACCCTCTCCCTCGCATCCAACCACGTACGCCGGGAAAGGCGCTCATTACCCATGGGTTACCCAGCCGGGCGCGGGGTCAGACAGTGCCGTGCGTCTCCCGGCGCCCGCCGCCGGCGCGCTCTCCCC
Source organism: Streptomyces sp. NPDC048192 (assembly GCF_043202415.1). Classification (NCBI taxonomy): domain Bacteria; kingdom Bacillati; phylum Actinomycetota; class Actinomycetes; order Kitasatosporales; family Streptomycetaceae; genus Streptomyces; species Streptomyces sp. NPDC048192. The sequence goes on from NZ_JBIDAL010000006.1 coordinate 177,639, forward strand.
CCAGGCCCGCGGGCGAGCCAGCACCCGGGCGAGGGACTCCACCACGTCCGGGTCGTAGTCCTCGGCGGTGCCCAGGCGCAGCTCCTCCAGCGCCCGCAGGGGCCCCTCTGGGCCGGCGTCCTGCGTCTTCTCCTCGTAGGCGTTCACGGCGCGGACGATCCGGGCGGCGAGCGGCTGTTCGCGGTAGGGGTCCGCCTGCCGCTCCACCACCACGGCGACGGCGGCGGCCACCCCGGTCTGGCGTACGACGGCCCCGCCGAGCAGCGCGATCCTGCGCTGCGCCTGCGGGGGCAGGCCCGCGGTGGCGCCGGCCGGGACCGGGTCGACGAGGCTGAGCTGGCCGATGTCGTGCATGAGGGCCGCGTACTCCAGGACGGTCAGTTCGGGCCCGGTCAGGCCGAGGTCCCGGCCGACGGCGAGGCTGAGCGCGGCTACCCGGCGGGCGTGCCCGGCGGGGGTGCAGCCGGCTATCTCGGTGGCGCGGGCGAGGGAGGCGATGGTCTGCCGGTAGGTCGCGCGGACGGCCGCGTACCGGCGCAGGGACAGCTGGGTGAGCAGCAGGGGCAGGCAGAACACGGGCAGCGCCCACAGCCCGGCGACGGCCACCCCGAGCGCCATGACCGCGCCGGTCGCGCAGACGGCGGAGCCGATGCCGAGCAGCCCGCGCAGCTCCTCGCGCAGCAGCGGGCCGAACGGCCAGCCGGTGCGGGCGTGGGCGAGGGCGGCGGCCAGGACGGCGTCGCACAGGGCGGTCAGGCCGAGCAGGGCGACCAGCAGAAGGGCGTAGGCGGGGCCGTCCCAGGCGGGGAACAGGCCCTTGGCGTACAGGGGTTGGAAGCAGACGGCGGCGAAGCCGACGGTGAGCACGCGACGGGCGAGATGGTCGAGGGTGGGGGTGCGCCCGGACCAGATGTGCGGGACGGCGCCGAGCAGGGCGGCGGCGAGGACGACGGTGACGACCTGCGCCGGGCCGTGGTGCGCGGGGTGTCCGGCGTCCGCGCCGAGCAGCGCGTACGACAGGGATCCCGCGGTGGCGACGGGGGCGGCCTGCCGGGTCCCGGCGTCGCTCCAGCGGGTCAGCTCGCCCAGGACGACCAGCACCCCGAAGGCGAGCGCGACGCCCCGGTCGTCGAGACCGGTCGACAGGGTGACGGCAAGGGAGCCGGCCGCGGCGAGGGCGGCGGCGCCGTGCACGAGCCGCAGCGGGGTCATCGGGGTGTCCCGGTGACCGCCCTCGGGCCCTCGCTCGGGCCGGGCGTCTCCTCGGCGGTGACGGTGGGGCGCCAGCCGTGGCGGCCGAGCGCGCGGGCGAGCGCGGTGACCATGCGCGGGTCGAACTGCGTGCCCGCGCACCGCTCCAGCTCGGCGACGGCCGCCTCGACGGGCCGGGCCCGGCGGTAGGAGCGGGTGGATGTCATCGCGTCGAAGGCGTCGGCGACGGCGACGACGCGGGCGCACTCGGGGATGCGGTCGCCGACGAGGCCGTACGGGTAGCCGCTGCCGTCGAGGCGTTCGTGGTGGTGCAGGATCGCGGCGCGGGCCTCGCCGAGGAAGGAGATGCCGCGGACCATCTCGTGGCCGTACTCGGGGTGCAGTTCGATGATCCGGCGTTCCTCGGGGGTCAGCGGGCCGTCCTTGCGCAGCAGCCGGGTCGGGACGCCGAGCTTGCCGACGTCGTGCAGGATGCCGGCGAAGCGCAGCACCTCCACGCGCTCGTCGTCCATGCCGAGTTCGCGGGCGATCATCACGGAGGCCTGGCCGACGCGTTCGCTGTGGCCGCGGGTGTAGCCGTCCTTGATGTCGACGGCCTGCACGAGGGCGCGGATGGTGGCCTGGTGGGCGGCGCGTTCGCGGTGGTACTGGGCGAAGATCCACCAGGACACGCACATCGGCAGCAGCACGAGCAGCGCGGAGAGCGGGCCGTACGGGCTGCGCCACAGCACGGCCATCATCAGTCCGGCGAGCCCGTGCACGGCGACCGGCGCGAGGGAGCGCGACAGCAGCCCGCGCCAGGCCCGGCGCAGCGGGACGCCGAGCGCGGCCGCGCGGATGCCGCCGTCCAGGGCGGTGAGGACCAGGCAGAAGGCGAGGACGGCCGCGCCGGCCGGCAGCAGCGCGTAGGGGAAGTCGGAGGCGACGACCGCGTCCCGGCCGCCGAGCGCCCAGTGCACCCGGGCGGCGCCCCACACCGCGAGCGCGGGGCGCGCGGCCCGCCACAGGCGGCGCGGGAGTGCGGGGCCGTCTGCGCCCGGCTGTCCGCCCGGCAGGAGCAGGGCGGCGGGCAGCGGGACCAGCGCGGCGGCCGGCGGCGGCAGCAGGAAGGCACCGGCGAGCAGCACGGGGCAGAAGGTGCCGCCGAAGCGGCGGCGGACGACCTGCTCGCAGCCGGCGTAGAGCGCGCAGAGCAGGGCGAGCGCCCACCAGGGGGCGTGTGTCGCCGGCAGCGGCAGCAGGCAGAGCAGCGCCAGCAGGGCGGCGGCGGCCACACAGCCGCGCGCTCGCGCCGGTACCGCCTCCATCGCGCCCCTCCCCGACCATGCCTGTCCCGGGCATCGGAGCCTAGGACGGGGATCGGGGGTGCGGGGCCTATGACCTGAGGATTAGCACGTTCGGGTGACGGCGGGGGTTGACCGGACGGTCAGCTCTCCTGCGGCGTCTTCGTCACGTCGTGCTCGGGCACGGTCTGGCCGGAGCGGATCAGCTCGATCCGTCCCATGACCTTGGCACGCAGGTCCGCGGGCACGTCGTCATGGCCGCAGCACCGCTTGACCAGCTTCTTCACGGCCTGCTCCAGGCCGTACTTCTCCAGGCACGGCGAGCACTCCTCGAAGTGCTGCTGGAACTTGTCGCGGTCGACGTCCGGCATCTCACTGTCGAGGAACTCGTACAGATGGTCGAGGACCTCACTGCAGTCCGTCTCGTGCGGCTTGCCGCAGCTCATGAGCCCGAACCTTTCGCTTCGTTCGACTCCCCGGCGCCGGCGGGGACGAGCCCGCGCTCGCGGGCGTAGTCCTCCAGCATGCCGCGCAGTTGACGGCGGCCCCGGTGCAGCCGGGACATCACCGTACCGATGGGTGTCCCCATGATGTCCGCGATCTCCTTGTAGGCAAACCCCTCGACGTCCGCGAGATAGACGGCGATGCGGAACTCCTCGGGGATCGCCTGGAGCGCTTCCTTCACGTCCGAGTCGGGCAGGTGGTCGAGCGCCTGCGACTCGGCGGAGCGCAGACCCGTCGACATGTGCGACTCGGCGCGGGCGAGCTGCCAGTCCTCGATCTCCTCCGCGGCGGAGCGCTGCGGCTCACGCTGCTTCTTGCGGTAGGAGTTGATGAAGGTGTTGGTGAGGATCCGGTACAGCCACGCCTTGAGGTTGGTGCCCTCGCGGAACTGGTGGAAGGACGCGTACGCCTTGGCGTACGTCTCCTGCACCAGGTCCTCGGCGTCGGCCGGGTTGCGCGTCATGCGCAGCGCGGCCGAGTACATCTGGTCGAGGAACTCCAGCGCGTCCCGCTCGAAGCGCGCACTGCGCTGAGCGGTCGACTCGTCGGCCGCCTCCGCGTTCACGCCCTGGCCCTCGGGCTGCTCCGCCTGGCCGTTGTCGGTCCCTGCGTCGGTACCGGTGACCGGACCCACCTCCTCAAGATCCCGGGCAGGACCGAGAGCGGTCCCACTCGATTCGGAGGATAGAACACGACCCGTGCCTGCCGCCCCTCGAATAGGAGCGGCCTTGGCCGCGTGCAGCACCGTCCAGTCCAGCTCGGAACGGCTGCTGCGGGAATCGGGGGAGGCCGCGCGCAGCGCGTCGCCGGAAGGGCGGTGGTGGGCGACGGGAGGGCAGATGGTCGAACCCATGCGGCGGACTTCCTCTCCTGCGACGTCGGTGCCGAGGCCTCAGCACTTCTGTCCGCCACAACAGAGGGTCACCGCGCAACATTCCCGGGGTTCACCCGAGTGACGCGATCCACTCCACGACACCCTCGGCGACGATCTCCAGCGCCCGCTCCTGGGTGATCTCCGCGCGCTTCGGGACCGCGAACCCGTGGTCGCCGTACGGCACCTCCACCAGCCGGTACGGCCCCTCGGGGAACTCCTCCGGCCTGCCGAAGGGGTCGTTGCCGCCCTGGACGACCAGCGTCGGCACCCCGGCGCCCAGCAGTTCCGCCGCACGGGACTTCTCCGGCCGGCCCGGCGGATGCAGCGGGAAGCTCAGCGCCAGCACGGCGTGCGCGCCCAGCTCCGCCGCCGTACGGCAGGCGACCCGGGCTCCCGCGCTGCGCCCGCCGGAGATCACGGGCAGTTCCATCCCGGTCAGCGCCGGCCAGATGCCGCGCCAGCCGGTGTCCAGGGTCTTCGGCGCGGGCGCGACCTTCCGGCCCGCGACCCGCCAGGGCTGCTCCACCAGGGCCACGGTGACGCCGTGCGCGGGCAGGACCCGGGCGAGCGCCTGCAGGTCCCGGGCCTCGACGCCCCCGCCCGCGCCGTGGCTCACGGCGAGGACCAGCCGGGGGTCCTCCGCCCGGCGCCAGGTGATGCGGGCGCATCCGGCGTCGGTCTCGACAATCTCGATCACGCTAGAAGAGTGTGCCCTCTTCCGGCGCCGCGAGCTCCTTCAGCAGCTCCGGGCCGTTGTTGCGGACGTTGCTGACGGCGGTGGAGACCGGGTAGGCGCGCATCAGGCCGGGCGGCGGCGGGGCGAGCAGCTCGCGCAGGTCGTCGGGGTCGGTGCGGCCCGGGTCGAGCCAGGCGTCCCAGCGGTCGGGGGTGAGCATCAGCGGCATGCGGGGGTGGATGTCGGCGAGAGCGTGCGGGCCCTCGGCGGGGGCCACGGCCAGCGGGCTCTGCTCCGCCTCCGTGGTGATCACCGAGCAGGTCACCCACCAGGCCTGCGGGTGGTCGTCGGGCAGGGTGCGGTCGCGCCAGAACTCGTACAGCCCGGCCATGGCGAACACCGAGCCGTCGGCGGGCAGCACGAAGTACGGCTGCTTGCGCGGCCGCTTCTTCTTCCCCTCGACCTCCAGGTCCCGTTCCTGCTTGCCGGTGACCCACTCGTAGTAGCCGTCGGCGGGCACGATGCAGCGCCGGGCCGCGAAGGCGCGGCGGTAGGCGGGCTTCTCGTGCACGGTCTCGGCGCGCGCGTTGATCATCCGGGCGCCGCCCTCGGGCGTCTTGGCCCAGGAGGGCACCAGTCCCCACTTCAGCTTGCGCAGCTGGCGAACCGGACGCGGGGAGTCCGCGTCTTTCAGGGGGCGGTCCAGGACGGCGTAGACGTCCTTGGTGGGAGCCACGTTGTAGTCCGGCTCCAGGGTCTCCTCCGGCTCCCACTTCTCGACGTCGAAGATTCCTGCGAGATCCTCGGGCCTACGACTCGATGCATACCGTCCGCACATACGTGCCACACTGCCAGGCCCACCCGTCACCCGGCCACCACCCCTCAACGACGGCGCTCCGCGCCGACCCCTATTGATCTCCAGGACAGGGAGCCACTCGGACACATGGACAGCCTCGCCGCCACCGCGCTGCCCGACATATGGGACCGGCTCACCGGCACCCAGCCCGACCCCGACGTGTGGGTGGTCCTCGCCACCGCGCTGGCCGCGCTCGCCGTCGTCGTCCCGCACACCCTGTGGCGCATGGCGCGCAACGCGATCACCATCGCGCACGAGGGCGGGCACGGACTGGTCGCGCTGCTCACCGGCCGGCAGCTCACCGGCATCCGGCTGCACTCCGACACCAGCGGCCTCACGCTCAGCCGGGGCAAGCCGTACGGGCTCGGCATGATCCTCACGGCCGCCGCGGGCTACACCGCCCCCTCGCTGCTGGGTCTGGGCGGCGCCGCGCTGCTGGCGGCCGGCCGCATCACCCTGATGCTGTGGGCGGCGACGGCGATGCTGGCGGCGATGCTGGTGATGATCCGCAACGCCTACGGCGTGCTGACCGTGGTGCTGGCCGGGGGCGCCTTCCTGCTGGTGTCCTGGCTGACCGGGCCGCAGGTGCAGGCCGCGTTCGCGTACGCGGTGGTGTGGTTCCTGCTGCTGGGCGGGGTGCGGCCGCCGTTCGAGCTGCAGCGCAAGCGGTCGGGCGGCGGGGCCGGGGACTCGGACGCCGATCAGCTGGCCCGGCTGACGCATGTGCCGGCGGGGCTGTGGCTGTTCCTGTTCCACGCGGTGTCGCTGTGCTCGCTGATCGGCGGGGGGCGCTGGCTGCTGGAGGTGTGAACACCGGCGCGGGCGCCCGCGCGCGACCGTTCACGCCCCTTTTTCATTGGGGTTTCGCCGCTTTTGATCGAGATCTGTGGCCGTCCCCAGCCACTAAAGTGGTGCGCATGACCGAGAACCCCGCACACACCGCCCTCTGGCCCGCCCCGCACGCGAGCGGAGCCGTCGACGCGACGGTCCACGTGCCCGGGTCCAAGTCGGTCACCAACCGCGCCCTGGTGCTGGCGGCCCTCGCCTCCGAGCCGGGCTGGGTGCGCCGCCCGCTGCGCTCCCGCGACACCCTGCTCATGGCCGGTGCGCTGCGCGCGATGGGCGTGGAGATCGAGGAAGGGGTCGGCCCGGACGGCACCGGCGAGGCCTGGCGGGTGCTGCCGACGGGTCTGCACGGCCCGGCCACCGTCGACGTCGGCAACGCCGGCACGGTGATGCGCTTCCTGCCGCCGGTGGCCGCGCTGGCCGACGGCCCCGTCCGGTTCGACGGGGACCCGCGGTCGTACGAGCGTCCGCTGCACGGCGTGATCGACGCGCTGCGGCAGCTCGGCGCCCGGATCGACGACGACGGCAGGGGCGCGCTGCCGCTGACCGTGCACGGCGGCGGCGCCCTGGACGGCGGACCGGTGTCGATCGACGCGTCCTCGTCCTCCCAGTTCGTCAGCGCCCTGCTGCTCTCCGGTCCGCGGTTCAACCAGGGCGTCGAGGTACGGCACACCGGCGCGACGCTCCCCTCCCTGCCGCACATCCGGATGACAGTGGACATGCTGCGCGCGGTCGGCGCCCAGGTGGACACCCCGGAGTCGGGCGGCGAGCCGAACGTGTGGCGGGTGACGCCGGGCGCGCTGCTCGGCCGGGACCTGACGGTCGAGCCGGACCTGTCCAACGCGCAGCCGTTCCTGGCGGCGGCCCTGGTCACCGGCGGCAAGGTGCTCATCCCGGACTGGCCGGAGCGGACCACCCAGCCGGGTGACCGGCTGCGGGAGATCTTCACCGAGATGGGCGGTTCCTGCGAACTCACCGAGTACGGCCTGGTCTTCACCGGTGCGGGGGCGATCCACGGCATCGACGTGGACCTCGGCGACGTCGGCGAGCTGACCCCGGGCATCGCGGCGGTCGCCGCCCTCGCGGACTCCCCCTCCACCCTGCGCGGCGTCGCCCATCTGCGGCTGCACGAGACGGACCGGCTGGCCGCGCTCACCAAGGAGATCAACGAGCTGGGCGGTGACGTCACCGAGACCGCCGACGGCCTGCACATCCGCCCGCGGAGGCTGCACGGCGGCGTGTTCCACACCTACGACGACCACCGCATGGCCACCGCCGGCGCGGTCATCGGCCTCGCGGTGGAGGGCGTGCGGATCGAGAACGTGGCGACCACGGCGAAGACCCTGCCGGACTTCCCCGAGCTGTGGACCGGGATGCTCGGGCAGTAGGGACACACCATGCGCCGCTACGGCAAGCACACCGACGAGGACGACATCCGCAGCCGTCCCGGCCGCCGGGGCACCCGGCCGCGCACCCACATCCGGCCCAAGCACGAGGACGCCGCCGAGGGCATGGTGCTCACGGTCGACCGCGGCCGGCTGACCTGCCTGGTCGGCGACCGGACCGTCCTGGCGATGAAGGCGCGCGAGCTGGGGCGCAAGGCGGCGGTGGTCGGGGACCGGGTGGCCCTGGTCGGGGACCTGTCCGGCACCAAGGACACCCTCGCCCGGATCGTCCGCATCGAGGAGCGCACGTCGGTGCTGCGCCGTACCGCGGACGACGACGACCCGTACGAGCGCGTGGTCGTCGCCAACGCGGACCAGCTGGCGATCGTCACCGCCCTGGCCGACCCGGAGCCGCGCCCCCGCCTGATCGACCGCTGCCTGGTCGCGGCCTTCGACGGCGGCCTGGAGCCGCTGCTGGTGCTGACCAAGTCGGACCTGGCCCCGCCGGACAAACTGCTGGAGCTGTACGGCCCGCTCGACATCCCCCACGTCGTCACCAGCCGCGGGGAACTGGAGAACGGCGACGCCGCGGACCGGGTGCGGGAGCACCTCGCCGGTCGGGTCACGGCGTTCGTGGGCCACTCCGGCGTGGGCAAGACGACACTGGTGAACGCGCTGGTCCCCGAGGACCGGCGGCGTACGACGGGACACGTCAACGCGGTCACCGGCCGCGGCCGCCACACCACGACGTCCGCCCTCGCCCTGCCGCTGTCCGGTGCGGACGGCTGGGTCGTCGACACCCCCGGCATCCGCTCCTTCGGCCTGGCGCACATCGACCCGTCCCGCGTCATCCACGCCTTCCCGGACCTGGAACCGGGCACGGAGGGCTGCCCGCGCGCGTGCAGCCACGACGAGCCGGACTGCGCGCTGGACGCCTGGGTCGAGGAGGGCCACACGGACCCGGCGCGCCTGTACTCGCTGCGCCGCCTGCTGGCCACGCGGGAGCGCAAGGAGGGCGACTGACGGGCCTCCCATTGTTTGCCGGGGCCCCGGCTCGGTAAGTGCATAATCGCACCGAGCCGGAGATCCGGATCAACGGGAGGACCGCACATGGCGTGGCTGCTGGTCATCGTGGCCGGGATGCTGGAGACCGGCTTCGCCGTGTGCCTGAAGCTCTCGCACGGGTTCACCCGCCTGTGGCCCACGGTCGCCTTCGCGTCCTTCGCCCTCGGCAGCTTCGGCCTGCTCACCCTGTCCCTGAGGAAGCTCGACGTCGGCCCCGCGTACGCGGTGTGGACCGGCATCGGCGCGGCGGGCACCGCGATCTACGGCATGGTCTTCCTCGGCGACCTGGTGTCCACCCTGAAGATCGTCTCCATCAGCCTGGTCATCGTCGGGGTGATCGGGCTGCAGCTGTCCGGATCGGCGCACTGAGGGCGGCCGCGTGGACTCCGAGCGGCAGCACGCCGGCCCGGCCCGGCACCGGGACCGCGGGCAGGGGCTCAGCCGGTACGCCGGCCGGATCCTGGTCGTCTGCCCCCGCTGCGGCGGGCGGGCGGAGGTGGTCCAGCGCCCCGGCCTGCCCCCGCTGAGGTACTGCAGCGAGCTGAGGTTCCGGCCGCGCCGGCTCGTCTGCCAGGGGTGCGGTGCGACCGCCGAGTGGCGGGCGGAGCTGAGGGACGGCGCGCTGATCGGAGTGCGGCTGGGCGGCGCCGAGGACCCGTTCTTCCGGGCCCCCTGTGGCTTCGGACCCGGTGCGCGGGGCGCGTGCTGTGGGCGTACGACGAGGAGCACGTCGACGCGCTGGCCGCCTATGCCGGCGCCATGCTGCGTGAGGGCGGGACCGGGGCCACGCAGGCGATGTTCCCGCGCCTGCCCCGGTGGATGAAGGAGTCCGGCCACCGCGCCGAGGTGCTGGCCGGCCTGGAACGCCTGCGCACCCTGTCGGGCCGCTCGGCTCCCGCCGACCGCTCGGACGCCGCCCGCGGGCGCGGCGCCGGCCGTGCCGGGAAGGCCGTAGGGAGACGGAGACGAGGCTGCGGGTGACCGTGCGGACGGCCGGAGTCCGTGCGGAGAGGATCACACCGTCTGGCGCGGGGCGACCGCGCGGATCAGGTCCGCCATGCCGCCCTCCGCCGGGGGCGCCGCGACGCAGGACAGGGCGAGGCGCACCGCCAGCTCGCAGGAGCGGGCCAGCTCGGCGGCGTCGGCGGGGGTGGTGCCGGGACCCGCGAGGGCGCCGACCGCGCGGTCCCGGACGATCCGCACGAGGTCGTGGGGCGTCGGCAGCGGCCCGTCCGCGCGGCGCTGCGCCGGCACCGACGAGACCGACTGCACGGCGGCGAGCGGCGGGGCGGGCAGCCGTTCGCTCCAGCAGCCGGTGAGCAGGGCCCGTACCAGCGGGTTGTCCCAAGCGGCGGAGCCGGTCCACTCGGCGACGGCGGTGAGCCGCGCGGTGGGCTCGCCCGGACCGGCCAGCGCCCGCTCCACTCCGGCGAGGTAGCCGTCCGCCTCCCGCCGCACCAGCGCCCGGGCCAGCCCGTCCTTGCTGCCGAACTCGTTGTAGAGGGTCTGCCGGGACACCCCCGCCGTCGCCGCCACGTCGACCATCCGCACCGCGGACCAGGGCCGGCGCGCGAGCGCCGTGTAGGCGGCGTCCAGTAGGGAATCCCGGGCAGCAGGCATCGTCGCCTCCCTGGGCGGAGCGGCTCTGCGCCCAGATTTGACGCGCTTGTATGCACTGTCAAGGGTTCGGGAGGGTTGTCGGCCGTACGGCGGCGGGCCCGGTGTCCGCGCGCGCCTCACGTGCCCCCGCCCGGGGCACGGGGCCGCCACGCCGCGCCCGCCCTGGTGGCCCCGTGCCGAGCATGGCGGATACCGTTCCCTTCATGCCGGACTACCTCGACGACCTGCGTCTCGCCCACGTCCTCGCGGACGCCGCCGACGCCGCCACCATGGACCGCTTCAAGGCGCTCGACCTGAAGGTCGAGACCAAGCCGGACATGACGCCGGTGAGCGAGGCGGACAAGGCGGCGGAAGAACTGATCCGCGGCCAGCTCCAGCGCGCCCGCCCGAGGGACGCGGTCCTCGGCGAGGAGTACGGCGTGGAGGGCTCCGGCCCGCGCCGCTGGGTGATCGACCCCATCGACGGCACCAAGAACTACGTCCGCGGCGTCCCGGTCTGGGCGACGCTCATCTCCCTGATGGAGGCGGCGGAGGGCGGCTACCAGCCCGTCGTCGGGCTCGTCTCCGCGCCCGCGCTCGGCCGCCGCTGGTGGGCCGCGAAGGGGCACGGCGCCTTCACCGGCCGCAGTCTGACCTCCGCGAGCCGCCTGCGTGTCTCCGGCGTCGGCAGGCTCGCGGACGCCTCGTTCGCGTACTCCTCCCTCTCCGGCTGGGAGGAGCAGGGCCGCCTCGGCGGGTTCCTGGACCTGACCCGCCAGGTGTGGCGCACGCGCGCGTACGGCGACTTCTGGCCGTACATGATGGTCGCCGAGGGATCCGTGGACATCTGCGCGGAGCCGGAGCTGTCGCTGTGGGACATGGCCGCGAACGCGATCATCGTCACGGAGGCCGGCGGCGTCTTCACCGGCCTCGACGGCCGCCCGGGACCGCACAGCGGCAACGCCGCCGCATCCAACGGCCTGCTGCACGACGAGTTGCTGGGGTATCTCAACCAGCGCCACTGAGCCACGAGAGGAACCCGGGCACGCCCTCAACTCACCACGCGCGCCCTCTTGTTGACCCCTGCTTTACCTGGCAGTCTGGGCCCACCCCCACTTGTGAACTTGTGAATCCTTGAACGAGCTTCACGGATTCCTAGGAGGTGGCCCCACCCATGCTCGTCCGCGACGCCATGAGCACGGTGATCCTCACCGTCGGCCCCGCCCACACACTCCGCCAGGCGGCGAACCTGATGTCCGCCCGCCGCGTCGGCGCAGCCGTCGTCCACGACCCGGACGCCGGCGGCATCGGCATCCTCACCGAACGCGACATCCTCAACTCCGTCGGCCTCGGCCAGAACCCGGACACCGAACACACCTCGGCCCACACCACCACCGACGTCGTCTTCGCCGCCCCGACCTGGACCCTGGAGCAGGCCGCCCGCGCCATGACCCACGGCGGCTTCCGGCACCTGATCGTCCTCGACCGCGGCGAGGTCGCCGGCATCGTCTCGGTGCGCGACATCATCCGCTGCTGGAGCCCGGCCCGCGAGCCGGCGCCGGTGCTCTGAGCATGCGGAACGGGCCGGACCCCGAGCACCGTGGGGTCCGGCCCGGCAGCCGTTTCTCGGCACCAAGATCCTACCTTGGACACGCTCTAAGTCCATTGCGGATCCAATATCACACCTGTTCCCATCCTGGTCCCGCCTGCTGTTAGGCTGGTAGCCATGAGCGACCTTCTGGAACGGCTGCGTGGACGCGGATGGCGGATGACCGCGCAGCGACGCGTCGTGGCCGAGGTCCTCGACGGCGAGCACGTCCATCTGACGGCCGACGAGGTCCACGCGCGGGCTGTCGCGAAGCTGCCGGAGATCTCCCGGGCGACCGTGTACAACACGCTGGGTGAGCTGGTCTCGCTCGGCGAGGTGCTGGAGGTCACGACGGACAAGCGCGCCAAGCGCTACGACCCGAACGCGCACCGGCCGCACCACCACCTGGTCTGCGCCCACTGCGGCGCGATCCGCGACGTCCACCCGACGGGCAACCCGCTCGCCGACCTCCCCGACACGGAGCGCTTCGGCTTCACGGTGTCGGACGTCGAGGTGACGTACCGCGGCCTGTGCCCGGACTGCGCCGCCGCGTAACCTCTCACGACCCACCGGAAGGGCACCGCACTCCCCGAGTGCGGTGCCCTTCCGCCGTGGGCCGGCGTCCCTCAGAACGCCGTCAGGGTGAGGGTGAGGGCCGAGGGATTCGTGTCCTGGATGTAGGAGGCGAAGTCCGCCACGTCGTCGAAGGCGAAGCCGTAGGCCCTGCCGTCGACGGTGGCCGCGTGCACGGCCCGCGCGTAGTGGTTGGTCAGGGCCGCCTGGTAGAACGTCGCCGGGTCGGTGGTGGGCTGCGCGGGGTTGCTGACGAGGGTGGAGCGGTTGAACGCCGCACCCAGGACCGCCGCCACCGGTCCGGTGGTGCCGTCGTTGGGGGCGGCGAGGTTGCCGTCGCAGAACAGGACGTCACGGGTGGAGGGCTTGGCGAAGGACACCGACGCCGGGCCGTCGAAGGTGAGGCGCTCGCCGCGGACGCGGCCGGTGAACGTGCCCGCGTTCGTGGTCACCTTGAGGTCCTTGCCGGTGTAGGTGCTCCACACCTCGTCGATGTACGAGGCGAAGTAGTCCTTGGGGAAGATGCCCGCGTCCAGGCCGTGGCCGGGGGCGATGATCCGCGTGTCGTCCACGACCAGAGGGGCGAACTCGGCCACCTTCTTGACCGCCGCGAAGGCCGCGGCGCGGCCGCCGTCGCGCAGGGCGCCCGTCGTCTGGTCCTTGTCGCCGGTGAGGCGCAGACTCATCGGGACGCTGAACATGTCCACCATCGTGGTGTTGCAGAACATGCCGGACGCGTTGTGGGTGAACTCGGCGCAGTCGTGCAGGATGCCGTAGTTGGGGTCCGACGTGACCCAGCCGGCCGGGTACTGCAGAGCGGCGTTGCCGTTGCCGTCGGTCACGACCTTGAACTTGAGCTTCTGGCCGAGTGAGACGTAGATGCGGCCCGACATGTAGGGCAGGGACAGCTTGGTCTCGCCGCTGCTCGCGAGCGGGATCGCGTAGTCGGTGAAGCCGTCGGCGCCGTTGTCCGAGAGCGCGACGGGGGCGACGGTGCCGTCCGGGGTGAGCCGCACCTGCTTGCCGTCGGCGTTGCCGACGACGTACAGGTGCACCGAGCCGTTGCCGAACGACCCGCTGTTGTTGACCACGGTGACCGGGAGGGAGCCGCTCGCCGCGGTCGCCGGGCCCGAGCTCTGGCCGGCGAGGGCGTACGGGGCGAGGGAGGCTGTCGCCGGGACGGCGACGGCCGCGCCGCCGAGGGCGAACAGCATCTTGCGGCGGGTGAGGCTGCGCTGGTGGCGAGGTGCCATGAGGGGTGCTCCTTCGGGGCCCGGCGCCTGGGGAGGGAGCCGGGCCGCTCGTGGGGACGTGTGGGGGGTGGGGCGCTTCGGCGGGGGAGGCTCAGCCGAAGGACCACTTCTGGTTGGGATTGCCCGAACAGGTCCAGATCTGCAGACGGGTTCCGTCGGCGGAGGAGCCGTCCTTGGCGTCGAGGCACTTGTCGGCGCCGCGGTTGGTCAGGTCGCGGGCAGCGGTGTAGGTCCACTGCTGGGCCTCGGTGCCGTTGCAGGTGTAGAGCTGCACGGCGGCGCCGTCGTCGTGCGAACCGCCTTGTACGTCCAGGCACTTGCCCAGCGCGCGCACGGTGCCGTCGCCGCCGGGCGTCCACTTCTGGGCGTCGTTGCCGGTGCAGTCGTGCAGCTGGACCGGGGTGCCGTCGGCGGTGCCGGCCCCTGCGACGTCCACGCACATGCCGCCGATTCCCTTGATGGCGCCGGTGCGGGTGGTGCCGCCGGAACCGGTGCCGGTGCCGGGGTCCGAGGTGGTGACGTGGACGTAGTCGACGGTCATCGTCTGCGGGAAGGAGGTGCCGGAGTCGGGGCTGCCGGGCCAGTCGCCGCCGACCGCGAAGTTGAGGATGATGAAGAACGGGTGGTCGAAGACCCACTTGTTGCCGCCCGCGTCGGCGGGGGTGCGGGTCTCGTAGACCTGGCCGTCGACGGACCAGGTGATCGCGGACGGGCTCCAGTCGACGGCGAAGACGTGGAAGTCGTCGGCGAAGGACTTGCCGTTGGGGAGGGTGTACGCGGCGCCGAGGCCGCCCGAACCGGAGTAACCCGGGCCGTGGATCGTGCCGTGGACGGTGCCGGGCTCCTTGCCGACGTTCTCCATGACGTCGATCTCGCCGCTGTTGGGCCAGCCCGCGCTGCCGAGGTCGTCACCGAGCATCCAGAACGCCGGCCACACGCCCTGGCCCCGCGGGATCTTGATGCGGGACTCGAAGTGGCCGTACTTCTGCGTGAAGGTGCGTGCCGTGTTCAGTCGTGCCGAGGTGTACTGGCAGGTGCCGTACCAGCACCGCAGTCCGGGGTCCGTGTTCTTGCGGGCGGTGATGACCAGGTGGCCGTTGCCGTCGAGGGCGGCGTTGTCCGTGCTGTTCGTGTAGTACTGCAGCTCGTGATTGCCGTTGCCGCCGCCGCCCGTCTCCAGGGTCCACTTCGACGCGCTGGGCGCGCTGCCCGCGGCTCCGTCGAAGTCGTCGGACCACGTCATGGTGGTGGCGGCGTTCGCGCGGTTGGTCGCCGAGTCGGAGGTGCTGATGAGGACGGCGCCGGCGAGGGCGGCGGACAGCAGGACCGCCAGCCCTCCTAACGACCATCTGCGGGCGCGATGAGCAGCCATGGGGGCATTCACCTTGTCGTCGTCGTGGGGGATTTCCGCGGCCGGCACCGGGCGCTGCGCTGAGTGCGCGGGCAGACACGTTCTGAGAGCGCTCTCTGACTGCGGCGGACGGCCGTCGGCGAAGCCAGACGATACGCACGACCGGCACCTCTGCCAAGCGGAACGCGATATCTCCAAATGGGCTCTGACCTGCTGTTACCTTGGATAATAGAGCGAGCCCGAAAGAGGTTTAAGACTTGTTTAAAGCTCACTTAAGGCGCCAGGGGGCCGCGAAGGGCCCGGACACGCACACACGCCGAGGGCCGGAACCCATCTCTGGATTCCGGCCCTCGGCGTTCAGTAGCGGGGACAGGATTTGAACCTGCGACCTCTGGGTTATGAGCCCAGCGAGCTACCGAGCTGCTCCACCCCGCGTCGGTGAACACGACATTACGTGAGGGGGGTCGGTGGAAGCAAATCGGATACCGGTGACGTGGCAGGGCTCACGTGCTCAGGCCGAAAGCTCCTCCCGCAGCGCGTCCCGGAGCCGCCCCGCCCGCTCCGCGACCTCCGCGGGACCCAGCTCGACGGCGCGGTCGGCCCAGCGCTGCCCCTCCGCCAGCTCTCCCCGACGCGCGTAGACGAGGGCCAGCCGCAGCGCCGCCCGTCCGTGCCCGGCGTCCGCGGCCCGCGCCCACCACACCGCCGCCTCCGGCTCGCTGCCCTCCCGTGCCAGCAGCAGCCCGAGGTTGAAGGCGCCGTTGCGCGACCCGGCCTCCGCCGCCGCCCGGTACCACCGCGCCGCCTCGACCACGTCGCCCCGCGCCGCCGCGAGCATCCCGACCCGCACCTGGGCCCGCCGGTGCCCCTGGGACGCCGCCCGCTCGTACCACTCCTCGCACTCGGTCTTCTCGTGCACGATCTCGCCCAGCTCGTGCGCCGGCTCCGGCGGCCGCCGCGCGTCCAGCAGCGCCGCCAGCCGGTACGCCGCCTCCGCGCTGCCCCCGCCCGCCGCGCACCGCAGATGCCGCTCGGCCTCCTGCTCCTCGCCCTCGCGCAGCCGGGCGATCCCGACCTGCAGCGCGGCCTCGGTGTGGCCGGCGGCGGCGGCCCGCTCGTACCAGCACAGCGCCGTGGCCTCCTCGCCGCGGCCGGCGTAGAGGATGCCCAGGTTGAACGCCGCGTCGACGCTCCCCGCCTCGGCCGCCTTGGAGAACCAGGGCTCGGCGCCGGTCGCGTCGCCGCCCTGGAGCAGCAGGATGGCGAGCGCGTTCGCGGCCTCCCGGTGGCCCGCGTAGGCGGCCCGCCGGTACCACTGCTCGGCCTGCGCGGTGCGCCCCTGCTCGGCGCAGAGCAGCCCGAGGTTGTACGCGCCGTTGTCGTCGCCGGCGTCCAGCGCGGCCCGGTACCAGCGCTCGGCGGTCTGCGTCTCGCCGCGCTCGGCGTGCAGCGCGCCGAGCGCGTTGGCCGCGTTCCCGTCGCCCTCCTGGGCGGCGCGCAGCCACCACACGGCCGCGCTCTCGGTGTCCCCGGCGTCGCGCAGCAGGAAGCCCAGCGCGCAGGCGGCCCGGGGCTCGCCGTCCTTGGCGGAGGTCAGGTACCAGCGCCCGGCCTCCTTCAGCTCGCCGCGCTTCTCCAGGATCGCGCCGAGGTGCAGCGCGGCCCGCCGGTGGCCGCGCGCGGCGGCCTGCCGGTACCACTGCTCGGCCTCGGCGACAGCGTTGTCGGCCGCGGAGCCGTCCTCGCGTCCGGCCCGCCGGTCGAGTGCGCGGGCCAGCCGGTAGGCGGCCTCGCGGTGCCCGCGCTCGGCCGCGGCCCGCATCCAGTGCTCGGCGCCGACGTCCCCGCGGTGCTCCAGCAGGTCGGCGAGCGCGTACGCGCCGAGGACATGGCCCTGCTCGGCGGACTGGCGCAGCCAGTACTCGGCGGCGGGTTCGTCCCCGCGCTCACGGTGGTAGCGGCCGAGTGCGTGCGCGGCGGCCGCGGACCCGGCGACGGCGGCGATGCGCCACCAGCCGGCGGCCTCCTCGGGGTAGCCGCGCTGGTGCAGCAGGACGCCCAGGTTGTTGGCGGCCGCCCGGTCACCGGCCGCGGTGGCGGCGCGCAGATGGGGTTCGGCTCCGTCGAGGTCGCCGCGGCGCAGCAGCAGGGCTCCGAGGACGCTCGCCGCCTCGGCGTCGCCGCCCTGCGCGGCCAGCCCGAGGCGCACCTCCTCCGCGGCGTCCCCCATCTCGCTCAGCTCGTCGCGGGTGGGCTCCTCGCCGGAAGGCTGCACAAATCGCCCTGACTCGAACAGAGTTGCCTTGTCCCCCATAACGTCCATCGTCGCACCACCTGCAACCTTGGTACACCCGGTATACCGCAGCCCGTGAGGTCACTTCAGCGTTTTGTCGACATGCCCACAGGACGACAAGTCAAACACAGACCGGTCAACTCCCCACGGCGGCGCGGCCGTCCCTCCCCTCAGCACATGAGTTCGCACACCACGAAGGCCCGGATCCCATGGATCCGGGCCTTCGATCGCAGTAGCGGGGACAGGATTTGAACCTGCGACCTCTGGGTTATGAGCCCAGCGAGCTACCGAGCTGCTCCACCCCGCGCCGTTGCCTGTCAACCGTATCACGGCGCGGGGGACTCTTGATCAACTCTTTTTCCCGGTCCCGTTCCTGCCGGCCTTGGCCTCCGCGTCCGCGGCCCGTTTCAGCGCGGCCTTCAGGTCCTTCTGGGCCTTGTCGTACGCGGTCCAGTCCGGGCCGTTCGGATCCTTCAGGGCCTGCTGGCCCGCGTCGAAGGCCTTCTGGGCGTCGGACAGGGCCTGTTGGACGGACGGGTTGGCGGACGACGGCGGTCTGGTGGTGCCGGTGTCCGGTGGCGGAGTGGTCGAACCCGCCACGCCGAACACCTTGTTGAGCGCCTCGTCGAGGGTGTCCTCGAACGCCGTCTTGCCGTTGTAGGTGACCAGCACCTTGCCCAGCAAGGGGTACTTCAGCTTGTTGCCGCCGAGGACGTAGACCGGTTCCGCGTACAGCAGTCCGCCGTCGAGCGGCACGGTGAGCAGATTGCCGTACTCGACCTTGGAGTGCCCGCGGGTGAGCAGACTGATCGTCTCGGCGATGTCCGGGCGGGAGTTGAACTGGCTCTGCACCTGCCGCGGGCCGTCGGCCGTCGTGCTGGCCGGCAGTTTCAGGATTCTGATCTTGCCGTAGTCGCCTGTGCCCGCTTCGGAGTCGACCGCCATGAACGCGCTGAGGTTGTCCCGGCCGTTCGGCGTGAACGTCGTCGTCAGGGAGAACGCCCGCGCCTTCTGGTCCGGCATCTTCATGCTCAGGTAGTACGGCGGCACCGCGCTGCCCGAGTCGTTGGTCGGGTCGTCGGGCACCTGCCAGACCTCGCTGCCGGTGAGGAACGTCTGTGCGTCCGTGACGTGGTAGCGGGTGAGCAGCTCGCGCTGGACCTTGAACAGGTCCTGTGGATAGCGCAGATGGGCCAGCAGGTCCGTCGAGATGGCGCTCTTCGGCCGCACCGTGCCCGGGAACGCCTTCATCCAGGTCTTCAGCACCGGGTCCTGGGTGTCCCACTGGTACAGCTTGACCTCACCGGTGTACGCGTCGACGGTCGCCTTCACCGAGTTGCGGATGTAGTTGACCTGGTTCTGCTGGGCCACCACCGCGCGGTTGTTGTTGGCGGCGGTCAGCGAGTCGGCCGTGGTGTCGCCCAGGGTCGTGCGGGAGGAGTAGGGGTAGCCGTTCGACGTCGTGTAGGCGTCGACGATCCACTGGATGTGGCCGTCCACGACCGCCGGATACGCGTCGCCGTCGATGGTCAGCCAGGGGGCGACCGCCTCGACGCGCTCCTTGGGCGTGCGGTTGTACAGGATCCGCGAACCCTTGCCGATCGCGCCGGAGTAGAGGATCTGCGGCTCGTCGAACGCCACCGCGTACGCGGCCCGGTTGAGCGGGTTGTCGAGGTTGACGCCGCTCTTGCCGGTGTACCTGGTGGTCTTCTCGGTGCCGTCGTCCTTCGAGTAGTCGACCTCCTTCTGCGGTCCGCCGACGATCGAGTAGGTGGTGGTCTTCTCGCCGTAGTAGACCGCCTGCTCGTAGCTGCCGAGGTCGCCCTTGGACGGCAGGCTGGACTCGGTGAAGACCGGCTGGCCCTGGTCGTCCGCCTCGGTGCCCTTGGCGGCGACCACGCCGTAGCCGTGCGTGTAGCGGAAGTGGTCGTTGATCCAGTTGTTGCTCGGGACGCCGTCCAGGTTCAGCTCGCGCAGCCCGATGACCGTGTCCTGCTCCCCGCCGCCGCTGTCCTTCGCGGGGTACCGGTCGACGTCCAGGTTGGTCGGGAAGGCGTAGTACTTCTTCATCTGCTGCGCCTGCTGGAACGTCGGCGAGACGATGTTCGGGTCCATGATGCGGATGCTGGCCGCGTCGTCCGCGTCGGCTCGCAGCCTGGCCTTGTCCGTGGTCGTGGACTTGCCGTCGTACTCGGTGACCTTGGTGTCGTCGATGCCGTACGCCGCGCGGGTCGCCGTGAGGTTCTTCTGGACGTACGGCGCTTCCTTCGCCTGCTCGTTGGGCTCGACCTGGAACTTCTGCACGATCGCCGGGTACAGCCCGCCGATCAGGATCGCGGAGAGGACCATCAGGCCGAAGCCGATCACCGGCAGCTGCCAGGTGCGCCGCCACAGCGTGGCGAAGAACAGCAGCGCGCAGATGACGGCGATGCAGAACAGGATCGTCTTCGCCGGCAGATAGGCGTTGGCGTCGACGTAGCGCAGGCCGGTCCACTGGCCGGTCGCCTTGAAGTCGCTGGACTTCACGGCCAGGCCGTACCGGTCGAGCCAGTAGGCGACGGCCTTGAGGGCGACGAAGACGCCGAGCAGCACGGACAGGTGCCCGGTCGCGGCGGCGGTGGCCCGCGCGCCGGGGCTGGTGACGCGCAGCCCGCCGTACAGATAGTGCGTGAGCGCGGCGGCGATCAGGCACAGGACGGCGGCGGCGAAGCCGAAGCCGAGCAGGAAGCGGTACCAGGGCAGGTCGAAGGCGTAGAAGGAGACGTCGAGGTGGAACTGGGGGTCCTTCTGGTGGAAGGGCACGCCGTTGACCCACATCAGCCAGGTCCGCCACTGGCCGGCCGCGGAGGCGCCGGCGATCAGCCCGACGAGCGCAGTGACGGCGAGCAGCAGCCACTTCTTGTACGGCGCGATGCCCATCCGGTAGCGGTCGAGGCTCTGCTGCTCCATGGACATGGCGCTGAGCGGGGGCCGCAGGCGGTGCGCGAGCCAGATGTTGACCCCCACGGCGACCGCCATCAGCAGGCCGAAGACGAAGAAGAGGCCGATCTTGGTCCACAGCGTGGTCGTGAACACGGACGAGTAGTGCACCGACCGGTACCACAGCCAGTCCGTCCAGAAGCCCGCGAACATGGTGAACGCCATGCCGAGGACGGCCAGGACGCCCAGTGTCATGAGCAGGGTCCGTACCCCCCGGGACGGGCGGCCCGCTCTGATCCGTGGCCCCGTCGGGCCTCCGCCGCGGTCCGGCATCTGGAAAGCCAAGGTGCGCACCTCGAAGTCGCTGTCGATCCGTCAGGCCCGACTGGTCGCGGGCCGGCCGTGGCCCCCCGTGATCGCGGACCCACACCTATGCAACTTACTCACGGTTTGCTCGGTTCCCGATTCCGGCCCTGAACGAGGCAGGATTGTGACCATGTCCAACACTCCCATGGCAGCGAGCCCCCTCACCCGGGCCGTACTCGAGATCGACGAGTACGTCTCCGGCCTCGGCTGGGACCAGCCCGCCCGCCTCTTCGCCCTTGTCGACACCGCACGGCTGCGGGCCCAGGAACCCGCGCTCGCGGCCCAGCTGGGTCTCGAGGACGAGTCCGCGTCCGCCGGTCTCACCCCGATCGAGCAGGACGAGATCCCGGCCGGCAAGCCGCTGGACGAGTTCCTCGGCACCATCGCCTGGCCCGACGCGGTGACCGGCTGCGCACTCTCGGTGGAGCGGCTGATGCTGCCGCCGTCCGCCGAGGCGCAGGTCCCGAAGGACCTGAGCGAGGCCCAGCTGACCAAGTGGGTGGCCGAGCACCCCGAGCGCCAGGAGGTGCGCATGACGGTCGCGGTGCTGCGCGACGGCAGCCGCGACTCGGCGCTGCGGCTGCGTGAGAAGGACTCCCCGACGGAGGTCCTGACCGGCCCGGACCTGGTGCCCGGGCTGGCCGAGGCCCTGACGGCGACCTTCGAGGACTGAGTCCTCACGCGGTACGGCGATGGGGGCGCCCCTCGTGCTCATGGGGCGCCCCCAGCCGTGCCGGGTGCCGGCCGACGGAGCGTTCCCGTCCCCGCCGGGCCGCGCGTGCGTGCCGGTCAGCCCTCGGTGGTGCACTGCGGCAGCGCCGCGGTGTTCCCGGTGCGGATGTCCTTCAGCGCGTCCAGCGCGTCCTTGATCGTCTTGACCTTCACCAGCCGGAGCCCGCTCGGGGTGTCCTTGGCGGCGGCCGCGCAGTTGTCGGCCGGCGTCAGGAAGTACTGGGCGCCCTTGGCGCGCGCGCCGACGGTCTTCATCTCGACGCCGCCGATCGGGCCGACGGTGCCGTTGTCGTCGATGGTGCCGGTGCCGGCGACGAACTTGCCGCCGGTCAGGCTGCCCGGGGTGAGCTTGTCGTAGATGCCGAGGGCGAACATCAACCCGGCGCTGGGGCCGCCGACGTCGGCGAGCTTGATGTCGATGGTGAACGGGAAGGTGTGGTCGGTCCCGGCGGAGATCCCGACGATGGCCCGCTTGGGCCCGGTGTCGTCGGACGTCTTCGTGGTGAGGGTGACGTCCCGGGTCGCGGTCGCCGTCTTGTGCGCCTTCACGGCGGCGGCCTGGTCCTTGGCGGGGACGACGGTGAAGACGACCTTCTGTCCGGGCTCGTGCTTGGTGACCAGCTTGGCGACGTCGGTGGGCTGTTTGACGGCCGTGCCGTCGACGGCCTTGATCACGTCACCGGCATGCAGCCGGCCCTCGGCCGGGGTGCCCTTGACGACGGTGGAGACGATCACCCACGACTTCACCGGGATGCCCAGCTGCTTCAGCGCGGCGACCTTGGCGCTCTCCTGGGACTGGCTGAACTCCTCGGCGTTCTCCTGCGTGGACTGCTGCTCGGTCTTGCCGTCCGGGTAGAGCGTGTCGTGCGGCACGACCTTGGTGTCGTGGTCGAGCCAGCCGTAGACCGCCTCCACCAGGTTCATGCGGAAGTCCGCGCTGGTCACCCGGACCGTGGTCATGTTCAGGTTGCCGTCGGTCGGGTAGGTCCTGTGCCCGGAGATCTGCAGCACCGGCTCGCCGTCGTGGTCCGCCAGCGTGTTCACGGTCGGGCCGGGGGACATCTCCGCGTACGGCGCGGGGATGAGCACTCCCGCGCACAGGAGCGCGATCAGCATCAGGGTGGAGGCGAGCATCGTCGCGGTGCGGCGTGGCATGTCACGACAGTACGGGACGCCTCTGTCAGCGCACCTTCAGGGCTCCCTCGTCACGGTCTGCCGGCGCCCGTGTGGGACCGCTCCATGGCCTCCCGGAACCGGGCATAACCGTCCAGCTCGGGACCGTCACCGCGCACCTTGCGCGTCCTGTTGGCCCAACTGCCCCACAGCCCGCCGCCGATCGCGGCGATGAGCGGGATCAGCAGCCAGACAAGCGCCCCCATGCCGACCTCCCAACGCTGTGAGCGTCCGCGACTGACTGATGAGCAGATTAACCGTCCGCAGTGACAACGCTCACGCGAGGGGTCCGGTTACGCAACACGGGATCGCCCGTGTGCTCCAGGTGACGTACACCCGGGCCGCCCGCGCACGCAGCGTGACCGGACTCAGCGGGCCCGCACCTCAGCAGGCCCCGACCCATTCCTCCGTGCCGTCGGAGAACCTCTGGTGCTTCCAGATCGGGACCTCGTGCTTGAGGTCGTCGATCAGCTTGCGGCAGGCGTCGAAGGCCTCGGCCCGGTGCGGGCAGGCGACGGCGACGACCACGGCGAGGTCCCCGACCCGCAGGTCCCCCACCCGGTGCACGGCGGCCAGCGCCCGCACCGGATGGTCGGCCGCCACCTTCTCGGCGATGCGCCGCATCTCCGCCTCGGCGCTGGGATGGCAGGAGTAGCCGAGCGCGTCCACGTCCGCGCCCCCGTCGTGGTTGCGCACGGTTCCCACAAACAGGGCGATGCCCCCGGCGGCGGCGTCCCCGACGGCCTGGAACACCTCGTCCACCGAGAGCGCGGTCTCCCGGACGGCGATCAGCTTGATGGGATCCTGCGCCGCCTGCTCACCGGGGTGCTCGTTCGTGTGTGCCATGCCCCCATCGTGCCGCACGCCTGTGACAGCGGGGAATACGAGATTCACCACGCGCGCGCGTGCACGGTTTCGGAGTCTCCTACGACACGGCCGCGCGGCGGGTGGGGTTCCCTGCGACGGAGCCGTGCGGCGGCCTCACACCCGGCGCCGGGCCTTGCGGGCCCGGCGTACGACGGCCGCGGCGCCCAGCAGGGCCACCGTCGCGCCGGCGGCGCCGGCGGCCGTGGCGTCCTTGCGCCCGAGGCGCCGACCGGCGACCGTGTGCCGTCCGGAGACCTCCTCCAGCAGCTCTGCGAGCACTTCCTCGTTGGTCCACCTCGGCCGCCACCCGGCGTCGTGCAGACGGCTGCCGCTGACCACCCACGGGTACATGGTGTAGGCCAGGTCACCCGCCGGGGACGGGGTGAGGCCGATCCGGTGCAGCCGGGCGGCCGCGCCGAGCGCGACCGCCGACGGCAGCTCCATCCGCCGGATCCCGCTCAGCTCCTCGACCTCCTCCTGCTCCAGCCACCCGTCGCAGCCGACGGCGAGTTCCCCGTCGACCTTCTCCAGGACGGCGTACTCCAGGGCGCTGCACAGGTCCTCGACGTGGCAGAACTGCCACGCGGGCCGGGACCCCGCGACGACCAGCAGGCGCGGCGACTCGAAGTACCGGGTCAGCGCGGTGTCCGTGCCGCCGACCAGCACGGCGGGCCGTACGACGGTGACGTTCAGCCCCGGGTGCGCGCGCGGCGCGCGCCGGGCCAGCCGCTCGATCTCCAGCAGGTCGCCCACCCCGGTGGCCTCGGCGGTCGCGCGCAGCTCCGCGTCCTCCGACAGGGGCAGCTCGTTGTCCGGCAGCGCGCCGTAGACCATCGCCGAGGTGCACAGCACGACCCGGTGCACGCCGGCCGCCGCCGCGGCGGTCAGGACGGTCTGCGTCCCCCGGACGTTGTAAGCGCTGCGGGCGGCCGGATCGGTCTCCAGATCGAGGTCGAGCGCGAGGTGGACGACCACGTCGGCGCCGCGCAGCTTGTCCGCGATGGCGGGGTCGCGCACGTCGAGGATGTGCCAGGTGGCGTCGGCGCAGTCGCCGCGCCGCTCGTCGATGGCGACGACCTGTCTGATCTCCTCGGAGGCGGCGAGCCGCTCGGTGAGCTGGGCGCCGACGCCGCGGGCGGCTCCGGTGACCGCGACGACGGGTCCGCGCACGCCGGGGGCCGCGGACGGGGTTGAGGCGTTTCGCGCTGCGCGAACCTGAGGATCTGGGGAACTCACCGGGCGTCTCCAGCGGTTGTCTTCAGTACGAGCGCGAGTGACGCGTACGTACCAGGTGCATCCATCCTGCCGCAGGCCTGCTGTGGGCGAAGCACCGAGGCCCGATCGGGTCCGGGTGTCTACGCTGGGTGGTGTTGTCGGGCAGCCGCGCCGCCGGAGAGAGACCGGCGGCCTTACCAGCCGAGGATTCCCGTGAGTGACACCCCATTCGGTTTCGGCCTTCCGCCGGAGGAGCCGGAGGACGGCGACGAGGGCAAGAAGAAGGACCAGCAGAGCGGTGGTGGGCAGGGACCGGCCAACCCGTTCGGCTTCGGCGGCCTGCCCGGAGCCGGAGGCTTTGGCGGCCCCGGCGCCGACAATCCGCTCGCAGCGATGTTCGGATCGCTGAACCCCACGGATCTGGGCGCCGCGTTCCAGCAGCTGGGCCAGATGCTCTCCTACGAGGGCGGCCCGGTGAACTGGGACATGGCCAAGCAGATCGCCCGCCAGACGGTCGCCCAGGGCGCCCAGGACGGCTCGAAGGACGCGAGCGTGGGCCCGGCC
Organism: Streptomyces sp. NPDC048192; assembly: GCF_043202415.1. Classification (NCBI taxonomy): domain Bacteria; kingdom Bacillati; phylum Actinomycetota; class Actinomycetes; order Kitasatosporales; family Streptomycetaceae; genus Streptomyces; species Streptomyces sp. NPDC048192. The sequence continues at coordinate 202,833 of NZ_JBIDAL010000006.1, forward strand.
GACCGCAGGGCGGTCGAGGAGGCCGTGCGCCTGGCCGACCTGTGGCTGGACGACGCGACGTCCCTGCCGTCGGGCGCGGGCTCGGCGGTGGCCTGGTCCCGCGCGGAGTGGGTCGAGGCGACGCTGCCCGCCTGGCAGGAGCTGGTCGACCCGGTCGCCGAGCGGGTCGGCGCGGCCATGGGCGACGTCCTGCCGGAGGAGATGCAGGCCATGGCGGGCCCGCTGATCGGCATGATGCGCTCGATGGGCGGCGCCATGTTCGGCACGCAGATCGGGCAGGCCGTCGGCGTGCTCGCGGGCGAGGTCGTCGGCTCCACCGACATCGGCCTGCCGCTCGGCCCGGCCGGCAAGGCGGCGCTGCTCCCGGCCAACGTGGAGGCGTTCGGCAAGGATCTCGGCGTGCCGCAGGAGGAGGTCCGGCTGTATCTGGCGCTGCGCGAGGCCGCCCACCAGCGCCTGTTCGCGCACGTCCCGTGGCTGCGCTCACACCTGTTCGGCGCGGTCGACGGGTACGCGCGCGGGATCAAGGTCGACACCGCCAAGCTGGAGGACGTGGTCGGCCAGTTCGACCCGCAGAACCCCGAACAGTTGCAGGACGCGCTGCAGCAGGGCATGTTCCAGCCGGAGGACACGCCCGAGCAGAAGGCCGCCCTGGCCCGTCTGGAGACCGCGCTGGCGCTCGTCGAGGGCTGGGTGGACGCGGTGGTCCACGCGGCCGCGAAGCCCCGCCTGGCGTCCGCCGACGCCCTGAGGGAGACCCTGCGCCGGCGCCGGGCCACGGGCGGCCCGGCCGAGCAGACGTTCGCCACGCTGATCGGCCTGGAGCTGCGCCCGCGCCGGCTGCGCGACGCCTCCCGCCTGTGGGCCTCGCTCACGGACGCGCGCGGGGTCGACGGCCGGGACGGCCTGTGGGCCCACCCGGACATGCTGCCGACGGCGACCGACCTGGACGACCCGGACGGCTTCGTCCACCGCGAGCAGCTGGACTTCTCCGAGCTGGACAAGATGCTCGGCGAGGCGGCGAACAAGCCCGACCAGGGCAAGCCGGACCTGCGCAAGAAGGGCGACGGCGAGGCCGAGGGCGACGAGGCCGAGTGAGCCTCCACGACGACGCGGTCCTCGTGCTGAAGGAGTACGGGGACCAGGAAGAGCTGCGCCAGGCCTACCTGGACCACCTGCAGGCGCACCCGGACGGCATGTGGAAGGCCTGCGGGGCCGGGCACCTCACGGCGAGCGCGCTGGTGATCGACCCCTCGCGCGGGCGGGTGCTGCTGACCCTCCACAAGAAGCTGCGGATGTGGCTGCAGATGGGCGGCCACTGCGAGCCGGAGGACACCTCCCTCCGGGCCGCGGCCCTGCGCGAGGCCACCGAGGAGTCGGGCGTCGCCGGGCTGACCCTGCTGCCCGGCGGCCCGGTACGGCTCGACCGGCACCCCATCCCGGCGCCCTGCCACTGGCACTTCGACGTGCAGTACGCGGCCGTGGCACCGCCCGGAGCCGTCCAGGCGATCAGCGACGAATCTCTCGACCTGCGCTGGTTCCCCTACGACGAGGTGCCCGGCGTGGCCGACGAGTCGGTCGTACGCCTGCTGGAAGCGGCCCGCGCCAGGCTCTGAACGCGCGCAGGGGGCGACCTCCTCGGCGGTCGCCCCCTTTCGTTCGCTCGCTGGACGCTCAGCTCCAGACGTTGCCCTGGTTCTGCCCGCGCGCGCCGTGCTGCCCCATGCCGAACTGCGCGGCGAGGCCCTGTCCGATCACGGCGTTCTGCGGCGGCAGCAGCTCGCTGGGCTGGACCAGCGCGAACCCGGAGCCCATGAAGCTCAGCTCCCAGCCCTCACCGGTGTTGCCGCGCCGGCGCCACACGCCGGAGGAGTGCGTCTGGGCCTGCATCTGCACGCGCAGCCCGGTGGACCAGGCGACGATCGCGTCCGCGTCGCAGTTGACGTACTTGTCCGGCGTGACCTGCATCAGCAGCGGCGCGCCCGAGGTCATCAGGGCGACTTTGCCCCGCCCGGTGATGTTCAGCTGGTACTTCCCCGAGCCGGAGATGCCGTAGAGGCTGTCGACGGCGACGACCTCGTGGTGCAGCGAGGAGTCCATGGCGAGGACGTAGGAGCTGTCGACGGTCAGCCCGTCCTGTTCGACGTCCATGATGTGCACGTGCTGGGCCAGGTTGGCGAGGTACACCGTGCCCTGCCCGTGACAGCGCATCAGGTCCAGGCCCTCGCCGGTGTACGCACGCGCGCGTGCCTGGCTGTTGCTGCGGTACTCGGCGTCGAACTCGACCAGGCCCTGGTAGGCGACCATGGTGCCCTTGCGGGCGAGGATGTCGTCGTGGCCCTCCAGGGTGACCCGGAGCAGCTGCGCGTTCTGCAACGCCCAGCGCTCCTGCGTCTGGAGGTCGTTGTACGCGAAAAGGGGGCTCTGCATGGTTTTCTGACTCCCCCTCAGCCCCGGACCCGGAGACGGTCGGTGCTGTCCTCGCTGGGCTGGACGACGACGATGCCCTGACCGGAGAAGGCCATCTGGTAGGCCTCGCCGCTGCCCCGGCCGATCAGCGACTGCGCCTTGAAGCTGCGCTTGCCCTTCACCTTGAGGTTGGGCGACCAGGCGACGAGCGCGTCCGGGTCGACGTAGGTCTCGTCCTCGCCGCCGCCGCAGTCGACGACGATCGGCGTGCCCCGGGAGGTCAGCGCGACCCAGCCCTGCCCGGAGATCCTCGTGTTCCACAGGCCCTGCCCGGCGAACTTGGCGAGCCCCTTCACGCGCTCCACGCCCCAGGTGAGGTGGGCGTCGAAGGCGAGCAGGTTGGTGGCGTTGACGGAGATGCCGTCACCATTGAGATTGATCACGACGACGTCGGCGCCGTAGTCGGCGAGGTAGAGCAGTCCGTCGCCGGAGCACTTCATCAGGGGTGCGCCCTCGCCGGTGATCCAGTCGCGGGCGATCTGGCGGACGGCGGGCGGGTTGGGCTCGTACTGCACGAAGCCTTCGTAGGCGACCATCGACCCCACGCGCGCGAGGAGGTCGTTTCCGGTCTGCATGGCGACCTTCAGCATGTGGCTGCCGTGGTTCTCCATGCGGGCGGTGACGGGTGCGGGGGCGAAGCCCGCGAGCGGCTGGTTCATGACGGGCTCCCTCAGACCTCGTAGGGCTGGACGACGATGAAGTTGCCGGGCGCGCCCCGGAACTGCAGGTTGACGCTCTCGCCGGTGTCGCCCGGGTAGGCGTTGCGGCGCATGCGGACCTGGCTGGAGACGATCACCTGGGAGGCGGCCGACCAGGCCACGACGGCGTTGCAGTCGGCGAAGGTGGTCGGGGTGACCGGCAGCACCACGGGGGTGCCGTGCGTCTTGACGACGATCGTGCCGGTGCCCTGGAACTGCATGGTGAACAGCGCGCCGCCGGGGATGCCGTGCCCCTCGATGCGGCGGACCTCGTACTGGAGGCTCTCGTCGAAGGCGAGGACGTTCTCCGCGGACACGCAGATCGCGTCGCCCTGCAGTTCCACGGGGTGCAGATGCGTGGAGTTCTCGGCGAGGAACACCTGTCCGTTGCCGGTGCAGCGCATCAGCTGCATCTCCTGGCCGGTGGCGTTGCCGACGATCCGCCCGGCGAAGCCCGCGCCCTTGTAGCCGAAGTCGACCTTGCCCTGGTAGAGCACCATGCTGCCCTGCCTGGCCAGCACCGGCTGCCCGCCGACGCCGAGGTCGACGCGCATGAGCTTCTTGTTCTGCTGCGTCCAGCGCTGCCCGGTCGGCGTCTCCTTGTACATCTGCAGCGCGGCCGTGACACCGGCGCCGGCCTGCGGCGCGCCCTGCGGCACCGCGTAGGCGCCGGGCGACTGGCCGGGGACCTGCCCGTATCCGGGGGGCATGGGCGCGGCCGGCTGTCCGCCGGGCGAGGGCGGCTGCGGGCCGTAGCCGGGCGGCATCGGCGCGGTCGGCGGGCCGCCGTACGGCTGCTGCTGGGGCGGGTGGCCGTACGGCTGCTGCGGGCCGGGCCCGCCGTACGGCGCGGGGGCCGGGGCGGGCGGGGGGACCGGGCCGCCGGCGGGCGGGGTCAGGGGGGCGATGACCGTCGGCGCGGCGTGCACGTCCGGCGCGGACGCCGGCGGCGGGGTGTGGCCGGGCGGCGTGAAGCCCTGCGGGGGCGCGGTTCCGGGCGGCGGGGCGAAGCCCTGCGCGGCGGGCTGCGGCGCGGGCACGCCGGCCGCGGGGGCGGGGGCCGCCGGGGCAGGGACGGGGGCGGCCGGTGCGGCGAACGGGGGCGGGGTCGTGGCCTGGGCGGGCGGGGCGAAGCCGGGGGCGGCGCCGGGCTGCGGCTGCTGCGGGGCGGCGGGCGCCTCCTCCAGCACCTCGCCGCCGAAGTTCTTCAGCAGCGCCTCCAGTCCGCCGTCGAAGCCCTGTCCGACGGCCGCGAACCGCCACACGTCCTTCAGGTAGATGTCGCCGAGCATCACGGCCCGCTCGGTGGAGAACTCGGCGCCGCTGAACGAGTAGCGCGCGACCTCCTCACCGCCCGCCACGATGCGCAGATAGCCGGGGGCGACCTGCGACATCTGCCCGGCGCCGTCGATGGTCGCCGTGAAGGACAGCTTGTGGATGTGGGGCGGGATCCGGTCCAACGTGACCCGGAACGACTCGGTGTCGCCCGCCTGGGCGCCGAGCAGCTGGATGGACTCCTCCGGGGACTTCGGCTGGTTGAAGAAGACGAAGTACCGGTCGTCCGAGAGGCGCTCGTCGGCGTCCAGACCGAAGCAGCTGATGTCGAAGGTCAGCCCGGGGGCGGAGATCTGCACGCCTACGTACAGATCGGTGCCCGCCGTGAGGTCACTGATCCTGGCCTTGTGGCCGCGCTGGAATTCCCTGGCCATGCGTAACGACCGTCCCCCATCCCGAATGTGAGTGCGTCGCGTCAGGCTAACGGCTCGGTGCGGGATCGGACGCAACCGGTACAGACCCGGTACACAACCGCGCCCGGAGACGGACTCAGGGACGGCGGCTCACCGCCGGCGCGCCCCGGGGACATGCGGCAGCCGGTCCGCCGCGACGACCCCTTCCAGGTAGCCGCGGGCCCGCTCGGTGCGCGGGTACGCCTCCAGCAGCCGCCAGAAGTCCGGCCCGTGACCGGGGACCAGCAGATGGGCCAGCTCATGGCAGAGGACGTAGTCGACGACGTACTCGGGCATCCCCTGCAGCCGGTGCGAGAGCCGGATGCTGCCCTCGGCCGGGGTGCACGAACCCCAGCGCGTGTTCTGGTTGGTGACCCAGCGCACGGAGGCGGGCCGGGCCCGGCCGTCGAAGTACTGCGCCGACAGCCGCTCGGCCCGCCGGGCCAGTTCGGCGTCGCCGAGCAGCCGCCTGCTCTCCTGGGCGGCGAGTTTGTCGAGCATGACGGTGATCCAGCGCTGCTCCTCCGCCTTCGACATCCTGGCGGGGATCAGTACGACGGTGCGATCGCCCTCGCGGTACGCGGAGACCGTCCGGCGGCGCCGGGAACTCCTGCGGACCTCGATCGCGCTCGCCCCCGAGCCGCCGGGCGGCTGGCTCGTCGTGCTGCGCTGTGGCATTCCGGCGCGGTGCAGAGGGTCGGCGGGCACGCCCCGACGTTACCCGCTGGGCACGGCCGAAGTCCCGGCTCCGGAACGGTTCGATGCCGATCCCCCACCATGCGTTTGATTCCTGTGATTCCGCGACTGATCACACATCCGGTTTATCCGTTTTACCGGGCCCGCTCACCGGGCTCACACCGCCGCGTTCACGCCGTCGGCTTGTACGACCAATACCCCCAGCCTGTGGATAACTCTCGGCACCCGGCGCCCGGACAGGGCATGCTGGCAGGCGTCGGCGGAACATGACCGGTTCCGCCGGTGAAGCGAGGTTCCGGACGTTCCAGATGCTCCGGGATGCTTTCAACGGATACGGGGGACCGTCATGCATCCGGTGGTGAAGCCCGCGCTGCGGCGCGGCTGGCGTGACCGCCACACCGTCCAGTTCGGGATGACGCCCGGGCACGCGCTGACACTGGGACCGATGGACTCGGCGACGCACGACCTCCTGGACCTGTTCAACGGCACACGCGGGCTGCCGCTGCTGCGCGACGAAGCCCGCCGCATGGACCTCCCCGCCGGCCGGGTCGACACCCTGCTGGAGCGGCTGACCCGGGCAGGCCTGATCGACGACGCGCGCGGCGGCGGGCCCGCCGCGGACGCGCTGCGCCAGCGGACGGACGTCCTGCGGCGGCTGCGCCCCGACCTCGCCGCGCTGTCCCTGACCACGGCCGAGCCGGGCGGCGCGCTCGCCCGGCTGGCCGCCCGCCGCGCCCTGCGCGTGCAGGTACGGGGCGCGGGCCGGGTCGGCGCGCTCCTGGCGTCGGTGCTGTCGGCCGCCGGGGTCGGCGAGGTCGACGTGCGCGACACCGGTCGCGTGGAGCCGTGGGACGTGGCGCCGGGCGGGCTGCCCGCCGATGCGGTCGGCGAGCGCCGGGAGACGGCGGCCCGGGCCGCCGTGCGCCGCGCGGCGCCCGACCGCCCACCGCGCCGCGCCCACTCCCCCGGATCCGGCGCCCCGGACCCCGGACACGCCCTCGTGATCCTCACCCCCCGCGACGACGTGGCCGTGCACGCCCCCGACCCGGCCGACGCCGAGCCGCTCATGGCCTCCGGCACGCCCCACCTGTACGCGGGCGTCGTCGAGGGCACCGGTGTCGTCGGGCCGCTCGTCCTGCCCGGCGAATCCGGCTGCGCCGGCTGCCTGCACCTCGACCGCACGGACCGGGATCCGGCCTGGCCCCGGCTGACCGCCCAGTGGCGGTGCGCCAGATCGCGCCGCGCCGGAGCCTGCGATGTGACGCTGGCCACAGCGGTCGCGGGACTGGCCGCGGCACACGCCCTCGCCTTCCTCGACGGGCACGCGCCGTCCGGTACCGGCACCCGCTGGGAGGTCTCCACCCCCGCTCTGGACTGGCGGACCCGACCGGTGCGGCCGCATCCGGCATGCGGATGCGGCGCTGCGGACAGACCTGAGGAGGAGCACTCCTCAACCGACGGCGCGGCACGCGCGACAATGGCGGTGCGACGGCCGTCGACGCAACGACGCACAGCGGGCGCGGCGCGGCCGACTGTGACTTGGAGGGCGCATGTCTGATCTTCCCCGGAAGGCGGTCACCCGGACCGCCAAGCTCGCCGCGCTCCCGCTCGGCTTCGCCGGCCGGGCCACCTGGGGGCTGGGCAAGCGGATCGTGGGCGAGTCCGCGGAGATCGTCGGCCGGGAACTGCAACAGCGCACGGCGGAGCAGCTGTTCAAGGTGCTGGGCGAGCTGAAAGGCGGTGCGATGAAGTTCGGGCAGGCCCTGTCCGTCTTCGAGTCCGCGCTGCCCGAAGAGATCGCCGGTCCCTACCGCGCGGCGCTGACCAAGCTCCAGGAGGCGGCCCCGCCCATGCCGACCCGCACGGTGCACGGAGTGCTGGCGGAGCGGCTGGGTGAGGACTGGCGCGATCTGTTCGAGGAGTTCGAGGACAAGCCGGCCGCCGCGGCCTCGATCGGCCAGGTGCACCGGGCCGTGTGGCACGACGGCCGGGAGGTGGCCGTCAAGGTGCAGTACCCGGGCGCCGGCGAGGCCCTCCTCTCCGACCTCGGCCAACTCAGCCGTTTCGCCCGGCTGCTCGGGCCGCTGATTCCGGGCATGGACATCAAGCCGCTCATCGCGGAGCTGAGGGACCGGGTCTCCGAGGAGCTGGACTACGCCCTGGAGGCCCAGGCCCAGACCGCGCACGCGGAGGAGTTCGCGGACGACCCCGACGTGGTGGTCCCGGCGGTCGTGCACCAGTGCGAGCAGGTCCTGGTGACCGAGTGGATCGACGGCATCCCGCTGTCGGAGATCATCTCGGACGGCACCCCCGGGCAGCGGGACCGCGCCGGGCAGCTCCTGGCCCGGTTCCTGTTCTCGGGCCCGGCCCGCACCGGCCTGCTGCACGCCGACCCGCACCCCGGCAACTTCCGGCTGCTGCCCGGCGGCCCGGCCGGCGAGGACGACTGGCGCCTGGGCGTCCTGGACTTCGGCACCGTGGACCGGCTGCCCGGCGGACTGCCGCTGCCGATCGGCGTCTCGTTGCGCATGACGCTGAACGGCGAGGCCGAGACGGTCTACGAACTCCTCTGCGAGGAAGGCTTCGTGAAGGAGTCCATAGAGCTGGACCCCGACGCGGTCCTCGACTACCTGCTGCCGATCATCGAACCGGCGCGGGTCGAGGCGTTCACCTTCAGCCGCGGCTGGATGCGCAACCAGGCCGCCCGGATCGCCGACCCGCGCTCCCCCGCGTACCAGCTGGGCAAGCGGCTCAACCTGCCGCCTGCCTACCTGCTGATCCACCGGGTGACCCTGAGCACGATCGGCGTCCTGTGCCAGCTCGGCGCCACGGTACGGCTCCGCGAAGAGCTGGAGGAGTGGCTGCCGGGCTTCCTCTCGGAGGACCAGGGCTTCGTCTCCGAGGACACCGGTGTCACAGAGGTCACAGGAGGCACGGACGCCACGGAAGGCACTGCGGTCACTCAGAGCACGGCGGGCGCTGCGGGCGTGAGCGGCGTCACCGAGATCGCCGGCGGTCCCGACGACACGGACGCCGACCTGCCCGAGGAGGAGTCCGCAGCGGAGGCGTGATCCCCGGATGCGGGGGTGCGGAGCGGGGGGGAGGGGCGGGGGGGAGGGGCCCCCGGGAGAGGCGGTTCACCACCAGGCCGAGTCCAGGCGGCCCTCGATCGCTCTCAGGTTCTGCCGGGAGCAGGCGTCGCAGAAGTACTCGCGGACGCCGTTCTCCACGGAGCAGGTCCAGGTGGCCGGCGGGGGGCCGTCGGCGGCGGTGCCGCAGCGGGCGCAGACGTGGATGCGGCGCTCCGCGGCGGGGCCGCCCTGATCGCTTCCTCCGGGAAGACTCGTCACCTGGCGACCATAACTCCGCCGGTGGCCGATCGCCGCACAACGCACCGCGGGGGCCGGTCCGTTCGGCCGGACCGGCCCCCGCCACGAAGACTTCGCCTCCCGGCTCGGGAGGCCACCGCTTCGGTCGGCGTGATCGTTACTGCATGACGGCCATGGCGAGCGCGCGCCGGGCGCGCAGCGAGGCGCGCTCGGCCCGGCGCTGCATCCGCTGGGCGACCGCCAGGCGCATGGCCCGGCGTTCCCGCGAGGCGTCATGGAGTCGGTTGTGCATATGCGCACGAGCCAGGGCTTCTTGCATGAGTTGCATCTCTCGGTTCCTGTTCTGGCGCGCTTCGGTCGCGCCGGTGGTGGTGACGTCTTCGGTCGCGGAGCCTGCGGGCTCGTTGGTGGACGGCTTCATCGGGGCCTGCTTCTGGGGGTCGTGCGTGAGGGGGCGGTCGATCGTTCCTGTGGTGTTCATGCCGTGACCGGGTTCTTGCGCGGGCGGCCACGCGGCCGCTTCCGGGCGACGACGACACCCTGGACGAACAGCTCGCCACCCCAGACGCCCCAGGGCTCACGCCGCTCCTTGGCGCCGGCGAGGCAGGCCTCGATCAGCGGGCAGGTGCGGCAGAGGGACTTGGCGTACTCGACGTCCGCGGGCGACTCGGCGAAGAAGACCTCCGGGTCGTAGGAGCGGCAGGGGACGGGTACGCCGAGGTTCTCGATGGCGTCGTCGAGCGCGGTGAGCGCGGTCAGGGGGGTCAAGGTGGAGTCCTCCGTGAGGCCGGGCGGGGGGATCGTTTGCGAAGGCGGTACGGACGGGGCGTGCGCTTCGAGTTGCACGGTGTGTCTTCCTCGTCTGGTCGTTCCGGCCGGTTGACCGGGTGTCGGCTTGGTACCGGGTTCTTTTCTTGTCCCGAGGCCCCTTCGCTCCGTCGTCCCCGTTCGGGGAAAACAGAAGGGCCGCGGATCCCGGATGGGGTTCCGCGGCCCTGAAGGCGCCGGCCTGATCGGATCAGGCTGGATCACTCCAGGGTTCTGGCCCACGGAAGGCCCACATCAGGTGGTGCTGCGTCGTCTGCTTCCGGAATCCGGCACCGGCCGCCGCAAAGGCATAGGCCTGCGCCTGTGCCGCTACCGCTTCCAGTGCCTTGGTCGGTCGCTCATTGCGCTCACGGACGGGAAGGCCCGCGAGAGCGTGGGAGGACGCCGGACGGACGGCACGAATGCCGGACAGACCGGTGCCCTGGTGAGAGGCGCCGAGCATGCACAGGGAGACGGCCGAGCGATCGGTCAGTTTGGCCGTGCTGATGGTGCTGGTGTTGATGCTGATCACTGGACTCGCCTCCTCTCGGCGTCTTGGGGACTGGGGTGAGCCAGTCCGCTCGGATGTGCAAGTACATCACGGAACCGGGGCCTTGGAGAAGGCCGCCGCTTCCGTGCCTAGAACCTATGGGGATTGCCGGGGCCCGCGCAAACTATTTTTTCGACGAGTTCGCATCAGTCGTCCTCGTCTCCGTCGCCGGTCTCTTGGCCTGCGCAGATGGCCAGAACGTCGGGTCCGTAGCTGCGCAGCTTGCGGCTGAGGACGCCGGGGATGCGGGAGAGTTCGGCGGAGTTTTCCGGTCGCGCCTCGGCGATGGCCATGAGGGTGCGGTCGGTGAACACGCAGAAGTCGGGCTGTCCGGTGCGCTCGGCCTGGACCGCGCGCCACTCCCGCAGCCGTTCGTAGAGCGCTTCGTCCATGTCCGAGGGGCAGTCCTCGCAGCGCATCAGCTTCATCTCGCCGGCGTCGGTGAGGGTGCGGCCGCAGACCCGGCAGCGGGCGGGGCTGCGCTGGGCGCGCCGCGGGGCGGGGGTGGTGCTTCCGGCCGTCCCGCGCTCGATGCCTCCGGTGGCGGCGGCGCCGGTGTGGCCGACGGTGGCGGTGGTGCCGGGGCGCAGCCCGTCGAGGAAGCGGCTCGGTCTGCGGTTGGGGCGGCCGCCGGGTGAGCGGGACAGCGCCCAGGAAAGGTGCAGCCGTTCCCGCGCCCGGGTGACGCCGACGTACAGGAGCCGGCGTTCCTCCTCGATCTGTTCGTCCGTTCGGGCGTAGCTGATGGGCAGCATGCCCTCGGCGACGCCGACGAGGAAGACGGCGTCCCATTCGAGGCCTTTGGCCGCGTGCAGGGAGGCGAGGGTGACGCCCTGGACGGTGGGGGCGTGCTGGGCGTTGGCCCGCTCGTCGAGTTCGGCGACGAAGTCGGCGAGGGTGGCGCCGGCTCTGGCGGCGGCGAGGTCGTGGGCGAGGTTGACCAGGGCGGCGAGGGACTCCCAGCGTTCTCTGGCCGCGCCGGAGCCTGCCGGGGGCTCGGTGGTCCAGCCCTCTTGGGACAGGACGGCACGCACCTGGGAGGGCAGGTCCACGGTGTCGTTCAGCAGGGAGTCGTTGCCGCCGAAGCGGGCCGCGCCGCGCAGGGCGATGCCGGCCTTGCGGATCTCGGGCCGGTCGAAGAAGCGTTCGGCGCCGCGCAGCTGGTAGGGGACGCCGGCGTCGGCGAGGGCCTGCTCGTAGGTCTCGGACTGGGCGTTCGTACGGAACAGGACGGCGATCTCGGCGGCCGGGACGCCGGCGTCGATCAGCTCGCGGATGCGGCGGGCGGCGCCTTCGGCCTCGGCGGGCTCGTCGGTGTACTCGGTGTAGACGGGCTCGGGGCCCGGGGGGCGCTGGGAGATCAGTTCCAGCCGGTGGTCGGCGGCGCGTCCGCGGGCTTGGGCGAGCAGGCCGTTGGCGAGGCGGACGACCTGGGGGGTGGAGCGGTAGTCACGGACGAGTTTGACGACGGTGGCGCCGGGGTGGCGGACGCGGAAGTCGAGCAGGTGGTCGGGCGTTGCTCCGGTGAACGAGTAGATGGTCTGGCTGGCGTCGCCGACGACGCACAGGTTGTCGCGGTCGCCGAGCCACAGCTCCAGCAGCCGCTGCTGCAGGGGGCTGACGTCCTGGTACTCGTCGACGACGAAGTGCTGGTACTGGGCGCGGACCTGGTCGGCGATGTCGTGCCGGTCCTGGAGGATGGCGACGGTCAGCAGCAGGACGTCCTCGAAGTCGATCACGGCGCGGTCGCGCTTGAGGTCTTCGTAGGCCGCGTAGAGGTGGGCGATCTCGGCGGGGTCGCGCGGGGTCTCGCGGCCGGCCTTCGCGGCCGCGTACGGGTAGTCGGCGGGGATGGTCTGGGTGACCTTGGACCATTCGATCTCGGCGGTGACGTCCCGCAGCTCGCCCCGGTCGAGCCGGGTGCCGAGGCGGGCTGCCGCGTCGGCGACGAGCTGGATCTTGCGGTCGATGAGCCGGGGCATGCTGCCGCCGATGGCTTTCGGCCAGAAGTACTGGAGCTGGCGCAGGGCGGCGGAGTGGAAGGTGCGGGCCTGGACGCCGTGGGCGCCGAGCTGGCGGAGCCGGCCGCGCATCTCGCCGGCGGCGCGGTTGGTGAAGGTGACGGCGAGGACGCTGGAGGGCTGGAGGATGCCGGCGCGTACGCCGTAGGCGATGCGGTGGGTGATGGCCCGGGTCTTGCCCGTGCCCGCTCCGGCCAGGACGCACACCGGTCCGTGCAGGGCGGTGGCCACCGCGCGCTGCTCGGGGTCGAGCCCGTCCAGCACCGCGTCGGCGGAGACCGGTGCCTGCGGGAAGAGGGTGGAGTGCGTTGCTGCTGTCACATGGCCATGCTGCCAGGTCGCCCGGGACTGCCGTGCCGGTTGTCCACAGGCGGGTATCGATAGTCGTACCAATGCGGCAGGCGTCACAGGGGCCTGTGGATATGCGGGGATGGACGGGAACGGCCCTTCGGGAGCAGGCGGCGGCCGGGTGACGTGGATACCCCGGGTGGGAATGGCCGGCGGCTCGCGTGCGTTCTTCCCCCGTACGACTTTCCGAGCTGCCTGAGGAGCGCGAGAGACATGCAGGGCACTGTGACGATGTACAGCACGACTTGGTGCGGGTACTGCCGGCGGCTGAAGAGCCAGCTGGACCGGGAGGGCATCGCCTACACCGAGATCAACATCGAGCAGGACCCCGAGTCCGCCGCTTTCGTGGAGAAGGCGAACGGCGGAAACCAGACGGTTCCGACCGTGCTCTTCGCGGACGGCACGACGCTGACGAACCCGTCGCTCGCCCAGGTGAAGCAGAAGCTCGCGGCGTGACGCGCCGCGGGTGTCCGCGGTGAGCGCAGCCGAGCGGGGCGGCCCCTGACCTGGTCAGGGGCCGCCCTGTCGTGTCCGGGCCCTGCCGCGGGCGGCGGGGGCGCGGGTCACACGAAGCTGCGCGTCGGCAGCGGCTTGCCGTACCACATCTCGATCAGGCGGGCCGCGATGGAGATGCCGTAGGGCGGCAGCACCTCGCCGGATTCGAACGCGTCGTGCAGTTCCTCGCGGGAGAACCAGCGGGCCTCGTGGATCTCGTCGCCGTCGACCTCGATCTCGGTGGTGGTGGCGCGGGCCATGAAGCCGAGCATCAGGCTGGAGGGGAAGGGCCAGGGCTGGCTGGCGACGTATTCCACGTCCCCCACGGTGACGCCGACCTCTTCGGACACCTCGCGGCGCACGGCCTGCTCGATGGACTCGCCGGGTTCGACGAAGCCGGCGAGCGTGGAGAAGCGGCCCTCGGGCCAGTGGACCTGGCGGCCGAGCAGGATGCGGTCGTCCGCGTCGGTCACGGCCATGATCACGGCCGGGTCGGTGCGCGGGTAGTGCTCGGCGCCGCAGGCCGGGCAGCGGCGGATGTGGCCGGCGGCGGCGATGACCGTGCGTTCGCCGCAGCGGGAGCAGAAGCGGTGGGTGCGCTGCCAGTTCTCCAGGCCGACCGCGTGCACCATCAGCCCGATGTCGCGTGCCGAGAGCAGCAGGCCGGCCTCCCGCAGCCCGGCGGGGCGGGCGGACTGGTCGATGCGGCCGGGCAGCGAGTCCTTCTGCAGCGCGAAGTAGCTGACGCCGTCCTCGTCGATGCCGAGGAAGTAGCGGTGCGCTTCGGTGAGCGGCGCCTCGAACGACGGCGTCATGACGAGTTCGGTCCGGCCGTCCGGTGTCTCGTCGATGAGCACCTGGCCGCCGGAGACCACGAAGCAGCGGGTCGTGGGGTGGCTCCACGCCGCTGCGAGCCAGGCCTCGTCGAGCCGGTGGTGGGCGGCGCGGTCGATGCCGCTCGGGGCGGTCAGCGAGATGGGTCGGTCGGCTGTGTCGTCGGTCCAGGTGGTCACGGATGCTTCCAATCCCCCAGTGCGGCGGTTCGTTCGGCGGACGGTTCGGCGGGGCGTGGGCGGCGTGCCACCGGGCCGGGCGGGCGGGACGGTCCTTCCAGTGTGCCCCGCGCACGGTGCCCTCCCGTGCGGCGCCGGCCGGTCAGGGCGCGGTGCGCCAGTGCTCGGCCAGGTCGCCCCAGAGGTAGGCGCTGGTCTCGACGCCCTTGAGGAGGAGGTCCAGCTCCACCTTCTCGTTCGGGGCGTGCCAGCCGTCGGAGGGGACGGAGATGCCCAGGAAGAGCACCGGGGCGCCGAGGACTTCCTGCAGGTCGGCGGCGGGTCCGGAGCCTCCTTCGCGGGTGAAGCGGACCGGTTTTCCGAAGGCGCGGCCCATGGCGCGGGCCACGGACTGGAGCGCGGGGTGGTCGAGCGGGGTCAGGCAGGGGCGGGTGGCCGCGCCGAAGCGGATCTCGTGCCGGATCCCGGCGGGCATCTGCTCCTCGGCCCAGGCGCGGACGGCCTTCTCCAGGTGCTCGGGGTCCTGGCCGGCGACCATCCGGAAGGACAGCTTCACCATGGCGGAGGACGGGATGATCGTCTTGCTGCCGGGGCCCTGGTAGCCGCCGCCGATGCCGTTGACCTCGGCGGTCGGGCGGGCCCAGATCCGTTCGAGGGTGCTGTATCCGGCCTCGCCGTGGGTGGCCCGGGACTTGGCGGTCTCCAGCCAGCGCTCCTCGTCGAAGGGCAGTTCGGCGAGCAGCTCGCGCTCGCGGTCGGTCAGCTCGACGACGCCGTCGTAGAAGCCGGGGACGGCCACGCGCGCGTGCTCGTCGTGCAGGGCGGCGACCAGGCGGGCGGCCGCGGCGGCCGGGTTGGGTACGGCGCCGCCGAAGGAGCCGGAGTGGATGTCCTGGTCGGGGCCGTACAGCCGGATCTCGCACTCGGCGAGGCCGCGCATGCCGGTGCAGACGGTCGGGGTGTCCTCGGACCACATGCCGGTGTCGGAGACGACCACGGCGTCGGCGGCGAGCCGTGCCGCGTGCTCCTCGACCAGGGCGCGGAAGTGCGGGGAGCCGGACTCCTCCTCGCCCTCGATCAGCAGCTTCAGGTGGACGGCGGGGGCCGTGCGGCCGGTGGCGGCGAGGTGGGCGCGGACGCCGAGTGTGTGGAAGAACACCTGGCCCTTGTCGTCGGCCGCACCGCGCGCGTAGAGGCGGTTTCCGCGGACGACCGGTTCGAAGGGGTCGCTGTCCCAGCCGTCCTCGCGGGCGGCGGGCTGCACGTCGTGGTGGCCGTAGACGAGGACGGTGGGCGCCTCCGGGTCGTCCGAGGGCCACTCGGCGAAGACGGCCGGGGCGCCGGGGGTCTGCCAGACCTCGGCGGTGGGGAAGCCGGTCTCCTCGAGCTTGGCGGCGAGCCAGTCGGCGCTGCGCCGTACATCGGGGGCGTGGTCGGGCTGGGCCGACACGGAGGGGATGCGCAGCCATGCGGCGAGGTCGTCGAGGAAGGCGGCGCGGTGCTGCTCGATGTACGTGCGGACGGCGCTGTCCGGGGTCTGGCTCATGCTCACGAGCCTATCGGCCCGCACCGACATCCTCGGCGGGCGGTTCGTCACACTCAGACCACGCGGTGCGCCGTTTCGGAGTCTTCCGCTCCGGTTCCGTCGCCGAGGAGCCGTTCCAGCCTGCTCCGGTCCGGCAGGTCCCGCGGCCGTACCACCTCGCCGGTGCGTACGTACAGGAAGGCGGCCGTGACCGACTCGGGCGGGACGCCCTGCTGCTCGGCCCAGGCCAGCCGGTACACGGCGAGCTGGAGCGGGTCGGCGGTGCGGGTGCGACCGGTCTTCCAGTCGACGATCTCGTACGTGGCCGTGTGGCCTTCGCCGTGCTTGTAGACGGCGTCGATGCGGCCGCGCACGACACGGCCGGCGAGGGTGAGCTGGAAGGGCGCCTCGACCCGGTAGGGGGTGCGCCGGGCGTACTCGGTGCGTTCGAACGCCTCCTTCAGCGCTTCCAGGTCGCGTTCGTCGGTGATCTCGGCGTCGCTGCCGGGCAGCTCGTCCGGCTCCAGCAGGGGAAGGGTCAGTTCCTCGAAGCGGGATTCGACCCAGGCGTGGAAACGGGTGCCCCGGCGCGCGGCCGGTTGCGGGGGTCGCGGCATGGGGCGCGCGAGTTCCTGTGCGAGCCCGTCGGGGTCCTCGGCCAGGCGCAGCAGCTGGGACGCGGTGAGCGTGGCGGGCAACGGAACCTCGGTGACGGCCTGCCGGGCGCGCAGCAGCTCTCCGGTCAGCGCGTCCAGATCACGGTCCCAGGAGGCGACGGTACGGGCCTCCTCAGGGGTGAGGCTGTGCGAGCTTCGGGACTCGGCGAGGCGCTCGCCGTGCCCCGGGGCGGGCGCCTGGTGCGGGACGGTGGGCCGGTCGGCTCTCCGGTCGCCCCGCTCGGCCGGGCCGTGCGGCGCAGGGGCGGGGGCGGCGTACGGCGGTTCCTCGTCGGCCAAGGCGGCGGAGGCCGCGGCGCCGGCGGTCTCGCCGTACGGCGCGTCCGCGCCGCCCTCTTCGTACGGCACGTCGTCGTACGGGAAAGCGGCGTCGGAGTACGGATCCTCGCCGTACGGGTCCTCACCGTACGGAAAGTCACCTTCCCCGTACGGACCGTCACTGTCCGCGTACAGGTCGTCGTAGGGGTCGTCGTCCGGGGGCGGGGGCCACTCCGGGTCGTCGGGGGCGGCGGTCTCGTGGGTGGACGGCGGGTGGCCGCTTCCGGCGGCGAGGGCGTCCAGGTGGGCGAGGACGGTCTCGGCGGCCGCGCGGCGACGGGCCAGCGCGCCGGCGTCCAGCGGCAGCGGCCACACCTGGTCGGCGCCGGCCCTGTGCAGCGCGGGGTTCTCCTCGTCCTCGGCGGGCTCCTCAGCCCACGCCTCGATCTCGCCGTGCCCGGCGACGCAGTGGTCGTGCAGGGCCCGGAGGAAGTCGGAAGGGCCGCGCGGCTTCTTCTGGCTGGGCCCCCACCAGTGGCCGGAGCCGAGCAGCAGGGAGCGGGGCCGGGTGAAGGTGACGTAGCCGAGGCGGAGTTCCTCGGTGTGCTGGTGGTCCTTCATGGCCTCGTGGAAGGCCTTCATGCCGCGCGCGTCCCAGCTGTCGACGTCGGGCAGGGTGTCACCGTCGCCGCGCAGGGCGTGCGGCACCACCTTGGCCTGCGCCGTCCACTTCTCACGGCCCTGCGCGCTGGGGAACGTGCCCTTGACCAGCCCGGGAACCGCCACGACGTCCCACTCCAGGCCCTTGGACTTGTGGGCGGTGAGCACCTTGACGGTGTTCTCGCCGCCCGGCAGTGCGTTGTCGAGGCCCTTCTCGTACTGCGCGGCGGTGCGCAGGAATCCGAGGAAGGCGAGCAGGGTGGCCTCCGCGTCGCTCGCCGCGAAGGAGGCGGCGACGTCGAGGAAGTTGGACAGTGTTTCGCGGCGGCGGGCGGCGAGAGCGTGCGGGGACGCCGACAGCTCGACCTCCAGGCCGGTGACGGCGAGGACGCGGTGCAGCACGTCCATCAGCGGGTCGGACAGCGAGCGGCGCAGGTCGCGCAGCTCGGCCGCCAGGCGGGCGAAGCGCACGCGCGCGTCCGGTGAGAACGGCAGCCCGTCGTCGTCCGCCTCGGCGTCCATGGGCGCTTCGAGGAAGGTGTCGAGGGCGTCCGCGAGCGATATCACCTCGGCCGGATCGACGCCTTCGACGGCGGCGGCGAGCCGGCGGTCCGGGTCGTCGGCGCCGTCCACGCGCGCGTGGGCGACCAGCAGGCGGGCGCGGCGGCCCAGCAGGGCGAGGTCGCGGGGGCCGATGCGCCAGCGTGGGCCGGTCAGCAGACGTACCAGGGAGGCGTTGGCGCCCGGGTCCTGCAGGACCTCGCAGACCGCGACGAGGTCGGCGACCTCGGGCAGGTGCAGCAGTCCGGACAGGCCGACCACCTCGACGGGGACGTCCCGGGCCACGAGGGCGCCCTGGATCTCGGCGAAGTCGGTGGCCGTACGGCACAGCACGGCGATCTCGCCGGGAGGCGTGCCCGTGCGCACGAGGTGGGCGATGGAGTCGGCGAGCCAGTCGAGTTCCTCGGCGTGGGTGCGCAGCAGGGCGCAGCGGACCATGCCGTCGTATTCGGCGCCCGGGGCGGGGCGCAGGGCCTCCACGCCCGCGTGCATGGCGCGCAGCGGCTCGGCGAGACGGTTGGCGAGGTCCAGGAGGCGGCCGCCGCTGCGGCGGTTCTCGCTGAGCGCCTGCCGGGTGGCGGGGCGGCCGTCGGCGTGCGGAAAGTGGGCGGGGAAGTCGTCCAGGTTGGCGACGGAGGCGCCGCGCCAGCCGTAGATGGCCTGGCAGGGGTCGCCGACCGCGGTCACCGCATGGCCGGTGCCGCCGCCGAACAGGCCCGCCAGCAGGACGCGCTGGGCCACCGAGGTGTCCTGGTACTCGTCCAGGAGGACCACGCGGAACTCCTCGCGCAGCAGCCGGCCGACCTCGGGGACGCGGGCGAGGCGGGCGGACAGGGCGATCTGGTCGCCGAAGTCGAGCAGGTCGCGCTCGCGTTTGGCGGTCCGGTAGCGGCGGACGAGGTCCGCCAGTTCGCGGCGGGCGGCGGCCGTCTCGGGGACCTTGCGCAGGTCGGCGTTGGTCAGCTTGGCGCCCTGGAGGGTGTGCAGCAGATCCGCGTCCCAGGCGCGCAGTTCCTCGGGCTCGACGAGGTGTTCGGCGAGTTCCGAGTCGAGGGTGAGCAGGTCGCTCACCAGATCGGCGAAGGAGCGCGTCAGTGCGGGGTAGGGGCCGGGGGCCTCGCGGAGGACGCGCGCGGCGAGCTGGTAGCGGGTGGCGTCGGCGAGGAGCCGGGAGGTGGGCTCCAGGCCGAGACGCAGGCCGTGGTCGGTGAGGAGGCGGCCGGCGAAGGCGTGGTACGTGGAGATCAGCGGCTCGCCCGGCGGGTTGTCCGGGTCCGGCAGGAAGGAGTCGGCGCCGGGCGCCGCCGCCCGGTGGCGGTCGGGTGACGGCAGGGCGTCCGGATCGGTGACGCCGGCCTTGATCAGCGCCTTGCGGACGCGTTCGGCCAGCTCACCGGCCGCCTTGTTGGTGAAGGTCAGGCCGAGGACCTGTTCGGGGGCGACCTGGCCGGTGCCGACCAGCCAGACGACGCGCGCGGCCATCACGGTGGTCTTGCCCGAACCGGCTCCGGCCACGATCACCTGCGGGGCGGGCGGCGCGGTGATGCAGGCCGTCTGCTCCGGGGTGAACGGGATGCCGAGGAGCTCTTTGAGCTGCTCGGGGTCGGTGATACGGGCGGGCATGTCGAAAGAGGCTAGCGGCGGCCACTGACAGTCGAGGACGCATCGGCCCGGCGGAGAGACAGAAGCGCAGGTCAGGGCGTGTGGTGCGGTACGTCACCCGGATACGGACGCCGAGGGGCGGGACGTCGCTCAGGTGCCGGAGGCTCTGGTGCCGGACGTCACAGGGAACGGAAGGCCGGGTGCGGTACGCGCGGTACGTGCCCCCTATGACGAGGGCCCTGAAGCGGTACGGCACCGCGCGTCCTCACTCGACCACGTGCCGCCCCTCCGGCCGGGCACTGCACGAGGCGCGGAACGCGCAGTGCGTGCAGTGCTGGCCGGTGGTCGGCGTGAACCGCTCGTCGAGGACCTTGCCGGCGGCGGTGGCCAGCAGTTCACCGACCCACTCCCCCGACAGCGGCTCCTGGGTCTGCGCCTTGGGCAGGCGCTCGCCGCCGTCGCGCTGCGCGGCGCCCTGTCTGAGGTGGACCAGTTCGGCGCCGCCGGGTTCGGGCCGCACGCCGTCGAAGGCCTCGTCGACGGCGCCTTCGCGGACGGCGAGCTGGTAGACGGCGAGCTGGGGGTGGCGGGCGACCTCGGCGGCGCTGGGGGCCTGTTTGCCGGTCTTGAAGTCCACCACGTAGGCGCGGCCCTCGCCGTCCGTCTCCACGCGGTCCATCTGGCCGCGGATGCGGACCTGGTAGTCGCCCGCTTCGAGGGTGATGTCGAAGTCCTGCTCGCTCGCCACCGGGGTGCGCCCGGTGCGGTCCAGCACATGCCAGTTCAGGAAGCGTTCGAGCGCGGCGCGCGCGTTGTCCTTCTCCTGCCGGGACTTCCAGGGCGCGTCGAAGGCGAGCGCGTTCCACACCGAGTCCAGGCGTTCCATGAGGACGTCGAGGTCGGCCGGGCTGCGGCCGGAGGCGACCTCGTCGGCGAGGACGTGGACGACGTTGCCGAAGCCCTGCGCGGTGGTGGCCGGGGCGTCGGCCTTCACCTCGCGGCCGAGGAACCATTGCAGCGCGCAGGTGTTGGCGAGCTGGTCCAAGGCGCTGCCCGAGAGCACGACCGGCTGGTCGCGGTGGCGCAGCGGCACCTTGCTCTCGGTCGGGTCGTACATGCCCCACCAGCGGTAAGGGTGCGCGGACGGCACCAGCGGGCGGCCGTCCTCGTCGGTGAGGGCGGCGAGCCGGGCCAGGCGGTGGGCGGCGGCCTCGCGCAGGGCCGCGGACGCGCGCGGGTCGACGGTGGTGGCGCGCAGCTCGGCGACGAGCGCGGCCACCGACAGCGGGCGGCGGGGGCGGCCGGTGACGTCCTTCGGCTCGACGCCGAGCTCGGTGAGGAAGCGGGACGGCTGGTCGCCGTCGTCGGCCGGCGCCTTCACGGCGGTCACGACAAGGCGTTCGCGCGCGCGCGTGGCGGCCACGTAGAACAGCCGGCGCTCCTCGGCGAGCAGTGCGCCCGGCGGGAGCGGTTCGGCCAGTCCGTCCCGGCCGATGCGGTCGGCCTCCAGGAGGGAGCCGCGGCGGCGCAGGTCGGGCCACAGCCCCTCCTGGACGCCGGCGACGACGACGAGCCGCCACTCGAGGCCCTTGGAGCGGTGCGCGGTCATCAGGCGCACGGCGTCGGGGCGTACCGCGCGGTGCGTGAGCGTGTCGGCGGCGATGTCCTCGGCCTCGATCTCCTCCAGGAAGTTCAGCGCGCCGCGGCCTCCGGTGCGCTCCTCCGCGCGGGCGGCGGTGGCGAACAGCGCGCACACCGCGTCCAGGTCCCGGTCGGCGTTGCGGCCGGCCGCGCCGCCGCGCCGGACGGCCCGCTCCAGACGGGCGGGCCACGGCGTGCCCTCCCACAGTTCCCACAGCGCCTCTTCGGCCGTACCGCCGCCCGCGAGGCGTTCGCGGGCCTTGCGGAGCAGCGCGCCGAGGCGCTGCGCCCCGCGCGCGTACGCCGGGTCGTGCACGGCGAGGCGTTCGGGTTCGGCGAGTGCCCGGGCGAGCAGGACGTCGGACGGGGGCGGCAGCGGGTTCCCGGCCGCCCGTTCCTCCTCGCGCAGAGCGCGCCCCAGGCGGCGCAGGTCGGCCGGGTCCATGCCGGCCAGCGGGGAGGCGAGCAGAGTGAGCGCGGTCTCGGTGTCGAGCCAGCAGGGGTCCGGGGCCGGCTCGGCGGTGTCCTCCGGCTCGGCGCCGTCTTCGGCGGCGGGGATCTCGGGCGCGGTCATCCCGGAGGCGTTGCCCGCGGCGATGGCCTCTTCGGAGGCGGCTGCCTCCGACCCCGCTTCCGAGGCCTCCCGCCCCGCTTCCGAGGTCTCCCGTTCCGCTTCCGAGGCCGTCTCTTCGGCATCCTCGGCTTCCTCCGCCGCGCGGTCGCTCTCGGCGCCGGCCGCGGCTGTGTGCTCCTCGTGGCGCCGCGCCTCGGCCGTGGCCACCGCGCGCAGGGCCGTCAGCAGGGGGGCCACTGCCGGCTCGTGGCGCAGGGGCAGGTCGTCGCCGTCGATGTCCAGCGGGACGCCGGCCGCGGTGAGGGCGCGGCGCAGGGTGGGCAGGCTGCGGGAGCCGGCCCGGACCAGGACGGCCATGTCGCTCCAGGCGACGCCGTCCTCCAGGTGGGCGCGGCGCAGGATGTCCGCGATGTTGTCCAGCTCCGTACCGGCCGTCGGGTACGTGTAGACCTCGACGCGGCCCCCGTCCCGTACGGCGGCCGGCTCGCGGTGGGCGCGGACCTTGTCGGCGGGCAGCCGGGGCAGGGGCATGCGCTGGGTGATCAGGCGGGTGGCGGCCAGCAGGGCGGCGCCGGAGCGGCGGCAGGTGCGCAGCACTTCGACGGGGGCGGGCCGGCCGTCCGCGCGCGGGAAGGCCGCCGGGAAGTCGAGGATGCCGTTCACGTCGGCGCCCCGGAAGGCGTAGATCGACTGGTCGGGGTCGCCGAAGGCGAGCAGGGTACGGCCGTCGCCTGCCAGTGCGTGCAGGAGCCGGACCTGGGCGGGGTCGGTGTCCTGGTACTCGTCGACGTACACGGCGTCGTACTGGGCGGCGAGCCGTACGGCGTTCTCGGGGCGGCGGGCGAGCAGGACCGCGCGGTGGACCAGTTCCGCATAGTCGATGACACCCTGCATGTCGAGCACGTCGAGGTACTCGGCGAGGAACGCGGCGGCGGCGCGCCAGTCGGGGCGGCCGATGCGACGGGCGAAGGCGTCGAGCGCCTCGGGGCCCAGGCCCAGCTCCCGGCTGCGCGCGAGGACCGCGCGGACCTCGTCGGCGAATCCGCGCGTGGTCAGGCAGGCGCGCAGCTCGTCGGGCCAGCGCACATGCGCCAGCCCGAGCCGCTGCAGGTCGGGCTGCCCGGCGAGCAGCTCGCGGACGGTGACGTCCTGCTCGGGGCCGGACAGCAGCCGGAGCGGCTCGGCGAACAGGCCGCTGTCCTGGTGGGCGCGGACCAGCGCGTAGGAGTACGAGTGGAAGGTGGTCGCCCGGGGGGCGCGGGCGGCGCCGATGCGCAGGGCCATGCGGTCGCGCAGCTCGACGGCGGCCTTGCGGCTGAAGGTCAGCACCAGGATGCGCTCGGGGTCGGCGCCGCGGGCGATCCGCGCGGCGACGGATTCGACGAGGGTGGTCGTCTTGCCGGTGCCGGGTCCGGCGAGGACGAGGAGGGGGCCGCTGCGGTGGTCAACCACGGCGCGCTGTGCCGCGTCCAGACGAGGGGGAGCCGCCGTGGCCGGCGGGGTCCGGACCAGCCGGTACGCGCCACGGCTCCCCTGCCGCGCCGGGGGGTGCGGCAGTCGCCTGGCGGTGGAGGAGGAGCTCACGTGATCGGCCGGTCCTGGTGTGCGTGCTGGTGGGCGGGCGGTCACGCGCGCGTGACGGTGGCCGCGGGGTGAGCGGGACCCGTGCAGCCGACGCTACGCCGCCGCACCGGACGGAAGCAGGGCTTCCGCTTCTTCCCTCGAAGCGCTCAGGCCACGCGGGTCCCACATCCCTCGAACGTACGTCATGCCACGGAAGTCCCCGACGTCACCCGAATGGGCTAGCGCCTCTCATCGGGGGCATCGGATGGCGGAAGCTGTCAGGTGTGACCCTCCGCACTCGCCCCGCCGTCCCACCGGGCCCGCCGCATGTCGAGCCGCGGCAGGTGCCCCTCGGCGCTTGCGGCCGCCTGCTTCAGCGGCGTGCCCTCGGCGCGGTAGTGGGCGAGCGCGCGCAGCTCGTGGCCGGGCAGCAGCACTCCGTCGGCCCGGACGACCCGCCACCACGGGACGGCGCCGCCGTAGAGCGACATCACCCGGCCGACCTGGCGCGGTCCGCCTTCCTCGAGCCATTCGGCGACGTCGCCGTACGTCATGACCCGCCCCGGCGGGATCCGCTCGGCGACCTCGAGGACCCGCTCGGCGTACTCCGGAAGCGCGTCCGCATGCTCCTCGTGGGAGTCCTGGGCAGGGCTCTGCTCGCTCATTCGCCCCATCCTGCCGCACCCCACCGACATCGCCGCGCGGACCGCGGGCAGCGGCCCTCTCGCCCGCGGACGGCGCGTGGGGCAGACTGTGCGCCCGCGCATCCGCACCCTGATGCCCGCGTGTGCCGGTCAGGCATGCCACCATCGTGCGGGCGGTGACTGGTGATACGAGACCAAGAAGAGACCATGAAGCAGCAGGGCGTGCACCCCGAAGGCGCGGCGGGCACCCCTGACGCCGCCGCGCGCTCCGAGGCGGCCGGGGGCAGTGGCGACGCGCGGCAGGACAGCGGTCCGGCCACCGGCACCGACGACGGCACACGCCCGCGCGAGAGCGCGGAGAACGCCGGCCCGCCCACGCCCGGGGACGAGCCGTCCGGCGAGGACGACGGCACGCGCGCGCGTGAGGACCGTACCGACGCCGACGCTGACACCGAGGACTCGCACGTCCCGGAGGACGCGCCTGCCGATCACGGTCCGGGCCGGGACGGCGATCCGCACGCCGAGGCGGTGGAGGGCGACGAACCGCTGCTCCCCGCGCGCGTGCACCGCCCCTCCGATCTCATGCGGCTCCTGGTGGGCGTGCTCGCCATCGCGGTGCTGCTCGCGATCGCCGCGTTCGCCCACGGGACCACCTCGGGCTTCGAGCAGGACATCAACAAGGGCACCGGTCAGGCCCCCGACCTGCTCATCAAGATCGCGGGGCTGGCGTCCAGCATCGCGATCCTGCTCGTGCCGGTCGCCTTCGCGATCGAACGGCTGATCAAACGCGACGGTCTGCGCATCGCCGACGGCGTCCTCGCCGCGGTCCTCGCCCACGGGGTGACCCTGGCGACCGACCTGTGGGTCGCCCGCGCCGCCCCCGGCTCGATCCAGGAGGCGCTCACCCAGCCCTCCCCGAGCGACCTGCACGCCCTGACCGATCCCGTACACGGCTATCTGGCGCCCGTCATCGCCTATATGACGGCCGTCGGCATGTCACGCAGACCCAGATGGCGCGCGGTGCTGTGGATCGTCCTGCTGCTCGACGCGTTCTCGATGCTGGTCACCGGCTACACGACCCCGTTCTCGATCATCCTGACGGTGCTGATCGGCTGGACCGTCGCCTACGGCACGCTGTACGCGGTCGGCTCCCCCAATGTGCGCCCCACCGGGCAGACGCTCATGGCGGGCCTGCGGCACGTCGGCTTCCACCCGGTGAGCGCGGCCCGCGAGGAGGCCGTGGAGTCGGAGAACGGCGACCGCGGCCGGCGCTACTTCGTCACCCTGGAGGACGGCCCGCCGCTGGACGTCACGGTCGTGGACCGGGAACAGCAGGCCCAGGGCTTCTTCTACCGCGCGTGGCGCAATCTCACCCTGCGCGGCTTCGCCACCCGCTCCAGCCTCCAGTCGCTGCGCCAGGCGCTGGAACAGGAGGCGCTGCTGGCCTACGCGGCCATCGCCGCCGGCGCCAGCGCGCCCAAGCTGATCGCCACCTCCGAGCTCGGCCCCGACGCCGTCATGCTCGTCTACGAGCACACCGGCGGGCGCACGCTCGACTCGCTGGCCGACGAGGAGATCACCGACGAGCTGCTGCACAAGGCCTGGCAGCAGGTGCGGGCGCTGCAGTCGCGGCGCATCGCCCACCGCAGGCTCGCGGGTGACGCGATCCTGGTGGATCGTTCCGGCAATGTGATCCTCACCGAACTGCGCGGCGGCGAGATCGCGGCCGGTGAGCTGCTGCTGCGCATGGACGTGGCCCAGCTGGTCACGACGCTCGCCCTGCGGGTGGGCGCGCAGCGGGCGGTGGCCTCGGCGGTCCGTGTGCTCGGGCCCGACGCGGTCGCCGACTGCCTGCCGCTGCTCCAGCCGATCGCGCTGACGCGCTCCACGCGCGCGACGCTGCGCAAACTGGCCCGGGAACAGGCCCAGCGCGAGCGCGAGGCGGTGCTGGAGGCCTCCCGGCACTCCAAGCAGACGCGCCCGGAGGAAGCCGGTGCGCAGGGCACGGACGCCCTCAAGAAGGCCGACAAGAAGGCCGTACGCGCGCAGGCGCGGGCCGAGAAGCGGGCCATCGACGAGGCCCTGGAGGAAGCGCGTGAGGAGGATCTGCTCACGCAGATCCGCCACGAGGTGCTGCGGATCAGGCCGCAGGCGCCGGTGGAGCCCGCCCGGCTGGAGCGGGTGCGGCCGCGCACGCTGATCAGTTTCATCGCCGGCGCCATCGGCGCGTACTTCCTGCTGACGCAGCTCACGCACATCGAGTTCGGGCCGCTCATCGCGGGCGCCCAGTGGGGCTGGGTCGTGGCGGCCGTGCTCTTCTCGGCGCTCAGCTACGTGGCGGCGGCGATGCAGCTTCTGGGGTTCGTGCCCGAGCGGGTGCCGTTCCTGCGGGCCGTGGGAGCCCAGGTGGCCGGGTCGTTCGTGAAGATCGTGGCACCGGCGGCGGTCGGCGGCGTCGCCTTGAACACGCGGTATCTGCAGCGCGCGGGCATCCGTCCGGGGCTCGCGGTGGCGAGCGTGGGCGCCTCCCAGCTGGCCGGGCTCGGCTTCCACATCCTGATGCTGCTGTCCTTCGGCTACCTCACCGGCACCGAGAAGACGCCGTCCCTGTCGCCGTCCCGGACGGTCATCGCGGGCCTGCTGACGGTGGCGGTGCTGGTGCTCGTCGTGACGTCCGTGCCGTTCCTGCGGAAATTCGTCGTCACGCGCGTGCGCTCGCTTTTCGCAGGTGTCGTGCCCCGCATACTCGACGTGCTGCAGCGGCCGCAGAAACTGATCACCGGCATCGGCGGCATCCTCCTGCTGACGTTCTGCTTCGTGATGTGCCTGGACGCCTCCATCCGCGCGTTCGGCCACGGCTCGGCCTCGCTCAGCATCGCCAGCGTCGCGGTGGTGTTCCTCGCCGGCAACGCCCTCGGGTCCGCTGCGCCCACCCCGGGCGGCGTGGGCGCCGTCGAGGCGACCCTGACCGTCGGCCTGATCGCCGTCGGCCTGCCCAAGGAGGTCGCCGCCCCGGCCGTCCTGCTGTACCGCCTGCTGACCCTGTGGCTGCCGGTGCTGCCGGGCTGGCTCGCCTTCAACCAGCTCACCCGCAAGGGAGCCCTGTGACGGCACGCGGCGGACGTACCTCGTACGGCCCGCGCCCCGCGCGCCCCGGCGTGCGCGCCCCCAGGATGGGAGCATGGCGAACCCCTCCCGGCTGCGCGCCGCCGCCCTGGCCGGCTCCGCCCTGCTGCTGTCCGGCCTGCTGACCGGATGCGGCAACGGCGCCCAGGACGGCGACGGCGACCTCGCGACGCAGAAGCTGGACTGGAAGGACTGCCCGGCCCCGTCCGAGGCTGAGGGCGGCGGCAGCGCCCCGTCGCCGCTGCCCCACGGCGGCACCTGGCAGTGCGCCACCATGCGGGCGCCGCTGGACTGGAGCAAGCCGAAGGGCGACACCATCGGCATCGCGCTGATCCGCGCCAGGGCCAGCGGCCCCGCGAGCCGGCGGATCGGCTCGCTCGTGTTCAACTTCGGCGGCCCCGGCGGCAGCGGCGTCAGCTCGCTGCCCGCGTTCGCCTCGGACTACGAGACCCTGCGCACCCGCTACGACCTGGTGAGTTTCGACCCGCGCGGGGTGGGCCGCAGCGCGCCGGTGAAGTGCGAGAGCGACTCCCAGCTGGACGAGTACTTCCAGCAGGACGCAACCCCCGACGACAGCGCGGAGCGCGCCGCGCTGCTGCAGCGCACCAAGCAGTTCAACGCCGCCTGCGAGGCGAACTCCAAGAAGATCCTGCCGCACGTGGGGACCACCGACGCGGCCCGCGACATGGACCTGATGCGCCAGGTCCTCGGTGACGCGAAGCTGCACTACTTCGGCATCTCCTACGGCACCGAACTCGGCGGCGTGTACGCCCACCTGTTCCCGCGGCACGTCGGCCGGGCCGTGCTCGACGCCGTCGTCGACCCCACGCAGGACCCCGAGCAGAGCGCGCTCGGGCAGGCCAAGGGCTTCCAGCTCGCGCTGGACAACTTCGCCGAGGACTGCACCTCGAAGACCACGGAATGCCCGGTCGGCTCCACCCCGCAGGACGTGAAGAACCGCATCGCGAAACTGCTGAACAGCCTGGACAAGAAGCCGATTCCGGGCATTCCGCCGCGTCCGCTCACCCAGACCGCCGCGACGAACGGCATCGCGCAGTCCCTGTACTCCAAGGACTTCTGGGAGTACCTCACCGAGGGCCTCGAGCAGGCCTACGCCGGTGACGGCAGGGTCCTGATGCTGCTGTCCGACGCCATGAACGGCCGCAGCCAGGACGGCGAGTACAGCAACATCACCGCCGCGAACATCGCCATCAACTGCGCGGACGAGAAGCAGCGGTACACCGTCGGCCAGGTCCAGCAGAAGCTGCCCGAATTCCGCTCCGCCTCCCCGCTGTTCGGGGACTTCCTGGCCTGGGGCATGCTCAGCTGCACCGACTGGCCCGTGGCGGGCGCCGCCGACCACCCCGACGTCAGCGCCCCCGGTTCCGCGCCGATTCTCGTGGTCGGCAACACCGGCGACCCGGCCACCCCGTACGAGGGGGCGAGGAAGATGGTCGACGCACTCGGCAAGGGCGTCGCCGTCGAGCTGACGTACAAGGGCCAGGGACACGGTGCGTACGACAGCAAGAACCGATGCGTGCAGAGCGCGGTGAACGGCTACCTCCTGGACGGACGGGAGCCGAAGGCCGGCACGGTCTGCTCCTGACACCCACCCTCCTCCACCGGGAAACCCCAGGTCAGACGGTTATCCACAGGCCGCCCGGGGCTCCGGCCACTGTGCCTACCATGGCGTGAACGCCCGGCGCGGGACGACGCGACGGGCCCGTGAGGGGGGTGCCCATGAGGCGATTCCTGCGCTGGACGGCCGCGGTGGCCGCGGCGCTGCTGATGGCCGGCTGCGGCGGCGGTTCGTCGGGCGGGGGCGGCGACGCCAAGGAACACGGGGACGCCCCCGGCGGGATGGCGAGCGCCGCTCCCCCGCCGGCTGCGGCGACGGACCTGCCCGCCTCCCTCACCTCCCAGCGCCTCGACTGGCACCGCTGCACGGCCCGGGGCGACTCCCCCGCACCAGGCGACGACTGGCGGTGCGCGACCCTCAAGGTGCCCCTCGACTGGTCCCGGCCGGACGGTACGACGATCGGCCTCGCGCTGATCCGCGCCCAGGCGACCGGAGGCAACCGCGCCGGTTCCCTGCTGTTCGACTTCGGCGGCCCCGGCGGCTCGGGCCTGGAGATGATGCCGTACTACGCAAGCACCGTCTCCAAGCTCCACGAGCGCTACGACCTGGTGAGCTGGGACCCGCGCGGAGTAGGCGCGAGCGGGGGCGTGCGCTGCCGCAGCGACCGGCAGATCGAGGCCGCCGAGGACGTGGACGCCACGCCGGACACCCCGGAGGAGGAGAAGGCGTTCCTCCAGGACGCCGCCGGCTTCGGCAGGGGCTGCCAGAAGGCCGCCGGCCCGCTGCTGGCCCATGTGTCCACCACCGACACCGCCCGCGACATGGACCTGATGCGCCAGGTCCTCGGCGACGCCAGGCTCCGCTACTTCGGCATCTCCTACGGCACCGAACTCGGCGGTGTGTATGCCCACTTGTTCCCGAAGCGGGTGGGCCGGATGGTCCTCGACGCGGTGGTAGACCCGACCGCGGACACGGTGGGCCAGGCCGAGAACCAGACCCGCGGCTTCCAGCGGGCGCTGGACGACTACCTGGAGTCCACCGGCCGGAATCCCGGCCAGGGCACCCGGCAGATCGCGGCCTTGCTGAAGCGGATCGACGCGCGCCCCCTGCCGACGTCGTCCGGGCGGAAGCTGACCGAGACTCTGGCGGTGACCGGGATCGTCCTCCCGCTCTACAGCGAGTCCAGCTGGCCGAGGCTGACCGCTGCCCTCGACGCGGCGGAGAAGGGCGACGGCTCGTCGCTGCTGGCGCTCGCCGACGACTACGACGAACGGGACTCGGCAGGCCACTACGGCACGACGTCCCACTCCCAGCGGGTCATATCGTGCCTGGACGAGAGGGAGCGGCCGACGCTCGCCGAGACCAAGCGGCGGCTGGCGCGCTTCGAGCAGATCTCGCCGGTGTTCGGGGACTTCCTCGGCTGGGACACCGCCGGCTGGTGCCACGACTGGCCGGTACCGGGCCAGTACGCCACCCCGCAGGTCAGCGCGCCCGGAGCGGCGCCGATCCTGCTGGTCGGCAACACCGGCGACCCGGCGACACCCTACGAGGGCGCCCGCAGAATGGCCGACGAACTGGGCAAGGGCGTCGGCATCGAGCTCACCTGGAAGGGCGAGGGCCACGGGGCGTACGGCAACGGCAGCGACTGTGTCGACTCCACGGTGAACGCCTACCTGCTCAACGGGACGGTGCCGAAGGACGGCACGGTCTGCTCCTGACCCGACCGGAGGCCTGGACCCGCCCGGAGCGCCGCCGACGGTTCCGCCCCGCCACCGTCCGGGAACGGTCGGCGGCGGCCGGAAACGGCAGAAGCCCACGGCGTCCGCGCTGGGCAGGGCCGTGGGCTTCCGTCGCCGTGCTGGTCGGCCGGCGGGTTGGATCAGTAGACCGGCTTGTGCGGTTCGATCTGGTTGACCCAGCCGATGACGCCGCCGCCGACGTGGACGGCGTCGGAGAAGCCCGCGGACTTCAGGACCGCGAGGACTTCCGCACTGCGGACGCCCGTCTTGCAGTGCAGGACGATCTTCTTGTCCTGCGGCAGGGTCTCCAGGGCGGTGCCCATGAGGAACTCGTTCTTCGGGATCAGCCGGGCGCCGGGGATGGAGACGATCTCGTACTCGTTCGGCTCGCGGACGTCGATGATCTCGATGTTCTCGCCGTCGTCGATCCACTCCTTGAGCTGCTTCGGAGTGATCGTGGAGTCGGCGGCCGCCGCCTGGGCCTCCTCGGACACGACGCCGCAGAAGGCCTCGTAGTCGATGAGCTCGGTGACGGTCGGGTTCTCGCCGCAGACCGCGCAGTTGGGGTCCTTGCGGACCTTGACCTGGCGGTAGGTCATCTCCAGGGCGTCGTAGATCATCAGGCGGCCGACGAGCGGCTCGCCGATGCCAGCGAGGAGCTTGATGGCCTCGTTGACCTGGATGGAGCCGATGGACGCGCACAGCACGCCCAGGACGCCGCCCTCGGCGCAGGAGGGGACCATGCCGGGGGGCGGGGGCTCCGGGTAGAGGCAGCGGTAGCAGGGGCCGTGCTCGGACCAGAAGACGGAGGCCTGGCCGTCGAAGCGGTAGATCGAACCCCACACGTACGGCTTGTTCAGCAGCACGCACGCGTCGTTGACCAGGTAGCGGGTCGCGAAGTTGTCCGTGCCGTCGATGATCAGGTCGTACTGGCTGAACAGGTCCATCACGTTGTCGGCCTCGAGCCGCTCCTCGTGCAGGACCACGTTCACGTACGGGTTGATGCCCTTGACGGTGTCCCGGGCGGACTCCGCCTTGGAGCGGCCGATGTCGGACTGGCTGTGGATGATCTGGCGCTGCAGGTTCGACTCGTCGACCTCGTCGAACTCCACGATGCCGAGGGTGCCCACGCCCGCGGCGGCCAGGTACATCAGCGCCGGCGAGCCCAGGCCGCCGGCGCCCACACAGAGCACCTTGGCGTTCTTCAGCCGCTTCTGCCCGTCCATGCCCACGTCGGGGATGATCAGGTGGCGGGAGTACCTGCGGACCTCGTCTACGGTGAGCTCAGGAGCTGGCTCGACCAGGGGTGGCAGCGACACGGGGACTCCGTTGGTCGGTCAATCACTACAGTTGTTCTCCCCGTAACACTGCCACGGCCTTCTTCATTCCGAGACACCTGTTCCGATGCGCGAGACGATTTCGTCCCAGTAGCCGGGCATCGTCTCCCACGGGTCGGCGCGGCCGCCGCGGTCCGTGCGGTCGGTGAAGTAGATCGTCGCGGCGCCCTGCCAGCGGGCGATGCGCAGGGCCTCCTCCAGGTGGCCGCGCGGCACGCCGTGCACGAAGTGGCAGAAGCGGTCCGGCGGATAGTCGGCGGTCCACTCGGCCACCTGCGACCAGCGGTAGTCGGACCAGGCGCCGGAGAAGGTCACCAGCTGGTCGGCGTTCTCCGCGTAACCGGGGTGCGGATGGCTGCCGTGGCCGAGGACGATGTGGGCGGAGTCACTGATCGCCCGGAGCGTGGTGACCGCGCGGCGGACCTCGGCGAGCACGGTCCGCTCGGTGGGACAGCGGTCCAGCAGGAAGCCGTCGACCCGGTACCAGTCGAGGTGGCGGTGGGCGTCGGAGATCAGGTCGGGGAAGGCGCGGGCGCCGTGGACGAGGTCCAGGTGACCGAGGACACGGACGCCGGCGCCCCGCAGCCGGCCCGCCGCCTCCAGGCAGTGCGGGTCGGGACGGGTGCCGGGGCCCTGGGCCACGTCCAGGACCACCCAGTCCAGGGGGACGCCCGGGCGGGCCAGTTCGTCCCACTGGGCGGGGGCCACGAGGGGGTGGGCGTAGCCGGGGATGCCGAGGGCGGTGCGCAGGCCGGTGCTCGTGGCGCCCGCGGTGGTGCTGGTCAGATGCGGCATGCCGCCTCCATCCAGATGTCGGCCAGGGATTCTTCGAGGTTGATGCGGGGCCGCCAGCCGAGCCGGTCGCGCGCGGTGCGCACGTCGGCCTGCTGCCAGCTGCCGCAGCCGTCCGGGTACGGGTATGCCACCGGGGCCGTGTGGTCGGCGTCGCCGCGGGGGTGGCCGATGGCGCTGCGCAGCGGTCCGGGCGGGGCGTCGAGTTCGTGCAGGGCGCCGCCGTATCCGGCCACGCGCGCGAGGACGGCGGCGGCGTCGCGGAGCCGGACGGCGCGGCCGGAGCCGATGTTGATCACGCCCTGCGCGGCGGAGAGCGAGGCGGCGTGCACGGCGCGGGCGACGTCGCGCACGTCGACGAAGTCGCGCTGCACGCCGAGGCCCGCGAGCTTGAGTTCGCCGTCGCCGGACTGCATGGCGCGGCGCATGGCCTCGGCGAGCCGGCCCAGCGGGGAGCCGGCCGGGGTGCCGGGTCCGGCCGGCGAGAAGACCCGCAGCACGACGGCGTCCAGGCCGGAGCCGAGGACCAGTTCGGTCGCGGCGAGCTTGCTCACGCCGTACGGGCCGCCGGGGCGCGGTACGGCGTCCTCGGCGGTGGAGGAGCCGGGCTGGCTCGGCCCGTATTCGGAGCCGCACCCGATCTGCACCAGCCGGGCCCCGCAGCCACTGCGGCGCAGGGCCTCGCAGACGGTGGCGACGGCCACGGTGTTGTGCCGGGTCAGTTCGCGGGCGCCGCCGCGGATGGCGCCGGCGCAGTTGATGACGACGCCGGGGTGGACCGCGTCGAGGAAGCGGGTGAGCGCGCCGGGGCTGCCGGTGGCGAGGTCGAAGCGGACGTCGGCGTCGTCGCCGCGGCCGAGCGCGGTGAGCTGGACGGCCGGGTCGGCGAGCAGGCGGTCGGCGACGAAGCGGCCGATGTATCCGTTGGCTCCGATCAGCAGAACCCTCATCGGGCGGCTCCCGGGGTGTATGCGCCGGTGTGGCCGGCTGGCCGGTGGCGGGGGTGGGTGGCGGCTCGACCGGCAGGCGCGGTGTGCCCGCTGAGGCCTGCGCCACTTGCGTCGGCCACGTGACCGCCGGCGCGCAGCCCTGCGCTGGGCCGGTTCGGCGTGGTGGGCCAGGAGAGTGCGGTCGGCCAGGGCCGTGCGGTGGGGCCGGACGGTGTGGCGGGTCCGCCCGTGTTCACGGTGCCGGCGGATCCGGACGATGTAGTGGGTCCGCCCGTGTTCACGGTGCCGGCGGATCCGGTGGTTCCCCGGACTCCGGTTCCGGCGGTCCCGGCGGCGCCTGTGCCTGCGGCGGCTGGGGACGCACCGGCGGTTCCGGGGGCCCCGGACGCTCCGGGTCGGGAGGTGGTCATCTGGCTTTCTCCTTCAAAAGGGGTGGTGCGGTCGCCTCCGGCGGTGACCCGGGCCGGCGGCGGACGGTCATTCGGGGACTCCCGTGGGCGCGTGTGCCGTGGCCCGGGTGAGGGTGCGGGCCGCGTGGCACAGCAGAGCCAGCGCGGCGGCACCGCAGGTGAGGGCCGGCACGGCGCCCACCCCCCAGGCGTCCACCACGGCCTGCACCGGGGTCGCGAGAACGGCGCAGCCCGGCAGCCTTCCGGCGAGGGGCAGGGCGAGCGCCGCCGCCTCCGTGCCCGCCGCGGCGCCGAGCGCCACGGCCGGGGCGTGCCGGTGGCGGTGCACGACGAGCAGACGGGCGAGCAGCAGCACGGCACCCAGGGCGAAGGTCTGCGGGTAGGCCGCGGGTGTGTGCAGGACGGTGGCGCACACCAGGAGCACCGCGGTGAGCGCGCCCAGGAACAGGGTGAACGTGCCGAACAGCAGCGGTGTGGCGGCGGCCGTGAAGTCCTCCAGTCCCCGGCTGCCGGCGAGCCTGCGGCGGGCGCCCGCGGTGAGCAGGTGGGCGCAGCAGGCCGCCGGGGCGCAGGCCAGGACGAGGGCCAGGACGGGCGCGACGGCCGTGGGCCACGGGCCGTCCGGGGCGCCGGTCGGCAGGGTGTCGGGGCCGCCCGTGATCACGGCTTCGAGGAGGCCGTCGCCGAAAAGGGCGTACCCGAGCAGCCAGAGGGTCCACGCGCGCGTGGCGTTCGCCGTGCGCCACGCGCGCGTGCCGGCCGGAGCGGCGAGGGGGCCGTGGCGCAGCGCGGCACGTGTGGCGAGGGCTACGGCGGTCACGCCGGCGGCGACGGCGAGCAGCCGGAGCTCGCCGTGGGTGAGGCGCAGCCCGGCGACGGTGGCGGCGGCGAGGACGCCGGGCAGCAGCGTGAGCAGGACCCAGCCGGCGCGGACCCGCGGTACGGGCAGGGGCTCTGGTTCCGGGCTCGGCTCGGCGCCTCGCGGCACGCGCGCGTACAGCTCCTCGGCGAGCGAGAAGACGTCGCGGTGGCGGAAACGTGCGGCGGTCCGGTCGGTGACGCCGTGTGCCTCCAGCCCGGCGGCGATCTCCAAGGGGTCCACGGCCCGCTCGCACAGCTCACGGTGCCGGTGCAACAGGGCCTTCACGGGGTCGACGGCTCCCCGCCGGGGTGCGGCGATGCGCCGCCGGTCGGAGTCCGAGCCCCCGGAATCCCCGTCACCGGCCCGCCCCGCCCTCGTGTCGTCCGGTCCCCCGTTACTCAACGCACCCTCTGTGCGGGACAGGCCCTCCTCGCTGCTCACGCTCTGCTTGCGCAACAAACCATGCCCATCGGACAAGGTCTCCTCGCCGGACAAGGCTTCGCCGGACGGGCTGTCCTCGCCGGACAAGTCTCCTTCGCCGCCGTCCCCCTCCCCGGACCGCTCTGCCGCCCCGGCGCCCCAGGGCTCGCCGCCACGAGGCATCCCGGGCCGGTCCAGCCCACCCGGCACCCGCGCGCCCAGCACATCAAGCCCACCCGGCACCCCCGCCCGCAGCGCGTCCGGCTCCCCCACGACGCCCCGCTCGCTCAACTCGCCCACAGCACCGAGCCCAAGACGGCACCCGGCACCGCCCCCCACCCCGCGCCCGGCACCCCGCTCAGCACCGCCCCCCACCCCGTGCTCGCCACCGCGGCCCTCGCTGCGGTCGTTCCGAACCTCCATCACGCCCCCTCCGCGGTGGCCAGCGGTGTGGCGCGTACCGGTGTGCTCGTGGCCCAGCCGGGGAGGCCCCGGGGGAGTACGCGGGCCGTGGGGCCGGTCCAGTGGCCGGGTACGTGGGACTCGGCGGGGCTGGCGAACGGCCGTGGCTCGCCGGACTCGTCGAGGACGACGCGGCGGACCGGCCAGCGGGAGACGATCTGCAGGTAAATGCCGTGAAATGCCGCGATGTTCTGCTCGACGGTGAACAGTTCGAGGGCGCGGGCGCGTGCGGCGGCGCCGAGCCGCGCACGGCGCTCGGGGTCGCGCAGCAACGCCACGCACGCCTCGGCGAGCGCCCGCGGATTGCGCGGGGGCACGACGAGCCCCGTGCCGCCGATGACCTCCACCACCGCACCCACGTCCGTGGACACCGTGGCCCGGCCGCAGAACATGGCCTCGATCAGGCCGACCGGGAAGCCTTCGACCACGCTGGACAGCACGACGACGGCTCCGCCGGCGTACGCCTCGGCGAGCGTGGGCGCCTCGGGGGCGCCGATCTCCTCGAAGGACACCGGGTTGTCGCCGACGGCGTGCACGCCCTCGGCCTCGTCCGGGAAGAGCTGTGCGGCGAGTGCCCGGCAGTGGCCGAGGTAGGACGCGCCGTCGGGTCCGGCGGGCGCGCCGATGATCCTCAGGCGTGCCTTGGGCTCCTCCTTGCGGACCTCGGCGAAGGCGTGCAGCAGCGAGATCAGGTCCTTGGCGGGTTCGACGCGCCCCACCCAGACCAGCGTGTCCGGGGCGGCGCGGTCCGGGGCCTCGCCGACCTCCGCGAAGCGGGTGGCGTCCATGCCCGGGTAGACGGTGCGGATCCGGGCCCGGTCGGCGCCGCACCGTTCCTGCCAGCGGCGGGCGTGGGAGTTGCCGGGGGTGAGGATCTCGGCGCGCCGGTAGACCTCGGCGGCGAGCCGGCTGTGGAAGGCGCCGAGCAGCGCGCGCACGGCGGGTGCGGCGGTGTCGGGGCCGAGGGTCAGGTAGTGCGAGCGGAGCTGCACGCCGTACTCGGTGACGAGCAGCGGCACGTCGCAGAAGTGCCGGGCGAGCAGCCCGGGCAGGGCCGCGGGGCCGCCGGCGGTGGCGTGGCAGAGATCGGCCGCGCCGAGAGCGTCGTCGCCGTACCAGTCGAGGGAGAGGGGGCGCAGGGCGCGTTCGAGTTGTGCGGTGACGATCAGCAGCTCGGGTACGCGCGCCTCGCGCGCCGTGCGCAGCGCGCCGGGGGCGCGGCAGGCGCGTTCGAGGGTGCGTACGGCGGTGTCCGAGCGCAGGGCGCCGATCAGGCCGCCTTCCTCGCGGGCGAGTTCGGCGAGCCCGTACAGCGCTGTGCCGAAACGGTCCGCCAGATCGGCGGACGCCCCCTCGGAGGGGGCCCCGGTCCCGGCGCTCACCGCCCCGACCAGCTCTCCGTAGCACTCGGCGAAGCGCCGGCGCGCGCGCCGCCCGAGGGCCCGCTCGTCTCCCGCGGCCGCGCCTCCACGGGCGCCCTTCGGGTGGCTCCTCCACGCGTCGTCCTCGGCGGTCCACAGCGGCGCGGTGCGGACCCTGCCGACCTGCGGCGGGAGCGGGACCCAGCCGTCGTCCTCCTGGCTCCGGCTGCGGCTGAGCGCGTAGATGTCGAACTCGTGCTGGTGGAGCCCGCGCACGAGCCGGTCGCACCAGAGTCCGGCGTCACCGCTCACATACGGGTAGCCGCCCTCCGTAAGCAGTCCGATGCGCACGTGTGCACCCCCGATCTCCCGTCCGGTGAGCCGCCGTTGTCCCGGTGGCTCGCAGCGGGACGAACGTAAGCGGACAAGGCGGTGGCGCGACGGACGGTTGTCCATCGCGCCACCAAAAGGGGTGAACGGTCGTAACTTTCGCGTGCGGGTCGCGTTCCGCCGCGCTAGGGGCTCAGGGCGTCGTCGTCCGTGCACGAAACGTTACGCCTCGGGCGGGCCCGGACCGGGCGCACTCGCGCCGCGCTCCGGTCCGCGCCCGGTCCGCGCTCCGCCTCAACCACGCATCACGCCACGGCCGGTGCGCGCCGGGCCGCGCGCCGCCGGGCCGCCAGCTCCGGGTCGAGCGCGGGTACGGCGGCGAGGAGCCGCTTGGTGTACGGCTCGCGCGGGCTGTCGTACACCTCGTCCGCCGGCCCGGACTCCACGATCCGCCCCTGGCGCATCACCGCGACCCGGTCGCTGACCTGCCGTACGACGGCGAGGTCGTGGGCGATGAAGACCAGGGCGAGGCCGAGTTCCCGCTGGAGTTCGCCGAGCAGTCCGACCACCTGGGCCTGGGTGGTGACGTCGAGCGCGGAGACCGGCTCGTCGCAGACGATGACGCGTGGTTCGGCGGCCAGTGCGCGGGCGATGCCGATGCGCTGGCGCTGGCCGCCGCTGAACTCGTGCGGATAGCGGTCGTAGTGCGCCCTGTCGAGCCCCACGCGCTCCAGCAGTTCCGTCACGCGCCCCCGGATGCGCTGCTCGTCGCGGTCGCCGCGCGCGCGGAGCGGATCGGCGATGGACTCGCCCACGCTGCGGCGGGGGTTGAGGGAGGACACGGGGTCCTGGAAGACCATCTGGACCGCCGGGTTCACACCGGTGTGCGGGCGGCCCTCGTAGCGGATCGCGCCGGCGGTCGGCGCAAGCAGTCCGACGAGCATGCGGCCGAGCGTGGTCTTGCCGCTGCCGCTCTCGCCGACCACGCCGAGCGTCTCGCCGCGGCGCACGGACAGCGAGACGCCGTCCACCGCCGTGAACGCCCGCCTGCCGCGCCCGAACGCGCGGCTCACCCCGGTGGCTTCCAGGACGACCTCCTCGGCGGCCTGGGAGGCGGTGCGGCGGGCGTCGACGCGCGGGACGGCGTCGAGGAGTTCACGGGTGTACGCGTCGGCGGGCGCCGCGAGGACCGTGCCGACCGGGCCGTGCTCGACGACGCGGCCGTGCCGCATGACGAGGACGTCGTCCACGCTCTCGGCGGCGACGCCCACGTCGTGGGTGACGAGCAGCAGGCCCATGCCGGTCTCCTCGCGCAGCGTGTGCAGCAGGTCGAGGATCTGCGCCTGGACGGTGACGTCGAGGGCGGTGGTCGGCTCGTCGGCGATCAGCAGTTCCGGCTCGCAGGCCAGCGCCATGGCGATGAGCGCGCGCTGGCGCATGCCGCCGCTGAACTCGTGCGGGCGGGACCGTGCCCGCCGTGCCGCGTCGGGAATCCCCACCCTGTCCAGCACCTCGACGGCACGCGCGCGTGCGGTACGGCGCGACACGCGCGCGTGCACGCGGTACACCTCGGCGATCTGGTCGCCGATCGCGTAGTACGGGTCCAGCGAGGACAGCGGGTCCTGGAAGACCATCGCGGCCCCGGCGCCGCGCAGCCGCCGCAGCTCCTCCTCCGTGGCGGCCTGCACGTCCGTGCCGGCGACGCGGACCGAGCCGGTGACCCGGGCTCCGGTGCCGCGGTGCAGACCCAGCAGGGCGCCCGCGACCGTGGACTTGCCGGAGCCGGACTCGCCGACGAGGGCCAGCGCGGCGCCCTTCGCCAGGCTGAAGGAGAGGCCGTCGACGGCCCGCAGCGGGCCGAACCCGACGGTCAGGTCCGTGACGTCCACCAGGCTCATGAGAGCACCACCCGTCGGTCGGCCACCGCGTACAGGACGTCCGCGACGGCGTTGGCGAGGACCACGAAGAAGCCGATGACCAGGACCATGCCGACGACCACCGGCAGATCCACGACGGTCACCGCGTGCACCAGCTCCTGGCCGATGCCGGGCAGTCCGAAGAGGGTCTCGGTGAGGACGGCGCCGCCGACGGCCGAGCCGACGTTGTTGGCGTTCAGCGCGATCACGGGCGCCAGGGCGCCGCGCAGGGCGTGCCGGCCGACGATGGAGCGCTCGGCGACGCCGTACGCGCGGAAGGTGCGGATGTGGTCCTCGGCGAGGGTCTCCAGCATGGCGGCGCGGGTGAGGCGGGCGAAGGCCGCCGCCTCGATGAGGGCGAGCGAGAGCCAGGGCAGCAGCAGGTTCCACGCCCATTGCTCGGGGTCGTCCGTGAGGCTCACGTACTGCGGGAAGGGCAGCCACTGCAGTTCGCCGCAGACGACGATCATCAGCACCAGGCCGATGACGAAGACCGGCGTGGCGGTGCCCGCGAGGGTGATCGCGGTCAGGACGCGCTCGGAGACGCGGCCGCGCCGCCACGCGGACAGCACACCGGTGCCGACGCCCAGCACGAGCCATACGACCATGGCGCCGAACACGAGCGAGAGGCTCACCGGCAGCTTGGTCAGGATGATGTCCAGGACCTGCTGGTCGGTGCGGTACGACTCCCCCAGGCAGGGCGCGGCGCAGTGCTCGACGGCGGTGCCGGTGGAGAAGTCCTGTCCGGCCAGGAGCCCTTGCAGGAAGTGCCAGTAGCGCAGGTAGAGGGGGTCGCCGAGCTTGAGCTGCTGGGCGACCTGGTGCACCTGTGCCGGGGAGCAGCGCGGGCCGCAGGTGATCTGGGCGACGTCGCCGGGAGTGACGTAGAAGACGACGTAGACGATCAGCGAAATGGCGAGCAGGGTCACCACGACGCCGACGGCGCGGCGCAGCAGGAATCCGCCGAAGCCGCTCATGCGGTGGCCTCCTTCCGGGGCTCCCCCGGCTTCCCGGGCTCCTCGGGCTTGCCGGGTGGGGTCGGGTCCTTGCGGCCGGTGCCGACGCGCAGGCGGGAGGCGGCGCGTGGGTCGAGGGCGGTGCGTACGCCGTCGCCGAGGACGGTGAGGGCGAGGACGGTGACGAACAGGGCGCCGGCCGGCAGCAGCAGGTACTGCGGCGCGGCCTGGTACCAGACGTCGGCGGCGGTGAGCATCTGTCCCCAGGAGGGGGTGGGCGGCTTCACGCCGACGCCGAGGAACGACAGCGCCGCCTCGACGGTGATGTTCGTGGGCACCAGCAGCGCGGCGTAGGTGATGACGGGCGCGGCGAGTCCGGGCAGCAGTTCCCGGCGGGCGACGCGCCAGGCGCCCCAGCCGCTCAGCCGGGCGGCGAGGACGTAGTCGAGCCCCTTCAGGGAGAGCGTCTGGGCCCGTACGATCTTGGCGATGTTGCCCCAGGCGATCAGGCCGATGACCAGGGCGACCAGGACCGGTCGCGGAAACCCGGCCGGCACGATGGCCAGCAGGGCCAACGACATGATCATGAGCGGCATCGACACGATGACGTCCGTGACCCGGCTCAGCAGTTGATCAACCCATCGGTTGCCGAGCGCGGCGCCCACCCCGACCGCGACGCCGATGGCGATCTGCACCACCGTGGCCGCGAAGGCGACGCCCAGTGAGACCCGTGCGCCGTAGACGAGCCGGGCGAACAGGTCGCGGCCGGTCTGCGGCTCGACGCCCAGCCAGTGGCCGGCGCCGATGCCGCCGAGGGAGCCGACGGGCACCCCTCCGCGCGCGGAGTCGATCAGGGACGGGTGGTAGGTGGTGGGGTCCTGGCCCTCCAGGGCGGTGAGCAGCGGCGCGGCGAGCGCGACCAGGACGAGCAGCGCGACGACGGCGCCGGCGACCAGGGCGGCGCGCTGCGCGCGCAGCCGCCGCCAGAACTGACGGGCCCCCGAGACCGCCGGGACGGACGGCTGCGTC
Organism: Streptomyces sp. NPDC048192; assembly: GCF_043202415.1. Classification (NCBI taxonomy): domain Bacteria; kingdom Bacillati; phylum Actinomycetota; class Actinomycetes; order Kitasatosporales; family Streptomycetaceae; genus Streptomyces; species Streptomyces sp. NPDC048192. Next base: position 243,960 of record NZ_JBIDAL010000006.1, read on the forward strand.
CCGGCGGTCTCGACGGCGGCAAGTGCCTCGCTCACGGGTCTACTTCACCGCGACCTGGGAGATGTCCAGCACGCCGGTCCAGTCGCTGATGACGATGTTCCTGACGTCCTTGCCGTACAGGCGCTTGTAGACCGGGTGGAACAGCGGCACGACGAGGGCCTTCTCCCCGATCTTCTTGTCCAGGGCGCCCCAGCGCTTGGCGGCCGCGTCAAGGTCGGTCAACTTGTTGATCGCGTCAATCTCGGCATTGACCGACTTGTCGTTGAGCAGGCCCGTGTTGAAGTTCGCGCCGTCCTTGACGATCTGCCGGCCGTCGAAGATCGGGGCGAGGAAGGGACCGCCGGAGGGCCAGTCGGCGCCCCAGTGGGCGAGGAAGAACCCGGGTTCGGTCTTCACGCTGTGGATCGTGTCCCGGTAGTCGTTGTCCTCCAGGCCCTGGAGCCTGACCGTGATGCCGGCCTTCTTCAGGGCGTCCTGGAGGGAGGTCGCGATCTCCGGGCTGGTCTCGAAGTCCTTGGCGTTGGAGTGGGTCAGCGTGACGGTGAGCCCGTTCTTGTAGCCCGCCTGGGCGAGCAGTTCCTTCGCCTTGGCCGGGTTGCCGGACGCGCCGGCCGGGAACGGGTCGTACGGCGTGTAGCCGAAGGACTTCTGGTCCGGCAGGAAGGTGGTGGCGGGCTCGGCGAGCGCGCTGCCGCCGGCCGCGTTGACCACCGAGGACCGGTCGACGGCGTAGGCGATCGCCTCGCGCACCTTCGGGTTGTCGAAGGGCTTCACGGTCGGGTTGAACGCGATGTAGTTCGTGTAGCCGAAGTGGCCGGTGCCCACGCGCGCGGCCAGTTCCTTGTCAGCGCTGACCTTGGCGAGTTCGGCCGGACCCAGGTTGGTGTCCGTGGTGACCGCGGCCGCGTCCGCACCCTGGGACGCGGACAGCCGCTGGTTGATCACCGAGGAGTCGAGGCCGGAGCGGACGTCGATGGTGTCCGGGTAGGCCTTGCGCTGGTCGTCGACGGCCGACGACCAGTAGGGGTTGCGCTTGAGGATCAGCCGCTCGCCGTCGTTCTCGTTCCTGACGACCTTGTACGGGCCGGAGGAGACCGGGTGCGCCTCGTACTTGGTGCCGTCGTCCTTGCTCCTGGGCACCGGGGTGAACTGCGTCTGCGTGGCGAGGTACGGGAACTCGCCCTCGGGCTTGTTCAGGTGGAAGACGATGGTCCGCGCGTCCGGCGTCCCGATCGCCGACAGGCCCTTCTTGTCCTTGTACGGCCCCTGGTAGTCGGCCGCGCCGACCAGCCAGTCCCTCAGGTAGGGGGCGCCGCCGGAGAGTTCGGGGGCGAAGGAGCGCTCGATGCCGTACTTGATGTCGGCGGAGGTGATCGGCGTGCCGTCCTCGTACTCCAGGCCCTTCTTCAAGGTGTACGTCCAGACGGTCGCGTTCTTGCTGGGGCGGCCGGTGTCGGTGGCGAGGTCGGGGACCACCTTGGCGCCGGCCGCGCCGCTCGCGCGGTTGCGGGTGGTCAGGGTGCGGAAGACCAGTGAAGGGACGTTTCCGCCGCCGGAGGTGTAGAGGCGGGCGGGATCGAAGTCGGTCTGCGGCTCGGAGTTCAGCACCGTGAGGGTGCCGCCCTTGTGGGGCGCGGAGTCGCCACCGGAGCCCTTGGCATCGTTGTCCTTCGGGCCGCAGGCGGCGGCGCCCGCTGCCACGACCAGGCTGACGGATGCCGCTGCCACGCGGCGCGCTATGACGGACGGTTGACGCATCGGAATGACGACCTCTCGGGGTGACGTGAGGAAACTGATCGAGGATTTCTCGATGAGTGAGACAAGTGGACGAGGAGTGAGACGACTGCGGGCAGACGTCGGCCTCGGCGCCGGGTCGTCGGAGAACGCCGTGAGGAGGTCACGGGCGGAGGTGAGAGAGATTCGCGACGCGAGCGCCAGGCGGCGGCGTCAGCGACAGTGGATGTCGGCCACGCAGAGCGCGGTCACGCCGATGAGCGCCAGCTCGATGGCTGCGCTCTCCTGTTCGGCATGACTAGACCACATGCGCAGAAATATGTACGACCTGGCCGCTCATGTCAATGTGACATGAGCGGCGCCTGTCAACTCTTCGGGTAAGGCCAGGGGTTGGGCAGACAGTGGATGCCGTCATGGTCGAGGAACTTGGTCTGCTGCTGCATGACGGGCGCGAGTTCGCCGTTCTTCTGGCAGGTCACATGGCCGTGGCCGAGACGGTGACCGACCTCGTGGTTGATCAGCATCTGCCGGTAGGCGTGGATTTTGTCCCCGTATGTCTTGCTGCCCTGGGCCCATCTGTATGCATTGATCATCACGCGTTCGGTGGCGGCCGAGTCGCAGGAGACGTTGTCCTCCGTGGTGTCGAGACCGGACTTCGCGCACCAGGTGGCGGTCGTGCCGGGGCTGGCCAGCGTGATCACGAAGTCGGGTTTGCCGGAGGAGATCCGCTCGAAGGTACGGGCGCCCCCGTGGGCCCAACTGCGGTCGTCGTTCAGCGTCTTCTGCACGGCCTCGGCGAACAGCTTGCCGTCCAGGCCCAGCCCCTGCTCGACGTCGACGCGGTAGGTGTACTTCTGCCCCTTGCCCGGAGCCTTGTCGAACCCGGGCACCGTGTCGAACTTCCCCGAGCCCTTCAGTGTCGGGCTGAGCGGGTACGTCCGGTCCATCGCCTGCTCGTACGAGAGCGTCACCGTGCCGGGCGAGGCCGACGGGGCCGCACCGGCCGGGGTGCGTGCGGCGCGGGCCTGGTCGGTGGCGGACCGCGCCTGCGCGGCGCCGGTGTCGTGCTTCCCGGTCACCTGACCGGCGACGACCACCGCGAGCACGGTGGTGATGGCGGCCGCGGCGACGCCGGTGAAGGCCCGCGCGGGGCTGCGCCGGTCCTGGCCGGGCGCCGTTTCCCGGGCGGTGTCCGCGTCGTCGGGCGACTGCGCGTCCGCGGCGGTCGCCCGCCCGGTTCCCCGGGCGCCTGCCGGGTCGCCGCCGCGCGAGCGCTGCGCGGGCGGGCCGACGGAGACTCCGTCACCACCGTCCGCCTCCGGCTCGGTCGGCGTGCTCGGTGTGTTCGCCGGGTGCGCCTCGGTGGCGCGAGGCCCGCCGGGGCGGGGCGCGCGGGGTGCGAAGACGTTCACGTCGTCGTCCAGGCCGACACCGCCGCGGCGGCCGTCCCGACCGTCATGGCCGTCGGTGAACGCGTCGAGATACTCCTGCCGAGGGCCGGGCACGGCGCCCGGTCCCGCCGCCCGCTGCCGCGGAAACACCGGACTGGTCCCGGCCGTCCCTGCGAACTCCCCCCAGCCGCCGCCCCCTTCCCGCTGCTCGGGGTGCCCACCCCGAGCGGGAGCACCCCCACGGAACCCGGGAACACCATGCGCAGAAGTCCCCTCAGGCAGCCTAGGGGCAACGTGCGCGGTAGTCCCGTCCGGCAGCCTCGAGACACCATGCGCGGGCGTGCCGTCGCCGAAACGCGGCACGCCACGCGCCGCAGTCCCATCAGGAAACCTCGGCACGCCCTGCGCGGGAGTGCCATAACCGAAACCCGGCACCCCGTGCGCGGGCGTCCCGTCCGGCAGCCTCGGGACACCATGCGCCGGCGTACCGTCCCCGAAACGCGGCACCCCCTGCGCCGGAGTCCCATCCCCGAAACGCGGCAACCCACGCGCCGGAGTCCCATCAGGAAACCTCGGCACACCATGCGCGGGAGTGCCATAACCGAAACCCGGCACCCCATGGGCGGGCGTCCCGTCCGGCAGCCTCGGCACACCGCGCGCCGGAGTGCCATCACCGAAACGCGGCACCCCACCCCCAGGCGTCGTGCCGTCGAATCGCGGTGCTGCCTGGGCGCGCGTGCCGGTCGGCGGGCTCTGGGGGCTCTGGGGGCCGCGCGGGGGGTGTCCGTGGGTGGCGCCGGGGCCTTGCTGCGTCGGTGCGGGGCGCTGGCCCGGCAGCAGGGGCCGGTCGCCGCGGGCCGCGGGTGCGGCCGTGCCGGGTGCGCGGGAGTCGCGCTGGTCCGCGGGCCTGGCGGCCGTGCCCGTGGAGGTGTTCTTCGGGGCCGGTCCGCGGCGGCTGTGGCGTCCCACGCCGGCCTCAGCTCCTCGTGTCCGCGTCGGCGGAGGCTTTCGCGGCGTCCGCGAGGAGTTCACGGAACGCCGTGGCCACCACGTCCGGGTACTCCATCATCGCCACGTGCCCGGCGTCCGGCAGCGACAGCAGGCGGGAGTCGCGGAAGGCGCGGGCGGCGCGGCGGGCCATGCGGAAGCCGACCAGCTGGTCACGGCCGCCGTAGATCAGCAGGGTCGGCGCGAGCACGCGCTCGGCCTGGCGCCACAGCCCGTGCTGTCCGCCGAGCGTGTAGGCGTTGACGATCCCGCGCGCGGAACGGGTCATCGCGTCCCAGAAGTACGGCAGTTGCAGCCGCCGCTCCAGCTCCGCCACGGCGTGCTGCAACGCCTCGGGCGACACGCGCGTGGGGTCGCCGTAGCAGAGCGCCATGACGCCGCGCACCCGCTGCTCGGCCGTCCATTCCTTGGTGAACCGGGTGAACAGGGCGGCCACCCCGGGCACGCCGAGCAGCGCGGTCGGCGCCGCGGTGCGCTGGATGCGCAGCTCCGGCAGGGCGGGCGAGACGAGTGTGAGCGTACGGACCAGGTCGGGCCGTACGGCGGCCACGCGCGTGGTGACCGCGCCGCCGAGCGAGTTGCCGAACAGGTGGACCGGGCCGCGGCCGGACGCGTCGAGATAGCGGATCACCGCGCGCGCGTGCCCGGTGACCGAGTAGTTCCCGTCGTCCGGGGGCGGGGAGTCGCCGAAGCCCGGCAGGTCGACCGCCTCGCTGTCGACGACGCCGTCCAGCTCGGCCATCAGCGACGACCAGTTCTGCGAGGAACCGCCGAGCCCGTGGACGTACAGGGCGGCCGGCAGGCCCTCGCGGGCGGGACGGCGGGAACGGATCGACAGGGTGACTCCGGGCAGCCTCACGGAACGCAGCCGCTCGCCCTCGCCGACCCGGACGGGCGCCACCCTGGGAAGGACACTGGCGGCCGATACGGACGGCGACTCGGTCGAAGCCATGCGGCAATGTTACGAGGTGATCACGTCGGGGTTCATGTGTTCGCCGTCACAGGCGCAGTCCCGGCCGCCGTCGGGGCTGCGAACGGGCGAGACGGCATGGCGTCCGGATCTGCTGTCTCCTAGGCTCGTATCGAGGGCACCCGTATGTGGCCCCTGCTGTTTCCAGGGACGTTCCTAGGAAGGGAGCCCACCATGGCCTATGACCCCACCGAACCCGACACGATCGAGGACCTGGAGGCCGAGACGGCTCCGGAGATCGGCGTCGAAGCCAACGAGGTGGACGCCGCCGAGCAGCACGCCGACATCGCGCCGGACCGCGACGACCCCCTGACGGCCGTGGATCCGGACCGGGCGAACGAGGCCGATCTGGTCGAACAGACGCGCGTCGTCGCGCTCGACGAGGACGACTACCGCTGACCTCGACCGACTCCCCCGGCCTCACGAGCACGCCGCTGCGGCTTTCGCGGCCGTCCGGTACGTGAAATTCTGCGCTCGCACCGCGCACAGCACGGTTACCGAAAAGTACGATGGCCGCGCGGCGACACCGCGAAATGGACGACTTTGGGAGGCGGCGTGACAGCCATCGAGCAAACTGAGGCGGCACGCCCGCGCGGCACCCGTCTGCCGCGCCGAGCCCGACGGAACCAGCTGCTGGGCGCCGCCCAGGAGGTTTTCGTCGCTCAGGGGTACCACGCGGCGGCGATGGACGACATCGCCGAGCGGGCCGGCGTGAGCAAGCCGGTGCTCTACCAGCACTTTCCCGGCAAGCTCGACCTGTACCTCGCCCTGTTGGACCAGCACTGCGAGTCGCTGATCCAGTCCGTGCGGAGCGCGCTCGCCTCGACGACCGACAACAAGCAGCGCGTCCGGGCGACCATGGACGCCTACTTCGCCTACGTGGAGGACGACGGCGGCGCGTTCCGGCTGGTGTTCGAGTCGGACCTGACGAACGAGCCCGCGGTGCGCGAGCGCGTCGACAAGGTCACGAACGAGTGCGCCGAGGCGATCTGCGACGTCATCGCCGAGGACACGGGCCTGTCGCGCGCGGAGTCGATGCTGCTCGCCTCCGGGCTCGGCGGCCTCGCCCAGGTGGTGGCCCGCTCCTGGCTGCACAGCGACCGCAGCGTGCCGCGCGACCAGGCGGTGCAGCTGCTGACCTCGCTGGCGTGGCGGGGCATCGCCGGTTTCCCGCTGCACGGCAGCGAACACCACTGACGCGCGCGTACGGGCTCCGGCGGCTGTTCGCTGATGGCGTTCCGGCCGGGAGCGTGTGCGTCCCCTCACCGGGCTAATGTGTGCTGAAGTAGGGCGCGGAAGATCGCGCACATCAGTGACCGTCGGAGGGACATAGCCGTGGAGGTCAAGATCGGCGTGCAGCACGCGCCTCGCGAGATCGTTCTGGAGAGCGCTCAGAGCGTCGAGGAGGTCGAGCGTGTGGTCGCCGAGGCGCTGGCCGGGAAGACGGGGCTGCTGAGCCTTACGGACGAGAAGGGCCGCAAGGTCCTGGTCCCGACCGACCGCCTCGCGTACGTGGACATCGGCGAGCCGACCGTCCGCAAGGTGGGCTTCGGCGCGCTGTAGGCGGACATCATGCACAAGGGCCCGGCGGCCGCGAGCCGCCGGGCCCTTTCGCGTGGAAGATACCCACAAGCGGAGCACAACTCCTCCACAGCGGAGGATTGAACTCCGCAGGTCACGGGTAGGACGCACGACGACCGTCAAGGCAGACGCGCCGAAGGCAGATTCGCCGTGGGAGGGACCCGGAGATGATCCTCGAAGCACTCGGATCCGCTGTGCTCGGTCTCGTCCTCGCCTCGGCGGCGGCCTACCGGCTGTCCCACCGCCTGCCGGCCCGCCCGCTGGTGCTGTGCACGGGCGTCGCGGGCGCCCTCTTCGGCGACTTCGTCACCCACACCGCCCTCGGCCCCGGCGTCGCCTGGCTGAGCCTCCTGGGCGCCGCGGTCATCTCGACGGCGTCCCTGTCGCTCCTGCTCCGCCCGCTCCGCCGACGATCATTGACGGCGTAGGCGAAGCCGAGCCGTCAGGGGCGCGGGGCCCCGCTCGATGTGCGGCTTCGCCGCGCGGGCGCGAGCAACCACGACGCACCCGCAGCCGCGAACTCCCCACACCCACCCCCCACAGGGCGCTACGCCGCCAAGCCCAGCGCGGCCATCCGCTTCGTGTGCGCCTCGGTGATCCGCGAGAACATCTTTCCGACCTCCGCGAGATCGAAGCCGTCGGCCACCCCGCCCACGAGCATCGTCGACAGCGCATCCCGGTCGGCGACCACCCGCTGGGACTGCGACAGGGCCTCGCCCATCAGCCGCCGCGCCCACAGCGCCAGCCGGCCGCCCACGCGCGGGTCGGCGTCGATGGCGGCGCGCACCTTCTCCACCGCGAACCCGGCGTGCCCGGTGTCGTCGAGGACGGCGAGAACCAGCTCACGCGTGTCGGAGTCGAGGCGCGCGGCGACCTCGCGGTAGAAGTCGCTGGCGATCGAGTCGCCGACGTACGCCTTGACCAGGCCCTCCAGCCAGTCCGAGGGCGCGGTCTGCTTGTGGAAGCCGTCCAGCGCGGCCACGAACGGGTCCATCGCCGCCGTCGGCTCCTCGCCGATCTCGGTCAGGCGGTTCCGCAGCCGCTCGAAGTGGTGGAACTCGGCCGAGGCCATCTTCGCCAGCTCCGCCTTGTCCGCGAGGGTGGGCGCGAGCTTCGCGTCCTCCGCGAGCCGCTCGAACGCCGCGAGCTCGCCGTACGCGAGCGCGCCGAGCAGATCCACGACGGCGGCGCGGTACTGCGGGTCGGCGGAGGCCTGGGTCCAGTCCTTGGCGGCGACGCCGGCGGGTGCGGCGGACTCGTTCTCAGGCTTGTCAGAGCTAGTCATGAGGCGCACAATAGCCCGCTCGCGTGGCGCCGGTGGGCGCCGCCGGATCAGTGTGACGACCATGACGTGACCAAATCGGCCATCGCATGTGCGCGATTCCGGGGTATGGTGGTAATGCGCCTGCCAGAGTGCGTCGACGATGGTCGACGTCTCCGCACAGGCCGCACGTATGAGGATGCCCGGTCGGTGGCCCGATCGGCTCCGACCCGACAGCCCTCCGTGGCCGTACGGCACAGTCCGTGCGACGACCGGAGGGACACCCTCAGCGGTACGAGCGCTAGAGCGTCGGCAGAGGTCCCGTGTCATACGGCTTGCCTTGAGTGGCTCGCCCGTACGGCAGCCGACGTCCCCGGCACGGTCGCACATGACCCCCGCGCTCGCCTCGCACCGCGCACACAGAAGAGGCATGACCCTGACTACCACATTCCGAGACCTCGGGATCCTTCCCGAGACCGCCGAGGCCCTGGAGGCCGTCGGTATCGTCACTCCCTTCCCCATCCAGGAGATGACCCTTCCCGTCGCCCTTTCCGGCACGGACGTCATCGGCCAGGCCAAGACCGGCACCGGCAAGACGCTGGGCTTCGGTCTTCCGCTCCTGGAGCGCGTCACCGTACCCGCCGACGTCGAGGCCGGACGCGCCGCCCCCGAGGCCCTCACCGACGCCCCGCAGGCGCTGGTCGTCGTCCCCACGCGCGAGCTGTGCACCCAGGTCACCAACGACCTGCTGACGGCCGGCAAGGTCCGTAACGTGCGGGTGCTGGCGATCTACGGCGGCCGGGCCTACGAGCCGCAGGTCGAGGCCCTGCAGAAGGGCGTCGACGTCGTCGTCGGCACGCCGGGCCGGCTGCTCGACCTCGCGGGCCAGAAGAAGCTGAACCTGAAGCACGTCAAGTGCCTGGTCCTCGACGAGGCCGACGAGATGCTCGACCTGGGCTTCCTGCCCGACGTCGAGAAGATCATCGACATGCTGCCGGCCAAGCGGCAGACCATGCTGTTCTCGGCGACGATGCCGGGCGCGGTCATCGGCCTCGCGCGCCGCTACATGTCGCGGCCCACGCACATCCGCGCCACCGCCCCGGACGACGAGGGCGTGACGGTCGCGAACATCAAGCAGTTCGTCTACCGCGCGCACAACATGGACAAGCCGGAGATGGTCGCCCGCATCCTGCAGGCCGAGGGCCGCGGTCTTGCGATGATCTTCTGCCGGACCAAGCGCACGGCCGCCGACATCGCCGAGCAGCTCCAGCGCCGCGGGTTCGCCGCCGGCGCGGTCCACGGCGACCTCGGCCAGGGCGCCCGCGAGCAGGCGCTGCGCGCGTTCCGCAACGGCAAGGTCGACGTGCTGGTCTGCACCGACGTCGCCGCGCGCGGCATCGACGTCGAGGGCGTCACCCACGTCATCAACTACCAGTCCCCCGAGGACGAGAAGACCTACCTGCACCGGGTCGGCCGCACGGGCCGCGCGGGCGCGAAGGGTACGGCGATCACGTTCGTCGACTGGGACGACATCCCGCGCTGGCAGCTGATCAACAAGGCGCTGGAGCTGGACTTCAACGACCCGGTGGAGACGTACTCGAGCTCCCCGCACCTGTTCACCGACCTCGGGATCCCCGAGGGCACCAAGGGCACCCTGCCGCGCTCGGAGCGGACCCGTGCCGGTCTGGACGCGGAGGAGCTGGAGGACCTCGGCGAGACCGGCGGGCGCGGCGCCCGCGGTCGCGGCCGCGGTGGCCGGGCCGGGCGGGACGGCCGTCCCGAGTCCGGCACCGGTGAGCGCGAGCGTACGGCCCGTACGCCGCGCCGGCGCCGCCGCACCCGCGGCGGGGCCCCGCTCGACGCGACCGCGACCACCGCGACGCCGGCCGCCGAGTCCGGTGCCGACGAGGTGACCGAGCAGGCCGGGGAGCAGCGCACGCTGCGCCGCCGTCGCCGCACGCGCGGCGGAGCGGCGGCCCAGCCGGATACGGCCGTCCAGGCCGCCGCGACCGCGCAGGTCGCCGAGGCCGCCGACGCGGCCGTCGAGGCGGTGGACACGGCCGAGGGGCCGGCCCTGCCGGAGGCCCCGGAGGCGCCCGAGAAGCCGCGTCGCCGCCGTACCCGCAAGTCGGCGGAGCCGGCCGTCACCGAGACGGCCCCCGCGCCCGTGGCGGAGACGGCCCCTGTGGCCGCCGAGCCCCAGGCCGAGGCCGCGCCCGTGGAGACCGCGGAGGCCAAGCCGCGCCGCCGTACGCGCAAGACGGCCGAGCCGGCTGCCGAGGCGGCCGTGGCCACGGCCGAGGGCACGGAGGCCAAGCCGCGCCGGACCCGCAAGACGGCAGCCGCCGCCACCGAGACGGCCCCGGCGAAGGCCGAGGCGGAGACCAAGCCGCGCCGCACCCGGAAGACGGCGGCCGCCGCCCCGGAGACGACGGAGGCCCCCGAGGCCGAGGCCAAGCCCCGCCGCACCCGGAAGACGGCAGCCGCCGCCGAGACGGCCGTCGACACCGCCGAAGGCACGGAAGCCAAGCCGCGCCGCACCCGCAAGAAGGCCGCCGTCGCCCCGGAGACGACCGACGCCCCCGAGGCCGAGGCCAAGCCCCGCCGCACCCGGAAGACGGCAGCCGCCGCCGAGACGGCCGTCGACACCGCCGAAGGCACGGAAGCCAAGCCG
>NZ_JBIDAL010000006.1:254676-507751 GCF_043202415.1 Streptomyces sp. NPDC048192
CGCGCCGGACCCGGAAGACGGCAGCCGCCGCCACCGAGGCCGCCCCGGCTGAAGCGGAGGCCGAGGCCAAGCCGCGCCGTACGCGCAAGACGGCCGCCTCCACCGAAGCGGCCGAGGCCGAGGCCAAGCCGCGCCGCACCCGGAAGACGGCCGCTGCCGTCGCCGAGGCGGACGGGGACGCCGAGGTGGCCGCGCCGAAGGCGCGCCGGACCCGCAAGGCCGTCGCCGCGGAGATCCCGGCGCAGGCCAGCGAGGAGCCGGAGGCCAAGCCGCGCCGCCGCACGCGCAAGGCGACGGCGGTCGTCGAGGCCGCGGAAGGCTGATCCGGCACACCGTCACCGACGGACGCACGCGAGGGCCCGGTCCACTCACCTGGACCGGGCCCTCGCGTTTCCGGCTCCGCCCGTGTACCGTCCCGCCCGCGTACCGCCGCCAGTCCCCTCCCCGCGCCCGGCGGCTCCGCGCCTCGCCCGATAGCCTCTCCCCATGAGCAGGCCCGCCACCTTCGTCCCGCCTCCGGGTGCCCGTGCGTACTTTCTGCGGACCGTGCGGGGGGAGTTCGCCGTCGTGGACGCTCCCGTGGCCGACGGGGTCGAGCCGCGTGGCGTGGCGCTGTTGCTGCCGGGGTTCACCGGGAGCAAGGAGGACTTCAATCCGCTGCATGTGCCGCTGGCCCGGCGCGGATACCGGACGGTGGCCGTCGACGGGCGCGGCCAGTACGAGTCGGACGGCCCCGAGACCGACGAATCGGCGTACGCGCAGGAGGAGTTGGCGCGGGACGTACTCGCGCAGGCTGAGGCGCTCGGAGAGCCGGTGCATCTTCTCGGGCACTCGCTCGGCGGACAGATCGCACGGACCGCCGTACTGCTCGACCACGCGCCCTTCCGTTCGCTGACCCTCATGTCCTCCGGCCCCGCGCAGATCTCGGAGCCCCAGCAGCAGCGGGTGAAGCTGCTGCGGGACGCGCTCGCGGTGATGGGCATGGCGGAGGTGTGGGAGGCGATCCAGGCGATGGAGACGCCGGAGGACACCGTGACGCAGGCGCTCGACAGCGGGCTGGACGACCGGGACGACCTGCGGCGCCGCTGGCTGGGCACCAGGCCCGCCCAACTGATCGCCACCGGGCGCCAGTTGTGCACGGAACCGGACCGGGTGGCGGAACTGGCCACCGTACCCCTGCCGATGCACGTCCTGTCCGGCGCGCGGGACGACACCTGGCCGCTGCCCCTGCTGGACGACATGGCGGCGCGGCTCGGCGCACGCCGGACGGTGATCGAGGGCGCCGAGCACTCCCCCAACACCGACCGGCCCCTCGCCACGGCCCAGGCGCTCGCCGACTTCTGGGACGGCCCGGGAAGCCGGAGCAGGAGCGGGAGCGGGACGGGCGAACGGCGCAAGTAACGCCGCTGGTACTGCCGCTGCTGTGTCCGCTGGACGACCGCTAGAACTGCGCCTGCAGATGCTCCCAGAAGCCGTCCCGGAGCGCGCGGCGCAGGTCGGCCTGGCCGCGCAGGGAGTACTGGAGCAGGCCCTCGGCCTCGACCAGCAGGTCCTGGTCGACCGAGCCGGGCAGATAGGGGTGGCCGGGGAGCAGTTCGACCAGGGTCTCGCGGCCCCGGGCGACCAGCCACTTCGCGGCGATCTGCGCGCCGACGAAGCGCACCTCGTCGCGGGTGGGGCGGGCGCCGCCGGCGGCGTCGTAGGCGGCGGCCGTGCGGCGGGAGACGTACGGCTTGAAGAACTCGAGGTCGAGGGTGCGCTGGCTGTCGACCTCCCAGAGCAGCGGCTCGGCCTGGTTGCGGCCCTCGGGCGCCTCGATGCCCCACAGGTGGACCCGGGCGCCGTAGCCCTGCGCGGCCTCGACCGCCGACACCAGGTCCTCGTCGCCGCCGAGCAGGGCGGCGTCGCTGATCGCGCGGTGCCGGGCCAGTGATTCGAGGTCGCCGCGGATCAGCGAGTCGACGCCCTTCTGCTGGTTGTTGGCGTTGAGGTTGCCCAGGCGGACCTTGACGTCGGGGAGTTCGGCGATGCTCTGCTGCTCGGCGGTGTGGATGCGGCGGCGGGCGCCGTCGTACCAGTAGACGCGCAGCAGGCGGCTGTCGGCGAAGACCTGGCGGGCCCGGTCGATGAGCGCGTCGATCAGTCCCTCGGCGTCGAGGTCGAAGGCCCTGCGGTCCTCGGTGCCCGCGACGAGCCGGCCCGCGGCCGCGTACAGATACCCGGCGTCGACGAAGATCGCGTGGGTGGAGGGCGTCTTCGCCACCTCGGCGAGCATGCGTTCCAGCAGCTCGTTCGTGCGGTCGATGCGGGTGGCCAGGGCGGCCAGGTCGTCGTTCATCGCCTCCATTGTCCCGGCGGTCACGCTGTGAACACAACTGCTCCCGGTCGGTCCTCCGGGCCGGTCCTCCGGGTCGGCCGCCCCTCGGTCCGCTTACCCGTCAGTCATTAGACGTTCGAAAAATTTATTTAGCGTAGGGAATGTTTGTAACAAGCAGCACGTTGACTCTGTACGAGACCGGGGACACGTCCGGTCCGCCAAGTAGTTCTCCGCAGGAGGATGACCAGACGAAGGGAGAAGCCTGTGCGCTTCGAGATCATGCGACTCGACGAGGTCGACGGCACCACCGTGGACAGCACCGTCGTGGACGCCGCCTCCGTCAACCGGATCGTTCAGCAGGCCGCCGCCATCGGGCAGCGTCTGTGGATCCGCCCGGCCGAGACCCCGGCCTCGTAACGGGGTAGACGCACTCAAGCTTTCCGGGGGAGCCGAGACGACGCGCTCAGCTCCCCCGGATCACCTGAGTGATCCCGTTGATGATCTGCTGCACGGCGATCGCGGACAGCATCATGCCCGCGAGCCGCGTCACCAGGACGACACCGCCGTCCTTGATGACCCGGATGATCAGCAGCGAGTAACGCATCACCAGCCACAGCACGACGTGGATCGCGAGGATCGCCGTCCACACCGATATCTGCGTGGACACGCTGTCCGCCTTCTGCACGGCCAGGATCACGGACACGATCGCGCCCGGTCCGGCCAGCAGCGGCATGCCCAGCGGCACGAGCGCCACGTTCACGTCCTTGGTCTGCTTCGGCTCGTCGGTCTTGCCGGTGAGCAGGTCCAGCGCGATCAGCAGGAGCAGCAGACCGCCCGCGATCATCAGCGCGGGCACGGAGACGTGCAGGTAGTTCAGGATCTGGTGCCCCAGGACGCCGAACGTGGCGATGACCCCGCCGGCGACGCACACGGCCTGGAAGGCCATCCGCTTCTGCACCTTGGCCGGACGGCCGGCGGTCAGGGCGAGGAAGATCGGGGTGATCCCAGGGGGATCCATGATGACAAAAAGGGTCAGGAACAGGGAGCCGAAGACGGCGAGGTCGAACATGGGGGAAGTACTGGCCTTGCTTGAACAGGTGGACTACGGGCGCGGGAGGGCCGCCGAGGGCCTCAGGCTCCGCCGGTGCCCGGGACGGGGAACGCCCCGGTCGCCCGCCGGGTGATCTCCCCGTACACCTCGGGGTCGGTCGTGTACGCGCCGAGCGCGACGTCCTTGCGGCTGCCGTGGTAGTCGGAGGAGCCCGTGACCAGCAGGTCCAGGTCCTTCGCCAGGCCGCGCAGCCGGTCGCGGGCGTCGGCGTCGTGGTCCATGTGGTCGACCTCGACGCCGTCCAGGCCGGCCTCGGCCAGCTGGGCGATCCGCGCCTCGGGGACCGTGCGCCCGCGCTTGGCGGCGGCCGGATGCGCGAACACGCAGACCCCGCCCGCGTTCTTGACCAGCCGGATCGCCTCGAAGGGGTCGGTCTCGTGCTTCTCCACGTAGGCCCGGCCGCCGTCCGCCAGCCACTCCTCGGTGAACGCCTCGCTCACCGTCGGCACGACGCCCAGCTCGACCAGCGCGGTGGCGACGTGCGGGCGCCCCACGGAACCGCCGGCCGCGATCCGCTCGACCTGCTCCCAGGTGACCGGCACGCCCAGCGCGTTCAGCTTGGCGATCATGCCCTTGGCCCGCGGCACCCGGTCGTCGCGCACCAGCTCGCGCTCGGCGAGCAGAGCGGGCTCCTCGGGGTCGAAGAGGTAGGCCAGCAGGTGCATGGAGACGCCGTCGACACGGCAGGACAGCTCGGCGCCGGTGACCAGCGTCAGCCCCTCGGGCAGCGCGGCGATCGCCTCGGCGTACCCGCGGGTGGTGTCGTGATCGGTCAGCGCGACGACGTCCAGCCCGGCAGCCCCCGCCTTGCGCACCAGCTCGGCAGGCGTGTCCGTACCGTCGGAGGCCGTGGAGTGACAGTGCAGATCGATACGCACGCAGACTCCAGGCAGGACGGACGGAAGGGGACACCTAAGGATAACGGTGTTTTGAAGCCCGCCGGTCACACCCGCAACCGATCAGCGCCCCCTACGGCGGCCGACCTCAAGGGGCGCGGGGAACGGCGCGAGCAACCACAACGAGACCCGCACCCGCCCAACGGCGGGAACCCGGCACCCCGGTAGGCGTCACGGCCGAAGCAAGCGCGGCGAAAGCGCTCCGCACGGCACCAGATCCAGCTCCGCCCCCGCGTCCCGCAGATCCGTCAGCACCAGCTCGTCGTACATGAGCAGGCCGGCCTGCTCGGGCCAGATCACCGCCCACAGCCACATGCCGAGCGCCTCGCCGGCGAAGACGGCCCGGTCGTCGGGGGTGCGGTAGACGTGCCAGAGCGGGGTCGGCCGGCCCGCGGCCAGCACCTTGGCCTGGGGCGGCTTCTCGACGTTCATGTACGACCCCGGATCGGGGCCGTCGATTCCCGCGTACCGCGCGCCGAGGCCGACGCCGAGTTCCTCGGCGACGAGGATGAGTTCGCCGGGACCGCCGAGCGGGCCGGGTCCGGAGCAGGCGACGGCGGTGGCGCGGCCGCCGCTGCGGTCGTCGCCCGCGTAGGCCACGCCGGTGAAGAGCCAGCCGACGGGCAGCGGCCAGGGCATCCACAGCGGAACGTGCGTGCGGTGCACGACCGCGGCGAGGGCCTCGACACTGGGCGGGATCACGGGCTGCAGCGGATACACCGGACCGTGCACATCGCACTGCCACGCATCGGCGAAGAGACCGGGCGCCCTGACCCGGCCACCGCACCTCGGGCAACTGGGTTCGCCCCTCATAGGGCTCCACGGTCCTACCCCGGCCCGCCCACGTCAAGGACGATCACCCGTCCGGCGGGAACGGCCTTCCGCGAGCACGGGACGACCAGATGAGTGTAGTTTACACTTATTAGCGGAGCTAACTTGTTGGAGAGAGCGGAGAGAACATGGAACTCCTGCGGCAGCCCAAGGCGGTCTGGGCCACGGCCGGCGCCTCCGTCGTCGCCTTCATGGGCATCGGCCTGGTCGACCCGATCCTGCCGTCCATCGCGCAGGGCCTGCACGCCACCCCCAGCCAGGTGTCCCTGCTCTTCACCTCGTACTTCCTGATCACCGCGGTGGCGATGCTGCTGACCGGCTTCGTCTCCAGCCGCATCGGGGGCCGCAGGACGCTGCTGCTCGGCCTCGCCTTCGTGGTCGTCTTCGCGGGCCTGGCCGGCACCTCGGGCAGCGTCGGCCAGCTGGTCGGCTTCCGGGCGGGCTGGGGACTCGGCAACGCGCTGTTCGTCTCCACCGCCCTGGCGGTGATCGTCGGCGCGGCGGCCGGAGGCAGCGCGGCGGCGATCCTGCTCTACGAGTCCGCGCTCGGCCTCGGCATGGCCTGCGGCCCGCTGCTCGGCGCGGTCCTCGGCAACCTCAGCTGGCGCTACCCCTTCTTCGGCACGGCCACGCTGATGGCGATCGGCTTCCTGTGCATCACGGCGTTCCTGAAGGAGCAGCCCAAGCCGGCCCGCAGGACCTCGGTGCTGGACCCGGTCAGGGCGCTCGGCCACGGCGGTCTCGCCTCGGCGGCGGTCTCGGCGTTCTTCTACAACTACACGTTCTTCACGGTGCTGGCCTTCACGCCGTTCGTGCTGGAGATGACCCCGTACCGCTCCGGTGCGGTGTTCTTCGCCTGGGGTGTGCTGCTGGCGGTCTTCTCCGTGATCGTGGCGCCGCGCATGCAGCAGCGGTTCGGCTCGCTGAAGGTGCTCGGCGGCTCGCTGGTGCTGCTCGCCGCGGACGTCCTGGTCCTCGGCTACGGCGACCACACCGCCGCGATCGTCTGCACGGTGCTGTCCGGCGCCTTCATCGGCGTGAACAACACGGTCTACACCGAGCTGGCGCTCGGCGTGTCGGACGCCCCGCGCCCGGTGGCCAGCGCCGGCTACAACTTCGTCCGCTGGTTCGCGGCCGCCGCCGCTCCCTACCTCGCGCCGAAGCTTCAGGAGTGGAGCGACATCCACGTGCCGTTCCTGGTGGCGGCGGTCACCGCGCTGCTGGGCGCGCTCGTGGTGGTCGTACGGCGCCGGGCCCTCGCCCACGAGTCGGCCGCGCACGCGACGGCGCACGCCACCGAGGACTCGGTCACCGTCTTCGCCAACTGACCGCTTCCACGCGCGCGTTGGTGAGATCGGTCACTGCGGGGTCAGTCGAGCGGGACGGACCGGCGGGCCGGATCGCGCAGGTCCGTCCCGCTGCCCAGCCAGCGCTCCTGGAGGGCCTGGGCGCCGTGCACCCGCTTCCAGGCGGCCTCGTTCGGGGTCATCGGCAGCAGCGGCAGGAACCGCACGGGCTCCAGCGGTTCGTCCAGCTCCAGGTCCTCCACCAGGCCGCCGGGCTCCCCCACCAGGACCGAGGTGAAGGGGGCGCCGGGCCACAGCGGCTCACCCACGTCGAGGGAGGCGCCGGGGTTCACGATGACCCCCTCGACCTGCGGGGACGCGGCCAGCACGGCGAGCGGGCGCAGCACCTTGTCGGTGTCGGCGCCGCCCGCGCGGACGGAGAGCACCAGCTCGGCGCGGGGGCCCCTGACCGGGTCGGCGAGCAGCGCGGCGGGGTCGGTCATGGGGTGCGCGGACATGCCGAGGGTGGCGTACCTGAGGACGTCCCCCTCCCGGAACCGGAGCACCTCGATGCGGTCCGTGCCGAGGAAGGTGACGGCGGCGCGCGCGTCCGGCTCGCCCAGCGCGCTGGTCAGCCGTGCCTCGACCAGGGGAAGAACATCAACCATGCGGTGAGCATAGAACTCGTCAGTAGCGGGCAAAGCGGCGCCTTGACACTTCGGGCGGCTGCTACGCTGAGCCGGTGGTTCGGGACAGCATGCCGAGCATGCCGTCAAGTCCCGGCACCTGAGACTCCCTTACGAGGGACCGGCCGGAGGAGGTGGGGCTGTCATGGATCGAAGTCGACCGTGCAGTACCACTCGCTCTTCCGCCCGCTGATGTAGTCACTGGCTGGTTTCTGGCTGGCTGCTGCTGCCTTCCCGTGCGTGTCGCCCTTCGGAAGAGCGCTTCGTATCGCTTTGCCCGGTCCGACTGATCGTGTGATCCGTCGGATCGCCACAGTTCTGCATCAGTAGCGAAGTCGCCACCGCGACGGTGCGGTGCTCCCCGCTTTGTGGACGTGCCAAACATCCCGCGTCAGGACGTCCCCATTCCGGGTGGTTCCAGCCGTCGCCCGCGGTCTTTCGCTGCCTGTCGCGAAGGAGCCTGCCCATGTCGATGATCCGTGATCTGCGCGCCGTGGTCCGTCCGTCCCGTGTCTCGCTGCGCAAGGAGACCGGCCCGTCGTCGTACGACACCACCCGTGACCCCGCCACGTCCTCGGCCGTCGTGGACTGCGCCGTCTACCGCGACGGCCGGCGGGTGACGAGCACGGGGCCGCTCAGCCCGCAGGAGGCGATGCGGCTGGTGCGGCGCGACGGCGGCTTCGTGTGGATCGGCCTGCACGAGCCGACCGAGGCCGAATTCGCCGGTATCGCGACCGAGTTCGGGCTGCACCCGCTGGCGGTGGAGGACGCGGTGCAGGCGCACCAGCGGCCCAAGCTGGAGCGCTACGACGACTCGCTCTTCACCGTCTTCAAGACCATCCACTACGTCGAGCACGACCGGCTCACCGCCAACAGCGAGGTCGTCGAGACCGGCGAGGTCATGTGCTTCACCGGCCGGGACTTCTTCATCACCGTCCGGCACGGCGGCAAGGGCTCGCTGCGGGCGCTGCGGCACCGGCTGCAGGACGATCCGGAACTGCTCGCCAAGGGCCCCTCGGCCGTGCTGCACGCCATCGCCGACCATGTCGTGGACGGCTACATCGCGGTCGCCGACGCCGTGCAGGACGACATCGACGAGGTGGAGACCGAGGTCTTCTCGCCGGGCCGCAAGGGCGGGGTGTCCCGCGGTGTGGACTCGGCGCGGATCTACCAGCTCAAGCGCGAGGTGCTGGAGTTCAAGCGCGCGGTGGCGCCGCTGCTGCGGCCCATGCAGCTGCTGAGCGAGCGGCCGATGCGGCTGATCGACCCGGACATCCAGAAGTACTTCCGGGACGTCGCCGACCACCTCGCCCGGGTCCAGGAGCAGGTGCTGGGCTTCGACGAACTCCTCAACTCCATCCTCCAGGCGAACCTGGCGCAGGCGTCCGTCGCGCAGAACGAGGACATGCGCAAGATCACCGCCTGGGCCGCGATCATCGCCGTGCCGACGATGGTGACCGGCGTGTACGGCATGAACTTCGACCACATGCCGGAGCTGCACTGGAAGTACGGCTATCCGCTGGTCCTGAGCGTCACGGTCGCCATGTGCGTGGGCATCCACCGGGTGCTCAAGCGCAACGGCTGGCTGTGACCGGGCGCTGGATAGGCTGGGCACATGACACGTGAGCTGCTCGACCGGGCCCTCGTCGAGGAGGCCTCGAAGAAGTCCGGCCTCGTCTGGGTCAAAGGCGCGGGCGCCGCTGCCGCGCGTGCGCTGTGGCACGTGTGGCACGACGGCGCGGTGTGCCTGGTCGGCGACGGACCCGGTGAGCAGCCGCTCGAGGCGCTGGTCGACGGAGGGTCCGCCGAGGTCACCGTGCGCAGCAAGGACAAGGGCGGGCGGCTGGTGACGTTCCCCGCGACCGTCTCCGAGCTGCCCTCCGGCTCCGCGGAGTGGGAGGCGGCCGTCGCCGAGCTGAAGGGCAAGCGCCTGAACGCCCCCGACGGCGAGCGGATGCCGGCCCGCTGGGCCCGCGAGTGCCGGGTGCTGCGCCTGGCTCCGGCCGGGCCGGTGGCGCCGTTGCCCGACGGCAGCCTGGCCGAGCGGCCGGTCGCGACACCGGCGACCACGCGGAAGCCGGTGCCCGCGGGACTGCCGAGGCTGCTGATGAAGCGCCGAAAGCGTCGCTGACACCGGCCGCCCGGAAGCCCGCGGCGGCACTGCTAGGACGCCGGGAGCTGCCGGCCGTAGTCCACGGTCTCACCCTTCGCAGGCTCGGTCACGGCGAAGTCCTTACCCCAGTCGGAGAAGCTCAGGGTGCCCGCACCGCCCGCGCGGACCAGGCGGAGCGGATAGGGGGTGCCCTCCAGGGAGACGTCGAGGCTGCCGCCGGAGCCCTTGTCGCCGGTGATGCGGATGGTGCGGGTACCCGCGTCCTCGTGGTGCCCGTCCGTCGCCAGCGAACCGTGCAGTGTGAGCAGTCCGTCGAGGAGGACGTCCTTGTCCGTGAAGCCGCTGAACTTCTTGTACGCGGGGTCGCCCTGCGGCACCTTGACGTACTTGCCGTCCAGCGAGGCCGCCGCGCCGTCGCCGCCGTCCTTGCCGCCGGCCTCGTTCCAGAAGTCCGCGTCGGCCTTCAGATACAGCTGCCTGCCCACCCGCAGCAGCTTGAAGGTGGCCCCCTTCGACGTCACCGACCCGGTGCCGCCGTCGTCCTTGAGCCGCATGTCCAGCGTGTACGTACGGCCGCTGGTGACGACCGTGCCGGACAGCCGTACCGCGGACGCCGCCGACGCCGCGGCCCGCGTCTTCGCCTGGATGCTGTCGGGGGGCAGCTTGCCCACGCCGTTCGTCCCCGCGTCCGGATCCTCGCCGCCGCACCCGGTGAGCGCCGCCGCGCCCGCGACGGCGCAGATCACCGCCACCAGCGCGGCCCGGCGGGTACGGCCCTGGGGAGTCGCAGTCACAGGTGGGGTCGCCTTTCTGACGGTTCCTGAGGGGTGGACCGCAGCGTACCGGTGCCTCGGCCGCCCGGCGGAGCGAGTCCGTCCGGACCCGCCACCAGGGCGTATCCGACCGGTACGGGCTAGCCTGAAGCGCACCCGAGCGGGCAAATCCGAGCAATTCACCGACCCATCCACAAAGAGAGCGGAACACCCGAACACTGGGCGATTCCCAGGCCACGTCAGCAGAGGAAGCACAGCCATGGCAGCCGGCGCCCCCCGGATCTTCGTCTCGCACCTCGCCGGGGTCCCCGTCTTCGACCCGAACGGCGACCAGGTGGGCCGTGTGCGCGACCTCGTCGTGATGCTGCGCGTGGGCCGCAGGCCCCCACGGCTGCTCGGCCTGGTCGTCGAACTGGCCACCCGGCGCCGCATCTTCCTGCCCATGACCCGGGTCACCGGCATCGAGTCCGGACAGGTCATCACCACCGGTGTGATGAACGTCCGGCGCTTCGAGCAGCGGCCCACCGAGCGGCTGGTCTTCGGCGAACTGCTGGACCGGCGGGTGACGCTCGTGGAGACCGGCGAGGAGGTCACCGTCCTCGACGTGTCCGTGCAGCAGCTTCCCGCCCGCCGCGACTGGGAGGTCGACCGCGTCTTCGTCCGCAAGGGAAGGAAGGGCGGGGCCTTCCGGCGCGCCAGGGGCGAGACGCTGACCGCCGAGTGGTCGGCCGTCACCGGCTTCTCCCTGGAGGAGCACGGCCAGGGCGCCGAGAGCCTGCTCGCCACCTTCGAGCAGCTGCGCCCCGCCGACCTCGCCAACGTGCTGCACCACCTCTCCCCCAAGCGGCGCGCCGAGGTCGCCGCCGCGCTCGACGACGACCGGCTGGCCGACGTGCTCGAGGAGCTGCCGGAGGACGACCAGATCGAGATCCTCGGCAAGCTCAAGGAGGAGCGCGCGGCGGACGTCCTGGAGGCCATGGACCCCGACGACGCCGCCGACCTGCTCGGCGAGCTGCCCGAGGAGGACAAGGAGCGGCTGCTGAGCCTGATGCAGCCGTCCGACGCGGCCGACATGCGCCGCCTGATGTCGTACGAGGAGCACACGGCCGGCGGTCTGATGACCACCGAGCCGGTCGTGCTGCGCCCGGACGCCACCGTCGCCGACGCCCTCGCCCGGGTACGCAACCCCGACCTGTCCCCGGCGCTCGCCGCCCAGGTGTACGTGTGCCGGCCGCCGGACGAGACGCCGACCGGCAAGTACCTGGGCACCGTCCACTTCCAGCGGCTGCTGCGCGAGCCGCCGTACAACCTGGTCAGCTCCATCGTCGACACCGACCTGCAGCCGCTGGCCCCGGGCGCGGCGCTGCGCCTGATCGCCGGGTTCTTCGCCACGTACGACATGGTCGCCGCGCCCGTGGTCGACGAGTCCGGGGCGCTGCTCGGCGCGGTCACCGTGGACGACGTGCTGGACCACATGCTCCCGGAGGACTGGCGGGAGACGGAGTTCCACCTGAACGACGAGAACAACGAGGGGGTGGGCAGCCATGGCTCCCGAGCGTGACGCCGCGACCCGTGAACGCCACCCCGTGGGCGCCACGGCCGCCACCCGGCCCCGTGCGCCCCGGCTCGACCAGCCGCGCCCGCCGCGCCGCCGGGTGCTGCCGGAGTGGGACCCGGAGGCCTTCGGGCGGCTGTCGGAGCGCATCGCCCGCTTCCTGGGCACGGGGCGCTTCATCGTCTGGATGACGGTCGTCATCTTCGTGTGGCTGACGTGGAACATCACCGCGCCCAGCCATCTGCGGTTCGACCCGTACCCGTTCATCTTCCTCACACTGGTGCTGTCCCTTCAGGCCTCCTACGCGGCGCCGCTGATCCTGCTCGCGCAGAACCGGCAGGACGACCGCGACCGGGTCAACCTGGAGCAGGACCGCAAGCAGAACGAGCGGTCCATCGCCGACACCGAGTACCTGACCCGGGAGATCGCCGCGCTGCGCCTGGGCCTCGGCGAGGTCGCGACCCGCGACTGGATCCGCTCCGAGCTGCAGGACCTCGTCAAGGAGCTGGACGAGCGGCGACGGCACGACGGGCATCCCGGCCATGTCGTATTCCCGGCAGAACGGTCGGAACGGTCCCCGGGACGTGACACAAACGACCGCTGAGGGGCATCCCGGACGCCCCTCGGCGCGCCGTACCATCGTTCTCATGGCTACGGAAGACGCGGTGCGCGAGGCACTGGCGACGGTGAACGACCCCGAGATCAACCGCCCCATCACCGAACTGGGGATGGTCAAATCGGTGGAGATCGGGGAGGACGGCGCGGTCGCGGTCACCGTGTACCTGACGGTCTCCGGCTGCCCCATGCGCGAGACCATCACCGAGCGCGTCACCCAGGCGGTCTCCCGGGTCGAGGGCGTCACCCGCGTCGACGTCACCCTGGACGTCATGAGCGACGAGCAGCGCCGGGAGCTGGCCGCGGCCCTGCGCGGCGGCCAGGCCGAGCGCGAGGTCCCCTTCGCCAAGCCCGGCAACCTCACCCGCGTCTACGCGGTCGCCTCCGGCAAGGGCGGCGTCGGCAAGTCCTCGGTGACGGTCAACCTGGCGGCGGCGATGGCCGCCGACGGCCTGAAGGTCGGTGTCGTGGACGCCGACATCTACGGCCACTCGGTGCCGCGCATGCTCGGCGCCGACGGCCGTCCCACCCAGGTCGAGAACATGATCATGCCGCCGTCCGCGAACGGCGTGAAGGTCATCTCCATCGGCATGTTCACCCCGGGCAACGCCCCGGTCGTCTGGCGCGGCCCGATGCTGCACCGCGCGCTGCAGCAGTTCCTCGCGGACGTGTACTGGGGCGACCTCGACGTCCTCCTGCTGGACCTGCCGCCCGGCACCGGCGACATCGCGATCTCCGTCGCCCAGCTGATCCCGAACGCCGAGATCCTGGTCGTGACGACCCCGCAGCAGGCGGCGGCCGAGGTCGCCGAGCGGGCCGGCTCCATCGCCGTGCAGACCCACCAGAAGATCGTCGGCGTGGTCGAGAACATGTCCGGCCTGCCCTGCCCGCACTGCGGCGAGATGGTCGACGTCTTCGGCACGGGCGGCGGCCAGCTGGTCGCCGACGGCCTCACCCGCACCACCGGTACGACGGTCCCGGTCCTCGGCAGCATCCCGATCGACGTCCGCCTCCGCGAGGGCGGCGACGAGGGCAAGCCCGTCGTCCTCACCGACCCGGACTCCCCGGCGGGCAGCGCCCTGAAGGCGATCGCCGGGAAGCTGGGCGGCCGTCAGCGGGGCCTGTCGGGCCTGTCGCTGGGGATCACGCCGAAGAACAAGTTCTGAGGACTCCGAAGACGAAGACCTCGACGACGAAGGGGCGCCGGTACGGACCGGCGCCCCTTCGCGCATGCGCCGGCGGGCGTCACGCGTACGCGGCCACGTCCTTCACCACGGCGAACCCCAGACCGTACGCGCTCATCCCCCGCCCGTACGCCCCCAGGTGCACGCCCGCCCCGGTGGAACCGGCCAGCACCCAGCCGAACTCGGACTCCCGGTAATAGAAGGAGGACGCCACCCCGTCCACCGGCAGGGAGAGGCGGCTCCACTCCGGCCCCTCGAGGTCGTCGGCCAGCGCCCACGCCGTCTCCGTCTGCTGCTCCAGCCAGTCGTCCCGCAGGCTGTGGTCCATCTGCCCCGGCCAGGTGAACGACAGCAGCCCCACCCCGGCCAGCCACGCCGCCGAGGACACCGACGTGGCCTCCAGCAGCCCCGTGCCGTCGGCGCTCCTGCGGGACGGCTGCGCGGCGACGGTGACGACCACCGCGAACTTCTCCCGCGGCTCACCGGCGGCGACGGCCTCGCCCCGGACGGAGGGCTCGTCGCCGTGCCCGATCGAACCGTGCTCGACGGCGCCGTCGGCCGCCGTACCGACCTGCATCAGCCAGCGCGGTCCGGTGAACGCCTCGTCGAGGCCGTACCACGGGAAGGGAGCCTGCAGATAACCGTCGACCGTGCGCCGGGCGGAGGGGAGCTGCTGCGCGCCCTCCGCGACCGGCGCCTGTGCGCCCACCCGACTCGTCGTCTCCATCTGCCCGGACGCCTCCTCGCTCTCGTCGGACCAGCGGTGGCCCGCCCCCCTTCGGGCGTACTCGTCCGGTCCGCACAACAACTCGGCAGCATATCCACACCGGTGAGAGGCGCAGGGCAGGCGCTGGATGCGTGGGTCGCGCGAACGGCCTGTTCAGGCCGTGTGCGACGGGTACCTGTTATGAAACGCGTCACGTGCGCGGCGTACGCCCGCGCGCGCGTGTCGGCGGCCGGCGCGCGAGGGCCCGCTAGGTGGCGTCCGCGTCGAACGGCGGGCGGTCGTCCTGCGCCGGCTCCTCGGGCTTCTTCGCCATGTCGACGCGCGGCGCGGCCGAGGAAGAGGGCGAGGAGGAGGACGATGCCGGGGCATCGGTGTCGAAGCTCTTCACCGCGTCCGTGACCTCGGCCATCTCCTTCTTCAGGTCGAAGCCGTTGCGGATCTCCTTCAGCCCCAGCTCGTCGCCGTCCAGGTGCTTGCGGATGAACGTCTTGGGGTTGAGGTCCTCGAAGTCGAAGTCCTTGAACTCCGGGCCCAGTTCCTGGCGGATGTCCTGCTTGGCGCTCTCCGAGAACTCGCGGATCTTCCGGATCGTGCGCATCACGTCCTGGATGACCTTCGGGAGCTTGTCCGGACCGAACACGAGCACAGCGATGACGACGATCGTCAGCAGCTCCATTGGCCCTATGTCATTGAACACCTGACGCTCCTTGCGATGTCCTCGGTCGCTCAACGGTACCCGGCGTTCCTGTCCGACCGGTACCGTCCCGCAATGAGACGTGCGTCAGTTCTGCTCCGCCGCGCCCAGTCGGAGCCGGATCTCCCGGTCCGTGCCGTCGCGCCGGACCGTCAGCCGTAGCCGGTCGCCGGGCCGGTGGGCGCGGATCTTCACGATCAGCTCCTCGGCCGTGTGCACCCGCTGCCCGTCGACCTCGGTGATGACGTCGCCCGCCGCGAGCCCGGCCCGGTCGCCGGGGCCGCCCGCGCGCACGGCGGGGCCGCCGTCCGCGCTCCGGCTGTCGATGCGGGCGCCGTCGCCGGTGTACGCCATGTCGAGCGTGACCCCGATCACGGGGTGGGTGGCATGGCCGTCCTCGATCAGTTCCTCGGCGACGCGCCTGGCCTGGTTGACGGGGATGGCGAAGCCGAGCCCGATGGAGCCGGCCTGGCCGTTCTGCGGGTCGGTGCTGCCGTCGGCGGACCGGATGGCCGAGTTGATGCCGATCACCCGGGCCCGGGAGTCGAGGAGGGGACCGCCGGAGTTGCCCGGGTTGATGGGGGCGTCGGTCTGCAGCGCGTCCACGTACGACACGTCGCTGCCGTCGCCCTTCTCCCCGCCGGCCGTGATGGGCCGTTCCTTGGCGCTGATGATGCCGGAGGTGACGGTGCCGGCGAGGTCGTAGGGGGAGCCGATGGCCACGACGGGGTCGCCGACCCGGACGTCGTCGGAGTTGCCCAGGGGCAGCGGGGCGAGCCCGTGCACACCGTGCACCTGGACGACGGCGAGGTCGTACCCGCTGTCGCGTCCGACGATCTTCGCCTTGACGGTGTCCCCGCTGGTGAACGTCACCGAGACGTCGCCGCCCGTGGATCCAGCGGGCGCGACGACGTGGTTGTTGGTGAGGATGTGGCCCTGGGTGTCGAGTACGAAGCCGGTGCCGGTGTCCGCCTGGTCGGTACCGCTGACGTGCAGGGTGACGACGCTGGGCAGCGCCCGCGCGGCTATCCCGGCCACGCTGTCCGGCGCCCGCCCCGCGGGCACGCGCCCCGGCTGCAGCCGCACCCCGTCTTCCGGCCGCGCCCGCTCGACCCAGGCTCCGGCGACCCCACCGATCCCTCCGGACACCACGGCGATCATCAGGCTCCAGCCCACGAGTAAACGCCTCCCCCGCCGCCTGCGCTGCTGCTCCGTCGGCACCCCGGCTCCGGTTTGCTGAAGGGGCCCCTGCAAGCGCCGCTCACGGGACGAGGCGGCGGCCCAGGGGTCGTAACGCGGTTCCGGGGCCGCTGGGGGGCGGGGGGCGGGCTGGGGCTCGAGGGGGGTGGGGGCCGGGGTGGGGGTGAGGGTGGGGGTGGTCAGGGCGTCGGCGGCGGGGGTGGGAGCGACAGGGGCCGTGGGTGCGGTGCCCAGGGGGGTCGTGGGGGCGGGAATGGGCGCGCTCAGGCCCGCCGGGGCCGCCGGGTGCGGTACGGGCGGTGCGGGCGCCCAGGGGCCCGGCTCGCCGTACGGCGGGGTGCTGTAGGGGTCGGGGTCGTGCAACGGCTTGGGGCGCCCGGCCTGGGCCGCCCAGGCGTCCTCCCCGGGCGGGGACGACACGCCGGCCCTGGCGACTCCGTCCGCCCCTGTCCTGTCCGTCGCCTCCGGCACCGGCTTGGGCAGTTCGAAGTCCCCATCACCGGCTGCGGCCAGTCCGGCGTCTCCCGAGCCGGCCACGCCCATCCCGGCCTGCTGCGCTTCGGCGGCCTGCGCGGGCTCCGCTTCGGCCGATGCGAGCTCCACCGGCGTGGAGTCCTCGCCCTTCTCCGGGTCCGCCGAGGCCGGCGGCGGGGTGTTCGGGGTGTGGCCCGAAGGGGTGTGGCTGGCCTCGGTCATGGTCTCCCCACGGCTGGACGCGGCCTCCGCCGGGGCGGCGCGCGCGGAACGTCGACTGCGTTCCCGGGGGGCGTCGCCGCGGGAACGCACAGGATTCAACCAGGTTCGCGGGGCGCGGCGTAGGGGCCGGTCAGGGGGTGTGACCCGGCGTGGGGGCGGTGGTGTCGGGAACGGAGACGGGCGGCAGGAGAGAGGCGGTCGCGCCGGGGACCGTGGACCAGGCGGTGAGCGGGTAGACCACGGTGTTGTCGAGCGGACGTATCAGCGGGGAGACGGCGGCCGCACCGGCCATCATCGGCGCGTTCAGGCTGCGCAGTCCGTCGGTCTCCGCCCGGCCGCCGTCGGGTGTGGGCAGGCCGGGGACCAGCGGCGCGGACATGGAGGCGGGGGCGGCGGGCGTCGACGGGCCGCGCTGGGCGCCGCCCTGGGCGAGCAGCGGTCCCAGCGCCCGGCGGCGCTGCTGGGTCTCGGGCGCGGTCGTGCCCGAGCCCGCGCCGGTGCCCGCCGAGCGGGCCGGGACCACATTGCTGCCGGTGCCCGAGCCGCCGCGGGCGTCTACGCCGGTGTCGCCGGGGATGGCCGTGGTCACACCGCCGAGGGCCACCGCGGCCAGCGACACCGCGCCGGCGGCGGCGACCGCGAACCGCAGACCGCGCGAGGCGGAGCGGCCTTCGTCCGGGCGGCCGACGGGGTGGATGCGGAAGCCGCGCTCCTCGGCGGCGGGCAGCGCGGGGAGCCGTCCGGCGCCGTGCGGCCGCGCGGGGACGTAGCCGAACGCGAAGCGCTCGCCGCGCCTCACGCCGAAGACCCCGAGGGTGCCGGAGGCTCCCCCGGTGCCCTCGCCGTCACCGGAGCCGCCGAAGAGTCCTCCTGGCGGCGACATGCCGTCGCCGTCCGGGTCATCTCCTTCGGGCAGGCCCTGCAGGCGGGCCAGCAGGCTCGCCGAGGGAGGCGGCGGGGCAGCCTCCGCGAACACGTTCTTCAATCGGCGCTGGGCGTCCGCCTCCGCCTTGCACCGGGCGCAGGTCGCCAGGTGCGCGAGGACCCGCTCACGCGTCTCATGACCGAGCTCTCCGTCCACCAGGGCGGAGAGCCGGTCTCCGAGGTGCTGCTCCGCGAGGTGCGCCTGAGCAGGTTTGGGCCGGGAACCACTCACGCCGTCGCGCCCCCTCCCCCCAGAGCGGGGACACGGGCCAGGAAGGAGCGCCGCTCGGCCGCACGGGCCTCCGGGGAACGGTGGGCAAGGGCCTTGCGGAGCTGGGATCGGCCACGGTGGATGCGGGAGCGGACGGTGCCGAGCTTCACGCCGAGGGTCGCGGCGATCTCCTCGTACGACAGTCCCTCGATGTCGCACAGCACGACGGCGGCGCGGAACTCGGGGGCCAGGGTGTCCAGGGCCTGCTGCACGTCGGCGTCGAAGTGGGCGTCGCTGAAGACCTGGTGCGGGGTGGGCTCGCGGCTGGCCAGGCGCTCGGCCGCGTCCTCGCCGAGGGCGTCGAAGCGGATGCGCTGCTTGCGCCGGACCATGTCCAGGAAGAGGTTGGTGGTGATGCGGTGCAGCCAGCCCTCGAAGGTGCCCGGCGAGTACGTCGACAGGGAGCGGAAGACGCGGACGAAGACCTCCTGGGTGAGGTCCTCGGCGTCGTGCTGGTTGCCCGTCAGCCGGTAGGCGAGTCGGTACACCCGGCCGCTGTGCGTGCTGACGATCTCCTCCCACGTGGGCGGAGTCCACGCCTGCCCGTCCGCGTCGGTGGAGAAGGTCGCGGTCTGGGCCTCGCCTGCGGCGAAAGCGGCGTGGTGGTCGGCAGCGGTGTCGGTCACGGATCTCGGCCTGCCCGCCGACCCGAGGAAGCGCCGCAGCACTCCGCCCCGGTCTCCGGGCGCAGCCGCACCTCCCCTGTCGGCTCTGGTGGTGTCCAGTGGAGCCCCTACCATAGCCACCTCGCCCGTTAGCTCCGGATAAGCGGTTTTACGAGAATTTGATACGCGCTGATGCGGCTGCGTCAACAGTCGCCCGGTGTCCTGATCCGTCCCGTCCACCCCCGCTCAGCCCCCTCGCGTCCCGTGCCGCTCCCCACACCCCTCTAAACGACCGGTCCCATCTGCGGGTTCCCGACGCCAACGGATACAGTCACGCCCAGGCAACCACGGGACAGGAGAGGGTCATTACCGGCAACCGGCAGACGAGCTGGGCGTTCGCCGACGCCTTTGTCGCCGAGGACGACGCGCTGCGGTGGGCCCGCGACCGGGCCCGCGAGGCCGGGCTGCGCTCGGTGTCGCCCGGCACGGGCGCCGCGCTGCGACTGCTGGCCGCCTCCGTGGACGCGAAGGCGGTCGCGGAGATCGGCACGGGCTGCGGGGTGTCCGGGATCCATCTGCTGCACGGCATGCGCCCGGACGGCGTGCTCACCACGGTCGACACGGAGCCGGACCACCAGCAGTTCGCCCGGCAGGCCTTCCGCGCCTGCGGTTTCGCCAGCAACCGGGCCCGCTTCATCCCGGGCCGGGCCCTGGACGTGCTGCCCCGGCTCGCGGACGCCGGCTACGACCTCGTCTTCTGCGACGGCGACCGGCTGGAGTACCTGGACTACCTAGCTGAATCGTTGCGCCTGCTCCGGCCGGGCGGCCTCGTGGTCTTCGAGGGGGTCTTCGCCGGCGGCCGTACGGTGGACTCGGGACCGCAGCCGACGGAGGTGCTGCGGCTGCGGGAGCTGCTGCGCGCGGTGCGCGAGAGCCAGGAGCTGCTGCCGTCGCTGCTGCCGGTGGGCGACGGGCTGCTGTGCGCCGTCAAGCGGTGAGCGGGCGGCCGCAAAGGAGCGGAAGCACGGCTGCCCCGGCATCGCTCACGATGCCGGGGCAGCCGGAAGGACAGGATCGCTGGGACGTCAGACGACGACCTTCTTGAGGGCGTCGCCGAGCGCCTCGGCCTCGTCAGGGGTCAGCTCGACGACGAGTCGACCGCCGCCTTCGAGCGGAACGCGCATGACGATGCCCCGCCCCTCCTTGGTCACCTCGAGCGGGCCATCGCCCGTCCGCGGCTTCATGGCCGCCATGCTCGTTCCCCTTCCTGAAACCAGCTCATCGTCTGCCGGGAGCCCTCGGAAGGCACCCGCGGTTCCGAAACGGACACGCGACACCGGCATCGAACACATTGCTTCCCAGCCATTATCCCGCATCGCAGGACCCGATGACCAACATCAGTCGGCATCGCTTGGGCAACGCGCGCGAGCAAAACCACTCAATTCGGCGATGTGGCTGCGATACTGCGCCCCCGCACCGGACATCCACCCGCCGGCTCGGCTCCGGTTTTCTTTGACGCAGGTCACACGCGGGGTCCGGCGCACGGACGGCGATCTCCGCCATGCTGTCCTTCGTACACGGACGTACCGCGCGGTACGTCACCGGCGAACCGGAGGGGATGTCCCATGGCCGACACCGTGCTCTACGAGGTGAGCGACGGGCTCGCGACGATCACGCTGAACCGCCCCGAGGCGATGAACGCGCTGAACATCGCCACCAAGGCCGCCCTCCGGGAGGCGGCGGAATCCGCGGCCGGCGACTCGGCCGTACGGGCGATCCTGCTGACCGCGGCCGGGGACCGGGCGTTCTGTGTGGGCCAGGACCTCAAGGAGCACATCGGGCTGCTCGCGGCGGACCGGGAGACCGGGTCCGGGCAGACGATGAGCACGGTCAAGGAGCATTACAACCCGATCGTCCGCGCCCTCGCCGGGGCGCCCAAGCCGGTGGTCGCCGCGGTGAACGGGGTGGCGGCCGGGGCCGGCTTCGGTTTCGCGCTCGCCGCGGACTACCGGGTGGTCGCCGACACGGCCGCCTTCAACACCTCCTTCGCCGGCGTCGCCCTGACCGCCGACTCCGGGATCTCCTGGACGCTGCCCCGGGTGATCGGCCCGAGCCGCGCCGCCGACCTGCTGCTCTTCCCGCGCAGCATCAGCGCCCAGGACGCGCTGGAGCTGGGCATCGCCAACCGGGTGGTGCCCGCCGCCGAGGTGCGCGCCGAGGCCGAGAAGACGGCGCGGGCGCTGGCCGAGGGCCCGACGGTGGCGTACGCGGCGATCAAGGAGGCGGTGGCCTACGGCCTCACGCACTCCCTCGCCGAGACCCTGGAGAAGGAGGACGAGCTGCAGACCCGGGCCGGGCAGTCCGAGGACCACGCGATCGCGGTGCAGGCCTTCGTGAACAAGGAGAAGCCGAAGTACCTCGGCCGGTGACACGCGGGGCCCGGGCCCTGTCGTCGAACTCCCGTCGTCCGCCCGGAGGGCGGGCCTCGCGGCGTCAGGTGCGTGCGCGTGCTCTGGGCCCCCGGCCGAAGGCTGGGAGAGTGCCGGGCCCTGGTCCTCGTACCGGATGTGCTTGGGCCGGGCCCGCAGCGGCGAAAGTGTGTGCATGGCGTCGCGGGGCTGAGGTCCCCTCGGCCGGAGGCTGGGGGAGGGAGTTCGACGACAGGGCCTAGGGCGCGGTGAGCAGGGCCTCTGCGCCCACCGGGCGGTAGCCGGCCGCCTGGAAGGCGCGCACGCTGCGGGCGTTGCCCGGGGACTGCTGCGCCCAGAGCCACTGGCCCGCCGGGATCAGATGCCGGGCGGCCGTGGCCAGGGCCCGGCCCAGCCCCCGGTGCCGTACGTCCTCGTCGACCTCGACGGCCGTCTCCCAGCGCCCGGCGACGCCCCGGCCGAGGACGACCACTCCCCCGTCGGCCGCCCAGACGCGGACGTCGTCCCGGTGCTCGCGGGCCCGGCGAACCCGCGGATGGTCCGGGTCGGCGAGCTCGCGCAGCTCCAGCGGGGGTCCGCCGGGCAGGGAGCCGGCCACGGTGAGCAGGTCGACGCAGTCCATGGCGCGGCCCGTGCGGGCGAGGAACGCGGCGAGGAAGCGGGGGTTCATCGCCGCCGCCAGCCGGTCGCAGTCGAGGGACGCGAGCGCGCCGCGCACCCAGTCCGGGTCCTCGTCGGTGAACACCACGGAGTGCGCGGTGAACGCGATCACCCCCGCGTCGCGGTGGCTCGGCTGCGGCACGACGGTGACACCGCCGTCCGGCGCCGGGAAGCTGCCGCGGGCCGCGGCGTCCAGGATGCCGGCCAGGGTCCGGGGTCCGGACCCGCCCGCGGACCGGGGGTCAGGCACCGGCGCCTCTGGCCACGCAGGCCTCCAGATGGTCGTCGACGAGGCCGCACGCCTGCATGAGGGCGTACGCGGTGGTCGGGCCGACGAATCTGAGGCCGCGTTTCTTCAGCGCCTTGGACAGGGCGGTGGACTCCGGGGTGACGGCCGGGACGTCGGCGAGGGTCTTCGGGGCCGGGCGGCCGGCCCGGTCCGGGGCGTGGGACCAGATCAGCTCGTCCAGCTCGCCCTCGGCCCAGCCGGCGAGCACGCGCGCGTTGGCGAGCGTGGCGTCGATCTTGGCGCGGTTGCGGATGATGCCCTCGTCGGCGAGGAGCCGCTCCCGGTCCTCGTCCGTGAAGGCGGCGACCTTCTCGATGCGGAAGCCGGCGAACGCGGCACGGAAGCCCTCGCGGCGGCGCAGGATCGTGATCCAGGACAGGCCCGACTGGAAGGCCTCCAGGCTGATCCGCTCGAAGAGGGCGTCGTCGCCGTGGACCGGGCGGCCCCACTCCTCGTCGTGGTACGCCACGTAGTCCTCGGTGGACAGGGCCCACGGGCAGCGCAGGGCGCCGTCGGGTCCGGCGAGGGCGGCGCCGTCGCTCATCGCTGGTCCTCCGGGTGGTCGCGCTTGTCCGGGCGGGCGTGGGCCGCCGCTCTGGCGCCGGCCAGCGCCGACTCCAGGTCGGCGATGCGGGCGTCCCGCTCGGCGAGTTCGGCGGCGAGCCGGCCGAGGGCGTCGTCGACGTCCGCCATGCGGTAGCCGCGCGGGGCGACGGGGAAGCGCAGGCTCTCCACGTCCGCGCGGTCCACCGGGCGGTCCGGGGGCAGCGGGTCGCGCAGCCGCTCGGGCGCCGCCTCGGGCAGCGGGCCGCTCCCGCCGCCGCCCACCACGGCGAGGGTCACCGCGGCGACCACGACGGCCAGTGCGACCACCAGGAACAAGAACATCACCATCGCCAGGGTCCCCACGGTCCGTGCCGGTCGTTGTTCCGGACGCTGAATCTGTCAGGCTCCGATCGTGCCATGCGAGTCTGACAGTTAGGGTCACAGGCGGCCGTACAGCGGGACGTACTAGGAGAGGTCACAGCGGATGCTCAGGCTGGGCAAGCGGGAATTCGGGCCCCACGAGCCGGTGATCATGGCGATCGTGAACCGGACTCCGGACTCCTTCTACGACCAGGGGGCCACGTTCCGCGACGAGCCGGCCCTCGCGCGCGTGGAGCAGGCCGTGGCCGAGGGCGCCGCGATCGTCGACATCGGCGGGGTGAAGGCCGGGCCCGGCGAGGAGGTCACCGCCGAGGAGGAGGCGCGGCGCACGGTCGGCTTCGTGGCGGAGGTGCGGCGCCGCTTCCCCGATGTGGTCATCAGCGTGGACACCTGGCGGGCCGAGGTCGGCGAGGCGGTGTGCGAGGCGGGCGCCGATCTGCTGAACGACGCGTGGGGCGGCGTCGACCCCGGGCTCGCGGAGGTGGCCGCGCGGTACCGGGTCGGGCTGGTGTGCACGCACGCGGGTGGCGTGCAGCCGCGTACGCGCCCGCACCGGGTGACGTACGACGACGTGATGGCCGACATCCTCGACGTCACCCTGGGTCTGGCCGAGCGGGCGGTCGCGCTCGGGGTGCCGCGGGAGTCGGTGCTGATCGACCCCGGGCACGACTTCGGGAAGAACACCCGGCACAGCCTGGAGGCGACGCGCCGGCTGGACGAGATGGCCGCCACGGGGTGGCCGGTGCTGGTGTCCCTGTCCAACAAGGACTTCGTCGGCGAGACGCTGGACCGGCCGGTGAAGGAACGGCTGATCGGCACGCTGGCGACGACGGCGGTGTCGGCGTGGCTCGGGGCGCAGGTGTACCGGGTGCACGAGGTGGCCGAGACCCGGCAGGTGCTGGACATGGTGGCGTCCATCGCGGGCCACCGTGCCCCCGCGGTCGCCCGGCGGGGTCTCGCCTAGGCCGCCGGGGAGCGGGCCCGCTGGCGCCCCGCGCCGGCGGCCCGTCCCGGCAGCCCGTCCTAGCGGCCCGCCTCCTTCGACACCAGGGCCACCGCTTCCGCCACGTCGTCCGTCAGATGGAAGAGCAGCAGGTCCTTCTCCGCCGCCTTGCCCTGGGCCACCAGCGTGTTCTTCAGCCAGTCCACCAGGCCGCCCCAGTACTCGCTGCCGAACAGGACGATCGGGAAGCGGGTCACCTTCTGGGTCTGGACCAGGGTCAGGGCCTCGAAGAGTTCGTCGAGGGTGCCCAGGCCGCCGGGCAGGACCACGAAACCCTGCGCGTACTTCACGAACATCATCTTGCGGACGAAGAAGTACCGGAAGTTCAGGCCGATGTCGACGTACGGGTTCAGACCCTGCTCGAAGGGCAGTTCGATGCCCAGGCCCACCGAGACGCCGCCCGCCTCGCACGCGCCCTTGTTGGCCGCCTCCATGGCCCCGGGGCCGCCGCCGGTGATCACGGCCCAGCCCGCCTCCACCAGGCCCCGGCCGAGCCGCACTCCCGCGTCGTACTCCGGCGAGTCCACCGGCGTACGAGCCGAGCCGAACACGCTGATGGCGGGCGGGAGTTCGGCCAGCGTGCCGAAGCCCTCGATGAACTCCGACTGGATGCGCAGCACCCGCCAGGGGTCGGTGTGGACCCAGTCGGTGGGGGCGCGCTCGTCCAGCAGGCGCTGGTCGGTCGTGCTGGGTGTCACCTGTCCACGCCGTCGGAGGACCGGTCCGAGCCGCTGCTCGTCCGGCGGAATCTTCTTCCCCTCGGGGTTGCCGGTAGGCATGTGCGCTCCCTCCGTTGCGGGTGGTTCCACCTCAGCGTAGATCCACGCCGGTTACGGAGGGGGGACCTGCGCATGTCCGGCACACGATGCGCCGTGCGGGCGCCTTCAGGCGGTGAGCCAGTTGCGCAGGCGCTCCTCGCCCGCGAGGATCTTCGCCGTCTCCACCCGCTCGTCCCGCTTGTGGGCCAGATGGGGGTTGCCGGGGCCGTAGTTGACGGCGGGGACGCCGAGCGCGGAGAAGCGGGAGACGTCCGTCCAGCCGTACTTGGGCCGCGGGGTGCCGCCCACCGCCTCGATGAAGGCCGCGGCGGCCGGGTGGGACAGGCCGGGCAGGGCGCCGCCGCTGTGGTCGTCGACCACGAACTCCTCCACCCCGCAGTCCGCGAACACCTCGCGGACGTGCGCGATCGCCTCCTCCTCGGTGCGGTCGGGGGCGTAGCGGAAGTTGACGGTCACCACGCACTCGTCGGGGATGACGTTGCCCGCCACGCCGCCGGAGATGCCGACCGCGTTCAGGCCCTCGCGGTACTCCAGGCCGTCGATCACCGGGTGGCGCGGCTCGTACGCGGCCAGGCGGGCCAGGACGGGGGCGGCGGCGTGGATGGCGTTGGAGCCCATCCAGCCGCGCGCGGAGTGGGCGCGCTCGCCCTTCGTCCTCAGCAGCACCCGCAGCGTGCCCTGGCAGCCGCCCTCCACCTCGCCGTCGGAGGGCTCCAGCAGGACCGCGAAGTCGCCCTGGAGCCACTCGGGGTGGGCCAGGGCCACGTGCCTGAGGCCGTTCAGGTCGGCGGCGACCTCTTCGTTGTCGTAGAAGATGAAGGTGATGTCCCGGTTGGGGGCGGGGACCGTGGCCGCGATGCGCAGCTGCACCGCGACGCCCGACTTCATGTCGCAGGTGCCGCAGCCCCACAGCACGCCGTCGTCGTCCAGGCGCGAGGGCACGTTGTCCGCGATGGGGACGGTGTCGATGTGGCCGGCCAGGATGACCCGCTCGGCGCGGCCCAGGTCCGTACGGGCGACCACGTTGTTGCCGTAGCGGTCGACCGTCAGGTGCGGCAGGGCGCGCAGGGCGTGCTCGATCGCGTCCGCGAGCGGCTTCTCGGTGCCGCTCTCCGAGGGGAAGTCCACTAGTTGGGCGGTGAGCGCGGCGGCGTCGAGCGTGAGGTCAAGCGAGGTGTCGGCCATGGCCCCGACCCTAGCGCGCCGGTCGCGGGGGCCGGCGGCAAGCGCTGTCCGAGAACCCGCGGTGAGGGTCCGTCGGGGCTCCAGTACCTTGATACGCGTGTCAGAGCCGTCCCCCACCCGTCCCAAGCGCCGCGGCCGTCTCCTGCGTTACGTCGCGGCCCTGTTGGTCCTGTGCTCGGTCGCCGCGTACCTCGTGGTGCAGTACGTCACCGGAGGCGGCGGAGCGCGCGGCTGCAAGGTGGTCTCGGCCGACGGTGACGAGAAGTCGTTCGAGTTCACGCCGGAGCAGGCGGAGAACGCGGCGACGATCGCGGCCGTCGGCACCGGGCGCAACATGCCCGAGCGGGCCGTCACCATCGCGCTGGCGACCGCGCTGCAGGAGTCGGGGCTGCGCAACATAGCGCACGGCGACCGGGACTCGCTCGGCCTGTTCCAGCAGCGGCCCTCGCAGGGCTGGGGCACCGAGCGGCAGATCATGGACCCGACGTACGCGGCGGGCATCTTCTACGCGCACCTGGCCAAGGTGCCGCACTACACCGACCTGCCGCTGACCGAGGCGGCCCAGGAGGTGCAGCGCAGCGGCTTTCCGGAGGCCTACGCCAAGCACGAGCCGGACGCCGAGCTGCTCGCGGCGGCGCTGACCGGGCGTGCGGCGGCCACGCTGACCTGCGACGGGCGCCCGGCCGCCACCGCCTCGGCGACCGGCCCGGACGCGGTACGGGCCGCGCTGGTACGGGACTTCGGGCGGGACGCGCTGCAGGAGACCGGGGCGCAGGTGGGCGGCACGCCGGTGCCGTCGCCGTCCCCGGCGCCGAGCGTGACCGCGACGG
Source organism: Streptomyces sp. NPDC048192 (assembly GCF_043202415.1). Classification (NCBI taxonomy): domain Bacteria; kingdom Bacillati; phylum Actinomycetota; class Actinomycetes; order Kitasatosporales; family Streptomycetaceae; genus Streptomyces; species Streptomyces sp. NPDC048192. Next base: position 281,263 of record NZ_JBIDAL010000006.1, read on the forward strand.
CGCAGGGCCGGACCGTGACCGTGCCGGTGCCGCAGGACGCCGAGGCGGACGCGACCGGGCGCGGCCGGCGGGGCTGGCAGCTGGCGCAGTGGGCGGTGGCCAACTCCTCGGCGCTGCACATCCAGCGGGTGTCGTACGCGGGCCGGGAGTGGACCGCGCAGAGCGGCGGGGGCGGGTGGAAGCCGGTGGCCGCCGACGGGGCCGGCGGTGCGGCGCAGTCCGCGGACGTCGTCCGGATCGTGACCGGACAGTAGTACGAGCGGTCACTCGGACGGGTTGCGCGGCGCCGCTGTCGACCGCCGTACGGGTGGCGTGCGCGGCGGCTCGGGAAAGCCCGGGAAATCAAGGGCCGTAAGGATTCTGCGGCATTTCCGTGAGACGTTCTTTGCCCGTTTTTATCCACACCCGATAATGCGATGCGTTATCCATTCTTTACCTGGGGCGTCCGCAACCTTCGGGGACTTCGAGCGGTAGTCACGGCGTCCGGTCCCGGAAGCGGGCCCGGACGCAGACATCGTTCTCTCCCGTCGAATGGAGCATCATGTCCCTCCCCCTGACCCGCCGGATCGCCCGTGCCGCGCTGCTCGTCGCAGCGGGAGCGGCAGCCGGGGTCGGTGCGGCCGGCTCCGCCGGTGCGGCCACGAACCAGCCGGCGGCGCTCCCGAACCTCGGTGGCCTGAGCGCCCTGGACACCGCGCAGGCGGGCAGCACCGTCGACAGTGCCGCGCAGAACGTCACCTCGCTCGCGGGCCACGCGGGCGGCAAGGCGGTCGAGCAGACGGTGCCGGCCGCGGGCAAGAGCGCCGGCGGGGCCCTGAAGAAGACGGCGCCGGTGGCGCAGAAGGCCGCGGGCGACACCGCCGGGGTGGCCGGGGAGGTCGTCGGGGGCGCCGCGGGCAACGTCACCAAGGGCGGACTGCCGAAGCTGCCGGTGCAGGGGCTGCCGCTGGGCGGCTGACGGTCCGCCGCCACCGGGCACGAAGGCGACGGGGTCCAGGGCGTTTCCCTGGACCCCGTCGCCTTGTCGGTTATGCCGCGAGGCGGGACACCGCCGCCTGAACGCGTTCGTCCGTCGCCGTCAGGGCCACGCGGACGAAGTTCTCGCCCGCCGCGCCGTAGAAGTCGCCCGGCGCCACGAGGATGCCGAGATCGGCCAGGTGGGCGACCGTCTGCCAGCAGGACTCGTCGCGGGTGGCCCACAGGTAGAGGCTGGCCTCGCTGTGTTCGATGCGGAAGCCGTGGCCGAGCAGGGCGGCACGGAGGGCCTCGCGGCGGGCGGCGTAGCGCTCGCGCTGCTCGTGGACGTGGGTGTCGTCGCCGAGGGCGGCCACCACGGCCGCCTGCGTCGGAGCGCTGGTCATCATGCCGCCGTGCTTGCGGATCTCCAGCAGCGGGCCCAGCACGGCCGGGTCGCCGGCGATGAAGGCGGCGCGGTAGCCGGCCAGGTTGGAGCGCTTGGACAGGGAGTGGACGGCGACGATGCCGTCGTAGGAGCCGCCGTTGACGTCCGGGTGCAGGACGGAGACCGGGTCGGCCTCCCAGCCCAGCTCCAGGTAGCACTCGTCGGAGAACAGCAGGACGCCGTGGGCGCGGGCCCAGGCGACGATGTCCGTCAGCTCCCGCTGGGGGATGACCTTGCCCGTCGGGTTGGACGGGGAGTTCAGCCACAGCAGCTTCAGGCCCGCGGGGTCGAGGTCGCGCGGGTCGTCGTACGCCTCGTAGCCGGCGCGGGCGAGGCGGGCGCCGACCTCGTAGGTGGGGTAGGCGAGGCGCGGGTAGGCCACCCTGTCGCCGGGGCCGAGGCCCAGCTGGGTGGGCAGCCAGGCGACCAGCTCCTTGGAGCCGACGACCGGCAGGACGTGCCGGTGGGTGAGGCCGCGGGCGCCCAGGCGGCGCTCCAGCCAGCCGGTGATCGCGTCGCGCAGTGCGGGGGTGCCCCAGACGGTCGGGTAGCCCGGGGAGTCGGCCGCGTCGACCAGGGCCTTCTGGATCAGTTCCGGCACCGGGTCGACCGGGGTGCCCACGGAGAGGTCGACGATCCCGTCGGGGTGCGCGGCGGCCGTCTTCTTGTACGGCTCCAGCTTGTCCCAGGGGAAGGTGGGGAGCCGGTCGGAGACTGCGGACACGGGAATCAGGCTCACTTTCGTACGGTGCGGCAAACGCCTCGGTCCCGTGCGGCGCTGATCGGGGTGATCGGGCCGTACGGGACCGAGGCGGCGCGGCGCTGCGTGGCAGGCGGCCGCTTGGCGCTCAGACGGTCACTCGCCCTGCGGCGGCAGCGCGGCGACGAAGGGGTGGTCGCGCTCGATCAGCCCCAGCTTGCTGGCGCCGCCGGGAGAGCCGAGCTCGTCGAAGAACTCGACGTTCGCCTTGTAGTAGTCCTTCCACTCCTCCGGGACGTCGTCCTCGTAGAAGATCGCCTCGACCGGGCAGACCGGCTCACAGGCACCACAGTCGACGCATTCGTCCGGGTGGATGTACAAGGACCGCTGGCCCTCGTAGATGCAGTCGACCGGGCACTCCTCGATGCACGCCTTGTCCTTGACGTCGACACAAGGCTGCGCGATGACGTAGGTCACGCTGTCGTTCCTCCTCGATAGGGCGCTGGCGGGCCTCCTCAGGCTCCGCCGCCTGGCGCGCGGGAGCGCGGCGTCGTCGATGCCCGCCCCTAGTATCTCCGTTCCGGAGCATGATCCGAACAGGAGGGGTGAACTGACCAGTGGAAATCTCGGCGACAGGACGCCTTGAAGTCCGAATCACCCCTGCTGACGTGGGGAAACGTGTCTCGGTACGGCGCTTGAGCGAACCTGGTGCGGCGCAAGAGAAGTTCACCGACACGGTGGGTGTTCTCACATCATGGGATCAGGGCGTGCTCATGATCACACGGCGGGATGGGCGGAGTGTCCGGATCGCCGAGTCTGCCCTGGTCGCGGGCAAGGTCGTGCCGGCCGCTCCGGCGCGCCGCCGCGGGCCCGCCGCGTCGTACGAGGAACTGGCGGGGGTCGCCTCGCGCGGCTGGCAGCCGCTGGAGACGGAGCTGTTCGGCGGGTGGGTGCTGCGCGCGGCGGTCGAGGTCGGGCAGCAGGGTTTCACGCGGCGCGCCAACAGCGTGCTGCCGCTGGGCGCCCCGGGCCTCCCCCTCGACGCGGCCCTCGCGGCCGTACGGCGCTGGTACGGCGAGCGCGGCCTGCCCGCCTACGTCCAGACGGCCACCGGCGCCGAGGGCACGCAGGAACTGCTGTGCGCGGAGCTGGAGCGGCGCGGCTGGGTGCGGGAGGTGACCGCCGAGCTGTGGACCGGTGCGCTCGCGCCGGTCGCGGACCGGGCCGAGGGCGCCGGTGTGGTGCTGTCCCGGAAGGTGGACGAGGCGTGGCTCGCCCGGTACCGGCGCAAGGGGGTGAGCGAGGTGGCCCTCCGGGTGCTGGGCGCTGGTCCGTCGGTGTGGTTCGCGACGGTGCCCGGCGCCGCCGGCGAGCCGCCGGCGGCGATCGGGCGGTGCGTCGTGGACGGGCGCTGGGCCGGTTTCGCGGCGGTCGAGGTGGACCCCGGCCGGCGCCGGGAGGGCCTCGCCACGGAGGTGATGGCCGCGCTGGCCCGCCGGGCCCTGGACGAGGGCGCCTCGGCGGCCTGGCTCCAGGTGGAGACGGACAACGAGGCCGCCCGCACCCTCTACGCCGCACTCGGCTTCACCCCGCACCACGCCTACCACCACTACCGGGCCCCCTCCGAGCCCGCCGGACCGACCCCGGCGAACGCGCACACCGAGGCCCGGGACCCGGCCGAGCCCACGGACGGCAGTCGGTGAAAGCGGGCGGAGTGGCGGGGGCGGTGTGGCGCGGGCGGGTGCCGGGCCCGGCGCCGGCATGGATCCGGGGGCCGGGCGGCAAGGGCGGGGCGAGCACCGGCACCGCCGGGCACCCGGCCCGGGACTCGGGCGCGTCCGCCGGCCCCTGCACACGGGTCCTCTCCCCCGAACGCAACGGCCGGGCATGCGGACCAGCGTCCGTCCGCACGAGCCGCCGGGCCCCGGCGGACGCGCGCACCGAGGTCCGGGACCCGGCCGAGCCCACGGACGGCAGTCGGTGAAAGCGGGCGGAACGGCGGATGGTGGCGCGGGCGGGTGCCGGGCCCGGCGGACGCGCAGACCGAGGACCGCGAGCCGACCGAACCCTCGGACGGTCGGCCGGTGAAAGCGGGCGGGGCGGCGCAGCCCGGTGCCGGGCTCGGTGCCGGCATGGATCCGGTGGACCGGGCGGCAAGGGTCGGCCGAGCACCGGGACCCTCCGGGCGCCCGGCCGGGACTCGGCGCGTCCGCCGGCCCCTGCACACCGGTCCTCTCCCCCGGCCGCACGAGCTGGCGCACACCGCGCTCTCGGTCACCGGTGTCCGGCCGCACGAGCCGTCGGGCCGGAACGGTCGTAGAAACCGTCTCGAAAGGGCATGAGCCTGGCATGCGTCCCCCGTATCTGCCGCCGCCGTATCCGCCTCCGCCGGAGCGGGCGGCCGAGTTGTGCCGGAGGTTCGCCGACGAGGCCCGGTCCGAGCGGCCGGACCTGGCGGCGCTGTGCCTGCTGATCGGCGCCGGGGCGGACCGCTCGCTGGACGAGGCCGGGATCGACGCCGCGCAGCTGGAGCTGGACCGGCTCGCGGGCGAGCTGCCGTACCGGCCGGGCGGACCGGCCGCCTGGGCGGAGGCGGTACGGCGGCTGCTCGGCGCGCGCCACGACTTCCACGGCACGCCCGGCGACTACCAGCGCCTGGAGTCCTCCCTGCTGCACGAGGTGCTGCGCCGGCGGCGCGGGCTGCCGATCCTGCTGTCGGTGGTGTGGCTGGAGGTCGCGCGGCGGGCGGGCGCCCCGGTGTACGGGGTGGCGCTGCCGGGCCACTTCGTGGTGGGCTTCGGACCGCCCGAGGAGCAGGTGCTGGCCGATCCGTTCGACGGGGGCCGGGTGCTGACCGGGAGCGACGCGGAGACGCTGGTGGTGGGGGCCACCGGGGCGCCGCTGGACGCCTCGATGCTGCGGCCCGCGGCACCGCTGGAGATCGTCCATCGGATCCTGAACAACATCCGGGCCTGGGCCGCTGCCCGCCCCGAGCGCTCCGACGTCGCCCTGTGGGCCGTGGAACTGGCGCTGCTGGTGCCCGCCCACCCGGCGCGGCTGCGCTACGAGAGGGGTCAACTCCTCGTGCAGCGCGGCGAGTTCGCCTCGGGTGCCGAGGAACTGGAGTACTACGCCGACCTGATCGAGGTGGTGGACGAGTCGTCCGCGCAGAAGGTGCGGCAGCAGGCGCACACCGCGCGGGCGATGCTCAACTGAGCCGTCACAGCCAGCCCTTCTCCCGTGCCGTGCGCACCGCCTCCGCCCGGTTGCGCACCGCCAGCTTCTGGATGGCCGTGGAGAGGTAGTTGCGGACCGTGCCCTGGGACAGGTGCAGGGTCGTGGCCAGCTCGGCGTTGGTCGAGCCGTCGGCGGCCGCGCGGAGCACCTCGCGTTCGCGCTCGGTGAGCGGATTGGCGCCCTCGGCGAGCGCGGCGGCGGCGAGCGTGGGGTCGATGACCCGCTCACCGGCCAGCACCTTGCGGATCGCCTCGGCGAGCTGCGCGGCCGGGGCGTCCTTGACGAGGAAGGCGTCGGCGCCCGCCTCCATGGCGCTGCGCAGATAGCCGGGGCGGCCGAAGGTGGTGAGGACGACCAGCTTGACCCGCGGGAACTCCCGGTGGACCTGTGCGGCCGCCTCGATGCCGGTGCAACCGGGCATCTCGATGTCGAGCAGCGCCACGTCCACGCCGTGCGCGCCGACGGCCGCGAGCACCTGGTCGCCGCGCGCGACCTGGGCGACGACCTGGATGTCGTCCTCCAGGCCGAGCAGCGCGGCCAGGGCCTCGCGGACCATCGACTGGTCCTCGGCCAGCAGGACCTTGATCGGGCTCGTCATGCCCCGGATCCTACGTCTCCGCGGGGGCCGCCGGGACGCGGGCGACGAGCCGGAAACCGCGCTTGATCCGGCCCGCCTCCAGGGTGCCGCCGGCCTTCTCCAGCCGCTCCATCAGCCCGGTCAGACCGTTGCCGGGAACGCCGCCGGCGCCGCCGGATCCGTCGTCCTCGACGGAGAGTTCGAGCATCGCGCCGTCCAGGGTCTGCCGCCGGACCAGCTGGACGAGGCACTTCTCGGCGCCGCTGTGCCGGACCACGTTGGTGACCGCCTCGCGCAGCGCCCAGGCGAGCGCCGACTCGGACTGCTCGGGGACGCCGGTGAGGTCGGGCTCGGCGGGGACCTCGGCGACGACGCCGGCGGCGGTCAGGGCGACCTGGGCGCCGGCGAGTTCGGCGGCGAGCCGGGGCCGCCGGTAGCCGGTGACGGCCTCCCGCACGTCGACCAGCGCCTGCCGGCTGACCTGCTCGATGTCGGCGACCTGCCGGGCCGCCTTGTCGGGATCGCCGGGCAGCATCCGGCCGGCCAGCTCGCTCTTCAGCGTGATCAGGGACAGCGAGTGGCCGAGCAGGTCGTGCAGGTCCCGGGCGAGCCGCAGCCGCTCCTCGTTGGCGGCGAGGTGGGCGACGGTGGCCCGCGCCTTCTGCAGCTCGACGGTCGTGCGGATGAGCTGGCCGACCCCGACCATCGCGAACCCGATCAGCGGGACGAGGAGCATGCTCTCGTCCGGCTTCACGTCCCAGCGCAGTCCGGACAGGTACATGATCACGGTCGCCGCCGGGATCGCCCAGAACGCGGCGCGGACCGGCAGGGTCGCCCCGCAGGCGACCGACAGGTAGACGAACAGGCCGGCCCACGCGCCGCCGAGGCCGTACGTCAGCAGGGGCGCGAGGACGGCGAGGACCGCGAGCAGGGAGACGACGACACGGGGGGTGAAGGGCCGGCCGATGTTCCGGAAGACCAGCGTGAGGTAGGCGGTGACGAAGGCGGCGAGGCCGAGTCCGCCCGCGACCGTGGCGGCCGTGGTGTGCCGGCCGGAGGCGAGATCCCTGACCGGGGAGCTGAGGAAGACCAGCCAGACCCCGATCCACAGTGTCTTGACCACCAGCTCGCGCCGGTTGCGCGGCCCCTGGCCGATCCGCACCTGGTGCTCCGGCCGCCGCTCGGGGGCCCGCTGGTCTTCCGTCATCGTGCTCACGCCTTCAGCGTGTCCTTCCGGTACAGCCAGGCGGCGCCGCCCGCGAACAGGACGAAGTAGACGGCGAGGACGGCGATGTCCGTGGCGCGCGGGGCCTGGCTCTGCTCGATCGACCGCCCCAGTGCAGCGTACGCGTGCGTGGGCAGCCATTTCGCGATGTCCTGGAGCACCTTGGGGAAGGTGGTGGAGGGCATCCACAGGCCGCCGAGGATCGACAGACCGAAGTAGACGATCATCGTGATCGGACGGACCGCGTCACCGGAGGCGAGGTAGCCGATGGCGACGCCGAGCGCGGCGAAGACCAGGCTGCCGGCCCAGATGACCCCGGTGAGGGCGGCCCACTGCCAGGCGTCCAGGTGAACGTGCTTGAGCACGGCGGCGGCCAGGAACACCACCACGATCGACGGCAGGCTCACCACGGCGGCGCTGGCGGTCTTGGCGAGGACGTAGCCGCGCCCCGGCAGCGAGGTCAGCCGCAGCTGCCGTACCCAGCCGCTCTCGCGCTCCTTGGCGATGCGCTCGCTGTTGCCCATCAGGACGGCGGTCAGCGCGCCGAAGGAGGCCATGGAGACCATCAGGTAGGTGGCGACGGTCAGGCCGGTGCCGTCGACCTTGGAGGTGGAGCCGGAGCTGCTGGAGAAGATCAGGAAGAGGATCGAGGGGTAGAGCACCGAGAAGAACAGGAACTTCTTGTTCCGGAAGGCGCGGGCCAGTTCCAGCTTGATCAGGGCGTTCACGACTGCTTGGCCTCCTCGGCCTCCGTGATGGCGACGAAGGCCTGCTCCAGACCGAGCCCGGCGACTTCGAGGTTGCGGGGGTAGACGCCGAGGCCGTACAGGGCGTGCACGGTGGCGTCGGCGTCGGACGACTGGATGCGCACGGTCTGGCCCGACACGTCGATCGACGTCAGGAACGGCAGGGCGCGCAGGGCGGCCTCGTCGATCTCGCCCTCCAGGTCGAAGGAGACCCGCCGGGCGCCCGCCTTGGCCTTGATCTCGGCGGCGGTGCCGTCGGCGAGGAGCCGCCCGCGGTGCAGCACCAGCACCCGGTCCGCGATCGCGTCGGCCTCTTCGAGGTAGTGGGTGGCGAACAGGACGGTACGGCCCTGGTCGGCCTGCTCGCGCATGGTGGCCCAGAAGGCCTGGCGGGCGGAGACGTCCATGCCGGTGGTCGGCTCGTCCAGGATGATCAGGTCGCTGTCGCCGGCGGTGGCGAGCGCGAACCGGACGCGCTGGGACTGGCCGCCGGAGAGCTTGTTGACCTTGCGGTCGGCGATCTGCGCGATGCCCGCGCGGGCCATCACGTCCGCCGCCTTGTACGGCTTCGGGTGCAGCGCGCAGGACAGCTTCACCAGTTCCTCGACGGTGACCTCGTCCATCAGCCCGCCGCTCTGCAGCATGGCGCCGACCCGCCCGGCGACGATCGCGTCACGGGGGGCGCCGCCGAACAGGCGCACCGTGCCGCTGTCGGGGTGCTTCAGACCGAGGAGCAGGTCGAGCGTGGTGGACTTGCCGGCCCCGTTCGGGCCGAGCAGGGCGACGGTCTCGCCCGGGTACAACCGGAGCGAGAGCCCGTCGACGGCCCGGACGCTCCCGTACGTCTTGGTCACCTGGTCGAAGCCGACCACCGGGGTGATGGTGGCCGGTGCCGCAGTTGTCGTCATGGCGTCCATGCTCGCGGCGGGGGCGGGTACCGGGGCAGTGTCGGGGGTCCCGAGTGCCGGATGACAGATGTCATACGGGCCGGGTGACGGTACGGCGAAGGGGGCGCCCGGTGCCGTCGGGCGCCCCCTTGTACCGCTGGACTAACTCGGGTTGGTCTGGATGACCGCCACCCGGTTGGTCTTGCTGATCAGGGCCTGGCGCAGGGCGACGTAGACGTCCTGCGGGGTGACCGCCGTCTTCTTGCCGTTGGCGCGGGTGATGAGCACGCCGTCGAAGGCGCCGCCGTAGAGCTGCTTCAGGGCGTTCAGGTCGGGTTTGTCGATCAGCTTGCCGTCCGCGGTGGGCACCACCCTGAGGAACTTCCAGAGGGATTTCTCCGGGCTCATCAGCACCACGTGCCCGGCGCCCGCCGACACGGTCACCTTGGCCGACATCGCCGGCTCCGCGAACTCCTTCATCTCCTGGTCGACCGCCGCGTTCGACACCGTCGGCTGCCTGGTGGTCGTCGGGACGGTGACCGGGGTCGCGGAGTCCGTCTCGACCAGGGTGCGGTAGGCCTGTTCGATGGCCTGGGCCGACCGGCCGGCGTCGATGGCCTTGCCCGCCTTGCCGTAGACGGCGACCGCCCGGCCGGGCTTGAAGTCGATGCCGCCCTCGACGACCGAGCCGGAGCCGCCGCCGGCCTGCTGCAGGGCTGCCTGGAGCTTCTCCTCGTCCACCGGCATCGACGGCTCGATCACCCGCTTCTGCCCGAAGAGCGACCCGATGACGTGCACCGGGTTGTAGTCGCTGGTCGCGGCCTTGCTCACGGTGTCCTGGAAGTCGAACTGGAGCCCGGCGTTCTCGGGGGTGATGCTGACCGTCCGGCCGCCGACGTCGAGCTTGAGGGGCTTGTCGACCCGGCCGCCGAAGGCGTCGTCGAGCTTCTTGACGGCGTCGTCGCGGGTGCCGCCGCCGATGTCCAGGCCGAGGACCGTGGTGCCCTTGGGCACGTCGGTGCGGTTCATCAGCAGTCCGGCGCAGTAGGCGCCGCCCGCGACGACGACCACGCCGACGCCCAGCAGCACCAGCTTGCTGCGGCCCTTCTTCTTCGGCTTGGCCTGCGCCTTGGGAGCGCCGGCGGGCTGGGACGCGGGCGGCGTGGCCGGGCCGCCGGACGAGGGGCCGCCGTACGGGGCGGCGCCGGGGACGACCGGGATGCCGCTGGTGACGGTGTGCCCGGAGATGTTGTCGGCCGGGCGGTAGGCGGGCGTGCCCGGTTCGGGGGCCGGCTTCTGCGGGGTGAGGATCGCGGTGTCGTCGCTGAGCCCGCCGCCCGGGCCGAGCCCGCCGGGACCGGCGCCGTGCGCACCGGGACCGCCGGGCCGTGCCGGGCCTTCGAGGTCGGCGAGGTCGGCGAGGGCGCTGCGCTGCGGCTCGGAGCCCTGGTCGCCGGGCGCGTCGTAGCCGCCGCCGAGCGGGCCGCGGTCGAACGCTTCGCCGCCCGAGGGGGCGAGGGGGCCGTCGCCCGTGACCGGGCCGCTGGTGGGGCCGGCCGGGCCCTGCGGGCCGCCGTGGCCGCCGTGGCCGTGCGGGCCGTTGAAGCCGCCGAGGCCGCCGGCTCCGCCGGCCGGGCCGCTGCCCGCCGGGGCGCCGAGGCCGTCGTGGTCGCTCGGGCCGGTGCCGGGGAAACCGTTCCGGCTCGCGCCGCCGCCGTAGCCGTCGGAGCCGCTCGCGCCGGAGCCGCCGAAGCCGTCCTGCTCGGCGTTCTCCGCGAAGTACGGCAGGTCGTCGCGGCGGGGCTCGCCGCCGGGGCCGCCGGAGCGGGAGCCGCCGCCGAGCGGGCCCGCGTTCAGGGCCTCGGTCACGTCGAAGGAGCCGGTGCCGCCGCCGTGTCCCGGGGCGACGGGGCCGCCGGTGGCGCCGGGCAGGCCCTTGCCGTTCGAGGCGCCGGGGCGGGCGCCCGGCACGCTCATGGAGCCGACCACACCGCCGGGGCGCCCGCTGCCGGGCCGGCTGCCACCGGGGCGTGCGCCGGTGGTACCGGTCGTACCCGGTGCTTCCGCTCCACCCGGACGGGTGGCCGGCGCACTGCCGGGCGAACCGGAACCAGCGGACATTCCGGCCCCGTTCGTGCCGCCGCCACCCGGACCGCCCTTGGCGGCGGCCGACTTGCGGGGCGCGAACCAGTCGCTGGTCTTCTCCTCGCCCTGGCCCCCGGGTTCGGCCGGGGCCTCGGCTGCGGGGGCCGCCGTGCGGTCGGCCGCCGACCGGGTGTCGGCGGCGGGCGCCTCGTCCCCGGCGACGTCGCTCTCCGCGACGGGCTTGCGCACCACGACCGGCGGGATGGGCCGGGACCCGGGGATGTTGATCCGGATCCGGGTCGTCAGCGTGGTCTCGGTCTTCTTCTCCTCCGGCCGCGTGCCCGGACGGCTCGCGTCCGTACCGTCGCCGGAAGCCATGGGGGTCCCGTACGGCGGCGTGCCGGAGGGGTACGCGGCTCCGCCGCGCCCGTTGGGCCCGGTGGACGGAGTGTCAGTTTCACGACTCAAGGCAGGTTCTCCCAGTTGGCTTCGCCGCCCGTTCGACCTCAACCAGCTCGGGCGGCTCGGCGGCGCGCACCACCATACTGGCCGCCTCTGCCGCTTATCCCATGACCACTGAGGAAACCCACACCGGACTCGCACGCGCGTCCCATGGCGAAGTGGTACGTCACTTGCCAAGTCGGACGGGACCGCTCCGGGGTTGCCGCCCGGCGCCGACGGTGGCGCAGATCACAGCGAGCGCCATGCCGCCGAGCAGGAAGAGATAGGAGCCGAGTCCCGCACCGAACAGGAAGTCGCCTTCCGGGCGCGCGGTGGTGAGCAGGATGACGGTGACGATCCAGCCCACCACGGGTGCCACCGCCCCGCCCCGGCCGCCGGTGGCGTACGCGCCGCCGAGGAACAGCCCGGCCGCGCCCGCGAGGGCGAGCAGCAGCCCACCGGGGAACCAGGCGGCCTGCACGAGGGCGCCGGCCAGGCCCACGACGGCGCCGAGCACGAGGAGGCCCAGGTAGGCGGCGATCCGGCCGGGAGAGGGCCGGCCGAGCGGCTGGGCGAGCAGCGAGCCGGGTCCTTCGGTGCTCACGCCGCCGCCTCCTCGACGCCGGCGAACAGGTCGGCTTCGCCGGGCTCGGCGGTGCCGCGCACCAGTTCGTAGTACTCGGTGGTGAACAGCGGCTGGGCCAGCTCGTTGGAGAGCGCGAAGTACGGCTCGGCCACCTCGATCTGGGTGGCGTGGGCGCGCATCGCGGCGGCCTTCGCGGCGGCGAAGGCGGCGCCGTCGACGGCGGTGGTGACCCGTGCGTCGTCGACCACGCCGGGCACGTCGGCGACGCTGCCGCTCTTGTCGAACGGCAGGGCGGGCAGCTCGTCCTGGAGGCGGGCGAAGGCGGCGTCGGCGACGGAGCGCGGGACGCGGTTCCAGTACACCTTGGCGATGCGGTGGCCGCGCTCGGCCGCGAGGTCGACGGCGCGCATGGCGACGCGGTGGGCCTGGATGTGGTCCGGGTGGCCGTAGCCACCGTTGTCGTCGTACGTCACCAGGACCTGGGGCCGCACCTCGAGGATCACCTCCACCAGATGCCCGGCGGCCTCGTCCACGTCGGCCTGCCAGAAGCACCCGGGGTCGTCGTTGTCGGCGATGCCCATCATCCCGGAGTCGCCGTACCGCCCCGCGCCGCCGAGCAGCCGGGCGTCCGTCACGCCGAGCGCGCGCACGGCGGCGGCCAGCTCGACGCGCCGGTGCGCGCCGAGCGCCGGGCCGGACAGGTGCCGCAGCCGCGGCGGGATGACCTCGCCCCGCTCCCCGAGGGTGCAGGTGACCAGCGTCACATGGGCGCCTTCGGCCGCGTACCGGGCCATGGTCGCGCCGTTGTTGATCGACTCGTCGTCCGGGTGCGCGTGCACGAGCAGCAGCCGCCGGGCAGGCAGTTCCGTCATGGGGCCACCCTACGATCCCGGCGGCCGACGCGCCTGGAGCCGGCACCCCACGGCGGCCGCGGGGGCGATGCCGGGAGATGTCAGAACTTGATGCTGCTGATCATGCTGGCGACGTTCGTGGTCAGCTGGCTGATCGTCGGGGCGACGGTGGAGGAGGCGAGGTAGAAGCCGAGCAGGATGCAGACGACGGCGTGACCGCCCTTCAGTCCCGACTTCTTGATGAGCAGGAAGACGATGATCGCCAGCAGCACCACCGCCGAAATCGAGAGTGCCACGGCGGCCCACCTCCAAAGATCGCGAGATCCAGATCAGTTGAGCAAATCCATGCAGACGCCAGCAGGTTGATACCCACACAGCGGTAGTGATCATAACTATCCGTACTCGCGCATCGCTCGGCGCACGGCCGCACAAGGGGGCGCATGGCCAATATGGTCGGGGTATGACGACCGAGTCCGACTCCTTCCCCCGTCGATACGCCCGGACCCAGCGGTTCACCCTCGGCGCGCCGCGCTCGTTCACGGTGGCACCCGACGGCGCGCGTGTCGCGTTCCTGCGTTCCGGCTCCGGCACCGACCGGGCCAACTCCCTGTGGGTCATGGATCTTCCGGACGGCGAAGAGCGCCTCGCGGCGGATCCCGGCGCCCTCCTCGGCGGCGCCGGCGAAGAGCTCTCCCCCGAAGAGCGGGCGCGCCGGGAGCGCAGCCGCGAAGGGGGCGCCGGCATCGTCGGATACGCCACCGACACGGCCGTGGAGCTGGCGTCTTTCGCCTTGTCAGGGCGGCTGTTCACGGCCGAGCTGCGGGCCGGCACCACGCGCGAACTCCGGGTCCCGGGACCGGTGATCGACCCCCGGCCCGCCCCCGACGGCCGGCACATCGCGTACGTCGCGCAGGGCGCGCTGCGGGTGGTGGGCGCCGAGGGAGAGGGCGACCGGGCGCTCGCCGAGCCGGAGCCCACGGAGGGTCCGGGCCGGGTCTCCTACGGGCTCGCGGAGTTCATCGCGGCCGAGGAGATGGGGCGTTCACGGGGCTTCTGGTGGGCGCCGGACGGGCAACGGCTGCTCGTGGCGCGGGTGGACGACACGCCGGTGCGGCGGTGGTGGATCGCCGACCCGGCCCACCCGGAGCGTGAGCCACGCGACATCGCCTACCCGGCGGCGGGCACCGCGAACGCGGACGTACGGCTGTTCGTGCTGGGCCTGGACGGGCAGCGCACGGAGGTGGCGTGGGACCGCTCGCGCTACCCGTATCTGGCGCGAGTGCACTGGTCAGCGGCGGGTGCACCGCTGCTGCTTGTGCAGGCGCGGGACCAGCGCAGCCAGCTGTTCCTCGCCGTGGACCCGGAGACCGGGGCGACGCGCATGGTGCACGCGGACGAAGATCCAACTTGGCTTGAACTGTTCGCCGGAGTGCCCTGCTGGAGCCCCGACGGGAACCTCGTCCGGATCGCGGACGAGGGCGGCGCACGGGTGCTGACGGTCGGTGAACGGCCCCTGACCAGCGGTCAGTTGCACATCCGGGCGGTGCTGGACGTGGGCGCCGACGACGTGCTGGTTTCCGCCTCGGCGGGCGAGGAGGCGGAGGCCCCCGAGGTCGGCGAGATCCACGTGTACCGCGTCAACGAACTCGGCGTGGAGCGCGTGTCGCAGGAGCCCGGTGTGCACACGGCCGTGCGCGCCGGGAACGTGTCCGTGCTGGTGTCCGCGTCGCTCGACACTCCGGGTGCCCGTGTCCAGGTGCTGCGTGACGGAAAACCGGCGGCGACTGTCCGGTCGTACGCCGAAGATCCTGGTTTGTCCCCCCGCGTGACGCTGACCCTGGGGGGCGCACGCCGAATCCCGTGCGCCGTGCTTATGCCACAGGACTACCACGGTGACACTCCCCTGCCCGTCCTCATGGACCCCTACGGCGGACCGCACGGCCAGCGGGTGGTCGCCGCGCACAACCCCCACCTGACCTCCCAGTGGTTCGCCGACCAGGGTTTCGCGGTGATCGTGGCCGACGGCCGGGGCACTCCGGGGCGCTCGCCGGCCTGGGAGAAGTCGATCCGGGACGAGGTGGCGGCCACCGTGGTGGAGGACCAGGCCGACGCGCTGCACGCGCTCGCCGACCGGTTCCCGCTGGACCTGGAGCGGGTGGCGATCCGCGGGTGGTCCTTCGGCGGCTATCTCGCGGCGCTGGCGGTGCTGCGCCGCCCCGACGTCTTCCACGCGGCGGTCGTCGGCGCCCCGGTCACCGACCTGCGCCTGTACGACACCCACTACCAGGAGCGCTACCTCGGCGACCCGGGCGAGCAGCCGGAGGTCTACCGCCGCAACTCGGTGATCGACGACGCGGGCCTGGTCGACCCGGCCGAGCCGCACCGCCCGATGATGATCATCCACGGACTGGCGGACGACAACGTGGTCGTCGCCCACTCCCTGCGGCTGTCCTCCGCCCTGCTCGCCGCGGGCCGCCCGCACGAGGTGCTGCCGCTGTCCGGGGTGACGCACATGACCCCGCAGGAGACCGTCGCCGAGAACCTGCTCAAGCTGCAGCTGGACTTCCTGCGGCGCTCGCTGCCGCAACCGGGCGACCGGCCGTGAACCGCGTTAACGCGCGGGCAACTTCACGGAAGCGGTACCGATATACGGACGCGGGAGACTGATCAGCGTACGGCCGTGCGGGTGCCGTGAACGGGCCGGGGTGCACCATGTCACCCCGGCCCGTTGCCGTAGGTGCCCTCCGCCGGCACCACCTGCCTCTCCTCCGCGAAGTGACAGGCGGAGGCGTGGGCCGCCGGGCCGGACGTGCCCCGGAACGCGGCCGGCACCGCGAGCGCCGGGACCTCCCGGGCGCAGCGCTCCTGCGCCTTCCAGCAGCGGGTGCGGAAGCGGCAGCCGGAGGGGATGTCCGTCGGCGACGGCACGTCGCCGCTGAGAATGATCCGCTCACGGCGCTCCCGCGCCTCGGGGTCCGGTACCGGGACCGCCGAGAGCAGCGCCTGGGTGTAGGGGTGCGTGGGATGGTCGTAGATCTCGGCGTCCCGGCCCGTCTCCACGATCCGGCCGAGGTACATGACGCCGACCCGGTCGGAGATGTGCCGGACCACGGACAGGTCGTGCGCGATGAAGACGTAGGAGAGGTCGAACTCCGACTGCAGCCGGGCCAGCAGGTTGACGACCTGTGCCTGCACCGACACGTCGAGCGCGGACACCGGCTCGTCGGCGACGATCACCTCCGGGCGCAGCGCCAGCCCGCGGGCGATGCCGATGCGCTGGCGCTGGCCGCCGGAGAACTGGTGCGGGTAGCGGTTGACGTACTCCGGGTTGAGGCCGACCACGTCCAGCAGTTCCTGGACCCGGCGGCGGCGGTCGCCCTTCGGCGCGACCTCGGGGTGGATGTCGTACGGCTCCCCGATGATGTCGCCGACCGTCATCCGGGGGTTGAGGGAGGTGTAGGGGTCCTGGAAGACCATCTGGATGTTCCGGCGGACGGCTTTCAGCGCGCGGCCGGACAGCCGGGTGATGTCCTCCCCCTTGAACCGGATGGTGCCCGCCGTCGGCCGCTCCAGGCTGCACAGCAGCCTCGCGACCGTCGACTTGCCGCAGCCCGACTCGCCCACGATTCCGAGGGTCTCGCCCTTGCCGAGGGTGAAGTCGACGCCGTCCACGGCCTTCACCGCGCCGATCTGCTTGCGGAACAGCACGCCCCGGGTCAGCGGGTAGTGCTTGACGAGCCCGGACACGTCGAGGATCGGCTCAGCCGCCGAGGTCGTCGCGGCCATCGAGGCACTCCCTCCAGAAGTGGCAGGCGCTGCCGCGGGTCTCGGAGACCTGGTACAGCGGCGGTTCGTCGGTGCGGCAGACGTCCCTCGCCAGCGGGCAGCGCGGGTGGAAGGAACAGCCCGGCGGGATGTCCATCAGGTTCGGCGGCAGGCCCCGGATGGCGTACAGCTGACGGCCCTTCTGGTCCAGGCGCGGGATGGAGTCCAGCAGACCGCGGGTGTAGGGGTGGGCCGGCGCCTTGTAGATGTCGTGGACGGGCGCGGACTCCACGATCCGCCCGGCGTACATCACCGCGATCCGGTCGGCGACGTCCGCGACGACGCCCAGGTCGTGGGTGATGAGGATGAGCCCCATGCGGTACTCGCGCCGCAACTCCGCGAGCAGGTCCATGACCTGGGCCTGCACGGTGACGTCCAGGGCCGTCGTCGGTTCGTCGGCGATGATCAGCGCCGGTTCCAGGGCCAGCGCCATGGCGATCATGATGCGCTGGCGCATGCCGCCGGAGAACTGGTGGGGGTAGTCCCGCACCCGCTGGGCGGCCGCCGGGATGCGCACCCGCTCCATCAGCTCCACCGCCCTGGCCCGCGCGTCCCTCCGGGACATCCCGCGGTGCACGACGAACATCTCGCCCAGCTGGTCGCCCACGGACAGCACGGGGTTGAGGGCCGACAGGGCGTCCTGGAAGATCATCGCCATCCCGGCGCCCCGGATCCTGCGCCGCTCCTCCTCCTTCATCCCCAGCAGATCCCGCCCCTGGAAGAGGATCCGCCCGCCGGTGATCCGCCCCGGCGGCATGTCGAGGATCCCCATCACGGCCTGCGCGGTGACGGACTTGCCCGACCCCGACTCCCCGAGCACGGCCAGGGTCTCCCCCGCGTCCACCTCGTAACTCACCCCGTTGACGGCCCGCGCGACCCCGTCCCGGGTCCGGAACTCCACATGCAGATCCCGCACTTCGAGCAGCACACCCCGCTTCTGCGCAGCCTCCATCACCACGTCCCTCACCTCAGCTTCGGATCGAGGGCGTCGCGGACCGCGTCGCCGAGCATGATGAAGGCCAGGACGGTGACGGCCAGGGCGCCCGAGGGCCACAGGAGGGCGTGCGGGGCGTTGCGGACGTAGGGGGAGGCGGCGGAGATGTCGATGCCCCAGGAGACGCTGGGCGGTTTGAGGCCCACGCCGAGGTACGACAGCGTCGCCTCCAGGGCGATGTACGTGCCCAGCGCGATGGTCGCCACCACGATCACCGGCGCCACGGCGTTCGGCGCGATGTGGCGCAGCAGGATGCGGGAGTCGGACGCGCCGAGGGCGCGGGCGGCCTGGACGTAGTCGTTCTGCTTGGCGGTGATGACCGCGCCGCGCGCGATCCGGCCGATCTGCGGCCAGCCGAGCAGCACCATGAACCCGATGACCGGCCAGACCGTGTTGCTGGTGACCACCGAGAGCAGGACCAGGCCGCCGAGGACGACCGGGATGGCGAAGAAGATGTCGGTGATCCGGGACAGGACCGAGTCCCAGACGCCGCCGAAGTAGCCGGCCAGCGCGCCCAGCACCGAGCCGAGGACGGCCACCCCGAGCGTCGCCAGCACGCCCACCGTGACGGAGGTGCGGGCGCCGTACACCGTGCGCGTGTAGACGTTGCAGCCCTGGCCGTCGTACCCGAAGGGCGCGCCCGGCCCCGCACCGTCCTGGGCCCGGGCGAGGTCGCACTTCAGGGGGCTGCCGGAGGCGATCACCGAGGGCCACAGGGAGATGAGGACGAGGAAGCAGATCACCACGGCGGAGACCAGGAAGACCGGGTTGCGGCGCAGGTCCCGCCAGGCGTCGGACCACAGGGACCGGGGCCGGCCCGCGGGTCCCGTGCCCGCCGGCCCGCCCGGCGCCCGCTCCAGCGTGGTGGCCTCGCTGGCGCCGAGGTCCATCGCACCCCCCATGCCGGTCCCGGCGATCGCGCCCTCGGGCTCGTACGGCTGCTCAGGCATAGCGGATCCTCGGGTCGAGTACGGCGTACAGGAGGTCGACGAGGAGGTTGGCGATGAGGAAGACCAGCACGAGGACGGTCACGAACCCGACGACCGTCTGGGTGTTCTGGCGCAGGATGCCCTGGTAGAGCTGGAAGCCGACGCCGTGGATGTTGAAGATCCGCTCGGTGACGATCGCGCCGCCCATCAGCGCGCCGACGTCCGCGCCGATGAAGGTGACCACGGGGATCAGCGAGTTGCGCAGCAGGTGCCGGACGACGACCCGGCGCCGGGGCAGGCCCTTGGCGATCGCGGTGCGGACGTAGTCGGCCCGCCTGTTCTCGGCGATGGAGGTGCGGGTCAGCCGGGTGACGTAGGCGAGGGAGACGGAGGCGAGGACGAGGCCGGGCACGATCAGCTCGTCGTAGCTCCCGTAGCGGACGGACGGGCTGATCCACTGCCACTTGATCCCGAGGAGCAGCTGCAGCAGCAGGCCGGTGACGAAGGTGGGCACGGAGATCACCACCAGGGTGGCCAGCAGCACCCCGGTGTCGACGGGCCGGCCGCGCCGCATGCCGGTCAGCACGCCGAGCGACACCCCGATGAGGATCTCGAAGAGGATGGCGACGATCGTCAGCCGGACGGTGACGGGGAAGGCCGTGCCCATCAGCTCGGTGACCTTCTGGCCGTTGAAGGCGGTGCCGAAGTCGCCGGTGAAGAGGTTGCCCATGTAGGTCGCGTACTGCTGCCACAGCGGCTTGTCCAGGCCGAACTCCCGCTTGAGCTGGGCGGCGGTCGCCGGGTCGCAGGCCCGCTCGCCGCACAGGCCGGCGACGGGGTCGCCCATCACGTTGACCATGAGGAAGATGAGCAGCGTGGACCCGATGAACACAGGGATCATCTGCAGCAGCCGTCGCGCGACATAGCGTCCCATGACCGCTCAGCCGACCGTGATCTCGTTGTAGACCGGCACGCTGAACGGGTTGAGCGCGACGTTCGAGAGCCGGGAGGTGTAGCCGGCGCTGCCGTTCTGGTACCAGAGCGGGATGGCCGCCATGTTGTCGCGGACGACCTCCTCGGCCTGCTGGAAGAGGCGGACGGCCGCGGCCTGGCCGGTCTCGGCGTTGGCCCGGTCGACGAGCCGGTCGAACCGCTTGTCCGACCACTTTCCGTCGTTGGAGGAGGCGCCCGTGTAGTACAGCGGCTGCAGGAAGTTCTGGATCAACGGGTAGTCCATCTGCCAGCCGGCCCGGAAGGGGCCGGTCATCTTGTGCTGCCCGATCTGGTTGCGGAAGTCGGCGAAGGTGCCGACCGGGTTGCCGACGCAGGCCGTGTCGTCGCCGAGGGCGTTGTTGATGGAGTTGCACACCGCGTCCACCCACTGCTTGTGGGAGCCGGTGTCCGCGTTGTAGGTGATCTTCAGCCGGCCGCCGGGGATACCGCCGCCCTGCTGGATGAGCTTCTTGGCCTGGACCGGGTCGTAGTCGCAGGCGTGGCCGCACAGTCCGGGCTTGTAGCCGCCGGCCGTGCCGAGGACCGGGGAGGTCCAGTCGGTGGCCGGGGTGCGGGTGCCGCGGAAGATGGTCTCGGTGATCTGCCGGCGGTTGATCGCCATGGACAGGCCGGTGCGGACCTTGCGCGCGCCGCTGGTGTTCCACCTGGGGTCGTAGTAGGGGAAGGCGAGGGTCTGCAGGATGCCGGCCGGGGTGTTGATGTAGCGGCCGTTCAGGTCGGTCCGGACGTTCTTGAGCTGGGTGGAGGGCACGTCGTCGACCAGGTCGAGGTTGCCGGCCAGCACGTCGGTGTAGGCGGTGTTGCTGTCGGTGTAGACCAGCAGGGTCACGCCGAGGTTCCGCGCCTTGTCGGGGCCGGGGTAGCCGTCCCACCTCCTGAGGTTCATCGCCGAGCCCCTGGCGTACGACTCGATCCGGTACGGCCCGTTGCCGACCGGCTTCCTCAGCCAGCCGGCGTGGTCGGTGAAGAAGGCGCGGGGCAGCGGGGCGAAGGCGGCGTAGCCGAGGGTGTCGGGGAAGCTGGAGAACTTCTGGTTGAGGCGGACGGTGAAGGTCAGCGGGCCGGTGACCTTCAGCCCGGACAGGGTGCCGGCGCTCTGGGCGCCGGTGTCGGGGTGGACCTTGTCGTAGCCGTCGATGTAGGCGAAGAAGTAGGCGTCCTTCTGGTTGTTCCGCAGGCTCGCGCCGTAGTTCCAGGCGTCCACGAAGGAGCGGGCGGTCACCTTCTCGCCGTTGGAGAAGGTCCAGCCGTCCTTCACCCGGATCGTGAAGTTCCGCGAGTCCGTGGTGTCGATGGACCGCGCGAGCCAGTTCTGGGCCTTGCCGGTCCTCGGGTCGTACTTCTTCAGCCCCCGGAAGATCATGTCGAGGACCTTGCCGCCCTGCACCTCGTTGGTGTTCGCGGGCTCCAGCGGGTTCTGCGGGTCGCCCCAGGAGGAGGTCAGCACCCCGGCGCCGCCGAAGCCCGCGCTGTCCCCGCATCCGGCGGCGAGCAGCCCGGCGGCGAGGGCGCAGGCGGCCCATCGGGCGCGGGCGACTCCTCCCATGGCTGCCTCCTCCGCGATCACTGACCCGATACCGGTCACTATCTGTCCATACGTCACATACCGCACGCGGACTGGCGAGCTGAGGGGCCGTTGGAGGGATGCGTTCGTCCGGGCACGGACGGTCACGAGGGGGCGCACGATGGATCTTGACCAAGCGCGCAATAGATCTTCGGACAACGATGCCGAAACGTTGGATTCAGACGGGGTGATGTACGCATTTCGACACCCTGGCGTCCGCATAACGAACCCGTTGACCGATTAGCCCTAAAAGCCCGATGTGAAGCACGAATCGATCACGGCACGCTACCCGCGTAGCTACGGAATGATCAAGTGCGAGTAAAGAAGGCAAAGACGCAACCAAGGCGGACCAGAATTTATTGACCCTGCATGAATTGCGTTGAAAAAGTCCGGCGTAGCCCGTAGGGGAGCGCCCTGCGGAGCCTTGACCCACAAGGCACGGAGCATCATGACCACCCCCGCATCCCCTTCCCCGGCCGCCCCACTCGAGGTGACCAAAGAAGACAGCGCCCCATCGGCCACGCCCGGCACCCCGAAGGGCACCGAGAGCCGCTCTCCGGGACGGCTGGCCTGGACCCGCTTCAAGCGGGACCGGACGGGCGTCATATCCGCCTTCGTGGTGATCTTCTTCTTCGTCATCGGCATCGCCGCGCCGCTGATCGCCAAGGTGTACGGGAAGGATCCGTACACGACGTACGGCCAGAACGACCCGAGCCTGCTCAACGACTTCGGATTCCCGGTCAAGCCCAACGGCGGCATCGACGGCAACTTCTGGTTCGGCATCGACCCCCAGCTCGGCCGGGACGTCTTCACGTTCCTGCTGTACGCCATCCGCAACTCGCTGCTGATCGCGACGGCGACCACCGTGCTCGTGGCCTTCTTCGGCGTGCTCATCGGCATCACCGCCGGATACCTGGGCGGCAAGACCGACTACATCGTCGGCCGGATCATCGACATCCTGCTGGCCTTCCCGCAGACCCTGTTCTTCATCGGCTTCTTCCCGGTGATGCTCACGATCCTGGTCGCGCCGGACGAGGCCACCCCGACCTGGCTCACCGTCGTCTCCCTGATCACCGTCATGACGGCGTTCGGCTGGGCGCCCATCGCGCGACTGCTGCGCGGTGAGGTACTCGCCCTGCGCGAGCGGGAGTTCGTGGAGGCCGCGAAGGTCACCGGCGCCTCGCCGGCGCGGATCATCTTCAAGGAACTGCTGCCCAACCTGTGGACGCCGATCCTCATCCAGGCGACCCTGGCGCTTCCCATGTACGTGACGGTCGAGGCCGGTCTCGCCTTCCTCGGCGTCGGCCTGTCGGACCCCACCCCCGACTGGGGCGTGATGGTCCAGAACGCGTCCAAGACCTACCAGGACGACATCACGTACCTGCTCTTCCCGGGCCTGACGATGGTGATCTTCGTGATCGCCTTCAACCTTCTCGGCGACTCGGTGCGCGACGCGCTGGACCCCAAGGCCGGGCGCTGAATCTCCCTCTCCCCCTTCCGGCCCGGGCGACGGGGCCCGCCGGAGCAGTTCGTATCCGTCCTCGACCAAAGCAGGAAACAATGTCCCTTTCCCGCAGAAACTTCGTCATCGCCACGTCGGTCGCGGCCGGCGGCTCCATGGTCCTCTCCGCGTGCAGCAGTGGCGGAGGTGGCGGGAACAGCGGCACCGGCTCCCACGCAGGCGCCACCAAGTACACCGGTCACGTCACGGTCGGCACCAAGGAGGACTCGACCGGCCCCGCTCCCGAGATACCGGGCGCGAAGAAGGGCGGCAACATCATCGGCCTGGGCCCGGACGACTTCTCCCACCTGGACCCGCAGCGGATCTACTTCGCGTGGAACTCCACCATCGCGAACCTCTACGTCCGCGCCCTGACCGGCTACAAGATCTCCTCCGACGGCTCCATGAAGCTGGTCGGCGACCTCGCCACCGACGCCGGCACCATGTCGGACGGCGGCAAGACCTGGACCTTCACCCTGAAGGACGGTCTGAAGTGGGAGGACGGCAGCGAGCTGACCGTCGAGGACGTCCGCCACGGCATCGAGCGCGGCTTCGCCAGCTTCACCACCGAGGGCGCGATGTACGTGCAGAGCGCCCTCGTCGGCACCAGCGACTTCCGGTCGAAGTACAAGGGTCCGTTCAGCGGCAAGCACCTGGACTCCATCGTCACCGACAAGGCGAAGAAGACCATCACGCTGAAGCTGAAGGAGGCCCGCCCGGACCTCAACTTCACGCTGGCGATGCACTCCTACGGCGCCGTGCCGGTGAGCCACGACACCAAGGAGAAGTACGACAAGGACCCGGTCTCCGCCGGTCCGTACAAGATCGCCCAGCACTCGGTCGACAAGTCCCTGAAGCTGGTGCGCAACCCGCACTGGGACCCGGCGACGGACTCGATCCGCAACGCCTACCCGGACAGCTTCACCTTCCAGTTCGGCTACGAGGCCCTGCCGGCCACCGACCGTCTGATCGCCGAGAGCGGCGACGACCAGTACGCGGTCATGGCGTACAGCGGTGTCCCCGCCGAGCGCCTGCAGAAGGTCCTCAACGACGCGCAGCTCAAGCAGCGCACCATCAACGGCCTGCTGAGCGGTCTGTACTACTACGCCATCAACTGCAAGCGCATCACGGACCCGAAGGTGCGCCAGGCGCTCAACTACGCCTGGCCGCTGGAGCAGATCCGCCGTATCTACGGCGGTCAGGCCGCCGGTGACTACGCGACCTCCATCATCAGCCCGGACATCCTCGGCTACGAGCACCAGGACGTCTACGGCAAGCTGAAGAAGCCGCAGGGCGACCCGGAGAAGGCCAAGGCGCTGCTGAAGGAGGCCGGCAAGCTCGGCCAGAAGATCGTCTACACCTACCCCAAGGGTGGCAACGACGCCTACGAGAAGACCAAGGTCGTCATCGTCAACGCCCTGAAGGCGGCGGGCTTCGACCCGGTCGTCAAGCCGGTGGACTCCACCAGCTACTACGACCAGGTCCAGCAGATCAACAACCAGTTCGACGTGATGTGGTTCGGCTGGTCCCCGGACTGGCCGACCGGTTACACGGTCATGCAGCCGCTGTTCGACGGCGGCACGATCGGCAACGGCTCCAACAACGTCTCGCAGCTGAACGTCGGCTGGGTCAACGACGCGATCAAGAAGAACGCCGTCATCGCCGACCCGACGAAGGCCGGCCAGGCCTGGGAGGCGCTGGACAAGAAGATCATGACCGAGCTGGCGCCGATCATCCCCGAAACCTTCCAGCGCCGGTTCTACCTGCACGGCTCGAAGGTCGGCGGCGCGCTGTTCGACCCGCTGTTCTCCGCGTTCGTCATGTACAAGCTGTACGTGAAGGCCTGACGCCCCAGCCAGTCCAGGGGCGGGGCGCCGCACACCGGCGCCCCGCCCGTCCCCCTCCGCCCCCACCACGGCGTCGCCCAGGGAATCCCATCGCCATGTTCCGCTTTCTTGTCCGCCGGACACTCGGCGCAGCGGTGATCCTGCTGATCATCAGTGCCATCACCTTCTTCCTCTTCTACGTCGCTCCGCGTGACCCCGCCCGGGTCGCCTGCGGCAAGGTCTGCACGCCACAGACTCTGGCGCTGGTCAAGCACAACCTGGGGATCGACGATCCGCTGCCGGTGCAGTACTGGCACTGGCTCGAGGGCGTCTTCGTGGGCCGCGACTACGCCTCGTACGGGCACTGCAACGCGCCCTGCCTCGGCTACTCGTTCATCAACCGCCAGCCGGTCACGGGCATCATCATGGACCGCTTCCCGACCACCCTCTCGCTGGCCCTGGGCAGCACGGTCGTCTTCTTCGTCTTCGGTGTCGGCACCGGCATGATCGCCGCCGTCAAGCAGGGCAAGGCGCTGGACAAGATCGCCTCCTCGGCCTCGCTGATCGGCTCCTCGCTGCAGATCTACATCGTCGGCATCGTCGCGATGTTCTACCTGTCCGACGAGTGGCACATCTTCGCCCGCCCGAACGACAACTCCGGCTTCACCGACGACCCCGTGTCGTGGTTCACCGGGTTCCTGCTGCCGTGGTTCGTGCTGGCGATCATCTTCACCGCCAACTACACCCGTATGACCCGCTCGCAGCTCGTCGAGACGCTGAGCGAGGACTACGTGCGCACCGCGCGGGCCAAGGGCCTGTCCCAGCGCACGGTGTTCTTCCGCTTCGCCTGGCGCGGCGCGATGGGCCCGATCGTGACGATCCTCGGCCTGGACCTCGGCTCGCTGCTCGGCGGCGCGGTCATCACCGAGCAGACCTTCGGTCTGCACGGCATCGGCGCCGTCTCGGTGAAGGCCGTGAAGGACATGGACCTGCCGATGCTGCTCGGTGTCACCCTGGTGGCGGCCGGCGCGATCGTCGTGTTCAACATCGTCGTCGACGCCGTGTACGCCCTCATCGACCCCCGCGTCCGCCTCGCCTAAGGAGAGACAAGATGAGCACCCCCTTCCTCTCCGTCCGCGACCTGCGCGTGCACTTCTCCACCGAGGACGGCGTCGTCAAGGCCGTCGACGGGCTCTCCTTCGACCTGGAGAAGGGCAAGACCCTCGGCATCGTCGGCGAGTCGGGCTCCGGCAAGTCGGTGACCAACCTCGCGATCCTCGGCCTGCACAACCGTGAGCGCACCGCCCTGGAGGGCGAGATCCTGCTCGACGGGCAGGAGCTTCTCAGCGCCTCCGAGCGCACCCTGGAGAAGCTGCGCGGCAACAAGATGTCCATGATCTTCCAGGACGCGCTGGCCTCGCTCTCGCCGTACCACAAGGTGGGCGTCCAGATCGCCGAGACCTACCGCAAGCACACCGGCTGCTCCAAGAAGGAAGCCCGGGACCGTGCCATCGAGATGCTGCGCCGGGTCGGCATCCCCCAGCCCGAGACCCGCGTGGACGACTACCCGCACCAGTTCTCCGGCGGTATGCGCCAGCGCGCGATGATCGCCATGGCGCTGGTCTGCGACCCCGAGCTGCTGATCGCCGACGAGCCGACCACGGCCCTCGACGTGACGGTCCAGGCCCAGATCATGGACCTGCTCAAGGACCTCCAGCAGGAGTTCGGCACGGCGATCATCTTCATCACGCACGACCTCGGCGTCATCGCGGACATCGCGGACGACGTGCTGGTGATGTACGGCGGCCGGTGCGTGGAGCGCGGCACCAAGGAGGAGGTGCTCCGCACCCCGGACCACCCCTACAGCGTGGGCCTGCTCAACTCGATGCCCAGCCTGGACGGCCCGGTGGACGTGCCGCTCACGCCGATCCCCGGTTCCCCGCCCTCGCTGCTCAACCCGCCCTCCGGCTGCCGCTTCCACCCCCGCTGCGCGTTCGCCGAGAAGGTCGCCGGCGGTCTGTGCTCGACCGAGCGCCCGCTGCTGACGGTGCTCGACGGCCGGGGCTCCGCCTGCCACCTGACGGCGGACCAGAAGCGGGAACTCTTCGCCGACTTCGCCGCGACCCGGCACAACTGACGGACGGGACTTCACCATCATGAGCAACACGAACCCCCTCCTGGACGTCTCCGGGCTGACCAAGCACTTCCCGATCAAGGGCGGCTTCCCGATCCGCCGTACGGTCGGCGCGGTGCAGGCCGTCGACGGGCTGGACTTCCAGGTGTCCGAGGGCGAGAGCCTGGGCCTGGTCGGCGAGTCCGGCTGCGGCAAGTCGACCACCGGCCGGCTGATCACCCGCCTGCTGGAGCCGACCGGCGGCCGGATCACCTACCGCGGGCAGGACATCACGCACGCGGGCCGCAAGGATCTGGCGCCGATCCGCTCCGAGATCCAGATGATCTTCCAGGACCCCTACGCCTCGCTGAACCCGCGGCAGACGGTCGGCAAGATCATCTCCGGTCCGATGGAGATCAACGGCATCAACCCGCCCGGCGGCCGCGAGAACCGCGTCCGCGAGCTGCTGGAGATCGTCGGCCTCAACCCCGAGCACTTCAACCGCTTCCCGCACGAGTTCTCCGGCGGCCAGCGCCAGCGCATCGGCGTGGCGCGCGCGTTGGCCTTGGAGCCGAAGCTGATCGTGGCGGACGAGCCGGTCTCCGCGCTGGACGTCTCGATCCAGGCGCAGGTGGTGAACCTGCTGCAGAAGGTGCAGCGGGAACTGGGCATCGCGTTCGTCTTCATCGCCCACGACCTCGCGATCGTCCGGCACTTCTCGCAGCGCGTGGCGGTCATGTACCTCGGCAAGATCGTGGAGATCGCCGACCGCGACGACCTGTACGGCAACCCGCGCCACCCGTACACCCGGGCCCTGCTGTCCGCCGTACCGGAGGCGACGGTGGACGCCGAGCCGCGCGAGCGCATCCGCCTCGTCGGCGACGTCCCCTCCCCCATCAACCCGCCCTCCGGCTGCCGCTTCCGCACCCGCTGCTGGAAGGCGACGGAGAAGTGCGCGTCGGAGGCGCCGCCGCTGGTGCAGGTGGAGGGCAACAAGCCCGGCCACCTCACGGCATGCCACTACCCTGAGACGCAGGAGACGGTCCCGGCGCCCCGGCGTTCCGGGGAGACCCTCTCCAAGGACCCCGAGGCAGCGGCCTGACACACCCCTTTTCCGTCAGCCGCCCCTCGACGGAACGGACTTTCACCGGCCCATTGACCCGAGCCCTGAACGTCCGCTCCAGGGAACGAAGGCCCATGCCTCCCCAAGGCGTGGGCCTTCGGCATGTCCAGCCAAGGCCCGGGTCCGGCACAAGAGTTGAGAGTCCCTCAAGAACTGCGGCGGAAACCGACGCGTCGTTCAACACTCTGTGTCAGACTGCCGCGGTGGTAGATCACGCGTTCACCGATCTGACGCTTGCCGCGCTCTACGACCGCCTCAATCCCTGGGGGCCGGGTGACGACTTCTACCTCGGACTGGTGCGCGAGGCCCGCTCGGTGCTCGACATCGGCTGCGGCACCGGGCAGTTGCTGCGGCGGGCGCGGGCCGAGGGGCACCGGGGCCGGCTGATGGGGCTCGATCCGGCCCCCGCCATGCTCGTACAGGCGCGGCGCGCCGCGCCGGACGTCGAGTGGGTGCTCGGGGACATGCGGACCCGGTTGTGGGACGGGGAGTTCGACCTGGTCGTCATGACCGGGCACGCCTTCCAGGAGCTGGTCGGCGACGAGGAGATCCGCAGCTGTCTGCGCGGGGCGCGGGCGGCCCTCGAGGACGGCGGGCGGTTCGTGTTCGAGACCCGGAACCCGGACGCCCGGGCCTGGGAGCGGTGGGTGCCGGAGCGGGTCTACGAGGTCACCGCCGGGGACGGGTCGCCGGTGCGGGTGTGGCACGAGGTCCAGGACGGCGGGCTCGGCGGGGACCGGGTGCGGTTCACGGAGACCTACGACTGCGACGGCTGGCCGGCACCGCGGGTGTGCCACAGCGTCCTGCGGTTCCTGGACCGTCAGTCCCTGGCGGACCGTCTCGCCGACGCGGGGCTGACGGTCGCCGAGCAGTACGGCGACTGGGGGCGGGGTCCCGTCACCCCCACCAGCCCCGAGATCATCACCGTGGCCCGGCCCGCCTAGCCCGCGGTACCCCCCGGGGACATCGGCGGCGGCGAAGGGCGCGCTCCAGCCTTCTTTCGCGCCCCGACCACCCCAGGCCATCCCCAGCCGCCTCCCGCGCGGCCTCCCCGCCCAGTCCCGCCGAGGACACCGGCGGCAACCGAAGAGCGCACCCCTGCCTTCCTTCGCACCAGGCCATCCCCAGCCGCCTCCCGCACGGCCCCCGCCCAGCTCGCCGGCGGCTCCCGGATGCCCGGGCAGCCGTACCGGCGGGCAGCCGTCCCGGCACTCCGGGCAGCCGTCGTCAACCCGTCTGGTCCGTGTCCTCCTCCAGCGCCGCGAGTGCCGGGTCCAGGACGATGTCCTCCTCCCGGGCCTCGGTCGTCGGCTCCTCCGGGAAGTGGCACGCCGTCAGGTGGCCCTCGTGGTTGCCGGAGAGCCGGACCAGCGGCGGTTCCTCCGTGGCGCACTTGTCCTGCGCCTTCCAGCAGCGGGTGCGGAAGCGGCAGCCGGACGGCGGGGAGATGGGGGACGGGACGTCGCCGGCCAGGCGGATCCGCTCGCGGCCGCCCGTGTCCTCCTCCGACAGGTGCACCTCGGGGACCGCGGACAGCAGGGCGTGGGTGTACGGGTGGCGCGGCCGGTTGTAGATGGAGTCGCGGTCGCCCACCTCGATGATCTTGCCGAGGTACATGACCGCCACGCGCTGCGAGAAGTGCCGGACGACGGCCAGGTCGTGGGCGATGAAGACGAACGCGATGCCCAGTTCCCGCTGCACCTTCTGCAGCAGGTTCACCACCTGCGCCTGGATCGAGACGTCCAGCGCCGAGACCGGCTCGTCCGCCACGATCAGCTTCGGCTCCAGCGCCAACGCCCGCGCCACGCCGATGCGCTGGCGCTGGCCGCCGGAGAACTCGTGCGGAAAGCGGTTGAAGTGCTCGGGGTTGAGGCCGACGATCTCCAGCAGCTCGCGCACCCGGTTCTCGCGGCCGCCGGGCGGATTGATGCCGTTGATCTCCATCGGACCGGAGATGATCTTGCCGACCGTCTGCCGCGGGTTCAGCGACGAGTACGGGTCCTGGAAGATCATCTGGATCTCGGAGCGAATCGGGGCGAGGTCCTTGCGCGTGGCATGGCTGATGTCCTGCCCGCGGTAGGTGATGCTGCCGCCGGTCGGCTCCAGCAGGCGGGTGATCAGCCGGCCGGTGGTCGACTTGCCGCAGCCCGACTCGCCGACCAGGCCGAAGCTCTCCCCGGCGTGCACGGTGATGTCGACGCCGTCGACGGCCTGCACCGCGCCGATCGTCCGCCGGATCGGGAAGCCGCCCTTGACCGGGAAGTGCTTCTTCAGCCCCGAGACCTGCAACAGCGGCTCGCCGCCCGTGCCTCCGCTCTGCTCGCGCGGGGCCGTGAGGACGCTCTCCCCTGTCATCTCCTCTGCCATGACCGTGTCCTCCTAGCCCAGCCGGGGCTTGATCTCTTCGATGAAGATGGTCCGCTTCTGCTCCTCCGTGAGATGGCACGCGGAGGCCCGGTCCGGCGCCAGCAGCGGACGCTCGCGCACACAGCGGCCCTCGCCCTCGACCCGCTCGGGATAGCCGCAGCGGGGGTGGAAGCGGCAGCCGGACGGCGGGGTCAGCAGCGACGGCGGGGTGCCGGGGATCGGGGCGAGCGGGGCGCCGAGGTCGGAGTCGAGGCGCGGCATCGAGTTCAGCAGGCCCCAGGTGTAGGGGTGGCGCGGGGACCTGAGCACCTCGTCGACCGTGCCGCGCTCCACCGCGCCGCCCGCGTACATCACCATGATGTCGTCGGCCATGTCGGCGATCACCCCCAGGTCGTGGGTGATGAAGACGATGCCGGATCCGAACTCCTGCTGCAGGTCCTTGAGCAGATCGAGGATCTGCGCCTGGACCGTCACGTCGAGGGCGGTGGTGGGCTCGTCGGCGATCAGCAGGTCGGGGTCGCAGACCAGCGCCATGGCGATCATCGCGCGCTGGCGCATGCCGCCGGAGAACTGGTGCGGGTAGTCCTTCGCCCGCTCCCTGGGGTTGGGGATGCCGACCTTGCCGAGCATCTCCACGGCCCGGTCCCAGGCCGCCTTCTTCGAGGCGCCGGTGTGCTTCATGAACGGCTCGGCGATCTGCCGGCCCACCGTGTAGTACGGGGAGAGCGCGGTGAGCGGGTCCTGGAAGATCATGGCGACCTTGTTGCCGCGCAGCTTCTCCAGTTCGGACTCGCGCGCCGTGGTCAGCTCCTGGCCGTCCAGGAGGATCTCCCCCTCGACCGTGGTGAACATGGGATTGTGCAGGCCCAGGATGGTCAGGTTGGTCACCGACTTGCCCGAGCCGGACTCGCCCACGATGCCGAGCGTCCTGCCGCGCTCCAGGTCGAAGGAGAGCCCGTCCACGGCCCGTACGACGCCGTCCTCGGTCTTGAAGCTGACGTGCAGGTCCCGCACCGAGAGCAGGGGAGCTGCGCCGGCCGGAACAGGAGCGCCGGCCTCCTTGGTCAGAGTGGTCACGACAGTGCTCCTAGGACAGCCGCACGCGCGGGTCGATGAAGGCGTACGCGGCGTCGACGATGATGTTGAACAGCAGGATCATGCTGGCGGAGAAGAGCATCACACCGAGCAGCAGCGGCAGGTCGCTGAAGAAGACGGACTGGACGGCGAGGTTGCCGAGGCCGGGCAGGGAGAAGGTGTACTCGGTGATGATGGCGCCGCCGAACAGCGAGCCGAGGTCGATGCCGAAGATGGTGACGATCGGGATCAGCGAGCCGCGCCAGGCGTAGCGGAAGAAGACGTAGGCGCGGGACATGCCCTTGGCCCGGGCGGTGCGGACGTGTTCCTCCTGGAGCTGTTCGATCATCGAGGACCGCGCCATACGGGTGTACTGCGCGGCGAAGATCGTGGAGAGGACCACCCAGGGGATGATCAGGCCGGTGAACCAGGTGACGGGGTCCTGGGTGAACTCGTTGTAGGCGGGCTTGTCGAACCAGTGGGTCTGGTAGACGAGGATCGCCAGGGCCAGCGGGCCGAGGAAGTAGATCTGCAGCGAGCTGACCACCATGGCGCCGGCGGTGGCCGTCTTGTCGATCAGCGTGCCGCGCCGCCAGGCGGCGAGCAGCCCGGTGCCGAGCCCGACGAGCAGGAAGCAGACGCACGCGCCCAGGGTGAGCGAGACGGTGGTGGGCAGGCGGTCCATCAGGGTGCCCCAGACCGCCTCGTTGGTGTGGTACGAGTACCCGAAGCAGGGGGCGGGGCACGGGCCCTGGGCGAACTGGCTGCTGCCCATGACGAGGTTGTGCAGGAAGATCCAGTACTGCTCGGTGATGGGCTTGTCCAGGCCGAGCACATGGTGGATGTTCGCGATGGCGTCCGGGTTGCAGGTCTTGCCGCACATCATCAGCGCGGGGTCCCGGGGCACCCCGAAGAACAGCACGAACGTGACGATGCTCAGCAGGAACAGGATGACGATGGCACCGATGATCCGGCGGACGAGGAAGCGCAGCATGTCGGGGCAGCTCTCAGACGTCGGCGGCCTGGGCGGTACCCGGCGCGCCCCCGCCGTGGGGGCGCGCCGGGTACCGGCGGGGGACGGTTACTTGATGTAGAGGCGACGCGGGTCGATGCCGCCGATCACGTCGTCGTAGACGAGGCCGCCGACCTTGGAGCCGGCGATCTGGACCTGCTTGTAGTACGCGGTGGGGACGACGTTGACGACGTCCTTCACGATGTACTCGTCGAGCTTCTCCCACGCGGCCGCGGCCTTGACCGGGTCGGTGATCGTGTTGATCCGGTCGATCTCGCTGTTGATCTTCGGGTCGTTGACCTGCGAGTAGTTCTGCGCGCCGTCGGCGATCACGCGGCCGTCGTACAGCGGCGGGAGCACGGTCGAGGCGGACGGCCAGTCGGCGCCCCACGCGGTGTGGAAGATGTCGTAGTTGTTGTTCAGCTTGGAGACCTGGTCGTAGTAGGTCTCGGCCGGGATCTCCTGGCGCTGGACGTTGAAGCCGGCCTTCTTCAGGCCCGCCGCCATGGCCGTGGAGTACTGCTGGCCCTCGGGCGTGTTGATGTAGCCGAAGGTCAGCTTCATGTTGAGCTTGCCGGCCTTCTTCAGCAGCGCCTTGGCCTTGGCCGGGTCACCGCCGGGGTTCTTCTTCTTGCCCCACGGGTCGAAGGAGGCGTTGTAGCCGGAGACGGTCGGGGAGAGCAGGCCGCCCGCGACCTCCATGGCGTCGGTGCCGCCGTAGGCGCGCACGAACGGGGTGACCGGCAGCGCGTAGGCGATGGCCTCGCGGACCGTCTTGTCCTTCATGGCCGGGTGGCTCATGTTGATGTTCATCTGGCCGACGTACGGCTGGTAGCCGGCGACCGTGCGCGACTTCATCTTCGGGTCGCGCAGCACCTGGGAGAGGTTGCCCGCGTCGACCTGGTTGTTGAAGCTGACGCCGGTCTGGTCGGCGCCGCTGTCGGCGAGCAGGGACTTGGTGGACGTCTCGAACTGCTGGTTGAACGTGATGTTGAACTGGTCCACGTACTGGTGGCGGATCGGGTCCGTCTTCGGGTCCCAGTTCGGGTTCTTGACCAGCACCATCGACTTGCCGGACTTGAACGACTGGATCTTGTACGGGCCGGTCACCACCGGGTTCTTGTCGTACCGCTCCTTGGTGTCGCCCTTCTGGGAGACGACCGCGTAGCCGGCCATGGCCAGCGCGTAGGGCAGGTCGGGGTGCGGCTTCTTGAAGTGGAAGACGATGGTCTTGTCGTCCGGGGTCGACAGGACGGAGTCGGGCAGGTGCTTGCCCTTGTACGGGCCGTCCGGCAGGAGCTTGCGGTAGGTGGCGCCGGGCGTGTCGGCGAGCCACTGCTGCAGGTAGGTCGGGCCCTGGTTGATGAACGGCGCGAAGAGCCGCTCGACGCTCCAGCGGATGTCCTTGGAGGTGATCGGGCTGCCGTCCTGGAACTTGATGCCGTCCTTCAGCGTGTACTTCCAGGTCTTGCCGCCGTCGGTGGTGGTGCCGGAGTCGGTGGCGAGGTCGCCGACCACCTCGTGCTGGTGGCCGTCGTTGCTCGTGGTCTTGTAGCCCGTGAGGCCTCTGTGGATCAGCGTCGCGAGGGAGCCCTCGTCGGAGACGTAGATCTGGGCCGGGTCGAGGTGCGCGTAGGAGTCACGCTGCAGCACCTCCATGGTGCCGCCGGGCTTGGCGCCGGGCACGGGGGCCGCGGGGCCGGTGGAGTCCGCGGCCCCGCCGAACTTGATCGACGCCTGCTGCCGCTTGGCGTCCTGCTGGTCCTTCTTGTCGTTGGTGCCGCTGTCGCTGCCGCCCTTGCTGCAACCGGTGAGCACGAGGGCTCCGGCGGCGAGCACGGAGAGCGCGCTGTAGACGTGGCGTCCGCCCCTACTCATCACGAAATTCCCACCCATCCTTGAAACTGACGTTCCGTGCGGTTGACGTACTGCGGTCAGCGCGCGGTCTTGGGATCGAAGGCGTCCCTGACCGAGTCCCCGAGCAGGTTGAACGCGACGACGAAGATGATCATCGATACGCCGGGGAAGAACATGTAGGTGATGTCGTTCTGCATCACCAGTTCGGTGGACGCCTTGGAGAACATCTGCCCCCAGTCCGGCGTCGGTTCGACGATGCCGACGCCCAGGTAGGACAGACCGGCCTCGGCCGTCACGAAGTTGGGCAGCATGTACGTCGCCTGCACCAGCAGCGGGGTGACGATGTTCGGCAGGATCTCCTTGCGGATGATCCGCCACGGCGAGGCCCCGCTGACCTTGGCCGCCTCGATGAACTCCCGCTCCCGCAGGGCGAGTGCGGTGCCGCGCAGGATCCGGGCGAGGCCCATCCAGCCCAGGAACCACTGGACGAGGATCAGGGCCACCACGCGGACGTAGGTGGGTGTCTCGTCGCGGGGACTGACGAACAGCGACACCACGACCGGCATGCTGGCGATGAAGAACAGCTGCGCCGGGAAGGCGAGCAGGAAGTCGATGACGCGGCCGATGAAGTAGTCGGCCTTGCCGCCGAGATAGCCGGCGGCGACACCGAGCAGGATGCCGGTCACCACGACCGCGATGGTGACCGCTACCGAGATCATCAGCGAGGTGCGGATGCCGTAGATCAGCTTGGTGAAGACGTCGTAGCCGTTGCCGGGTTCGAGGCCGAACCAGAAATCGCTGCTGATACCGCCGTTGGGCTGCACCGGAACGCCCGCGCTGTCGAAGAGTTCCGGGCGTTCGTCCGCGTACACCGTGTAGGGGTTCTTCCCGTACAGCTTGGCGATCAGCGGGGCGAGCAGTGCGATCAGGAAGAAGAAGCCCACGACGTAGGCCGAGATCACGCCCGTGCGGTCGCGCTTGAAGCGCAGCCACATCAGCTGGCCGGGAGACCGGCCCTCGAGCTTGACGGGTTCGCCCTTCGCCTCCGGCCCTGGTTCGCCGTCGACGACGACCGAAGTCCCGCCGCCCTCAATGTCGATAGGACTTGTCACGGTTCGTCCGTTTCACAGGTATGGGTGTGAGTGGTGCCCGGGTATGCCGAGTACGCGCGAAACCGCAGGGGGACGCGCGTAGTTCTACAGCCGAGTCACACCGCTGGAATGGACGGACCGACCCACCTGGTGTGTGTGACGCCGCGCATGGGGGTTCCTCCTCATGACTTCACGTGTTCACCGAACGGAGAGGGTTTCCGTCTTCCCTCCGACACCCCTGACGGAGGGTCAGACACCCCCTGGTGCTCGTGAGTCGTGCGCTGTCCCCACAGCGCGAGACCCATTGACCCGAGCGCTACGCGGCTAACTATCTGCCATGGGTCCACCACCGACCACTGCCCGTAGATCTCAATTCAGTCACAGCTGACTGCTAGACCTTCCAAAATCTGGACAAACTGTTCGAGCGAAGAAGGCGCGAAACGGACTTGTTACATGGCTATCGGTCAGCGATCTCCGCATGTCGGACATACGCACCACGAAAACGGGTTGCAAAAAGCCCGGGCGCCCCCATCCTGGGGACACCCGGGCTCGGCAGCCGGCTGATCAGCTGTGCTTGGCGCGGCTCGCGGCGCGGGCCCGCTCGCGCTGGTCGAGCACGACCTTGCGGATGCGAACGGCCTCCGGGGTCACCTCGACGCACTCGTCGTCGCGGCAGAACTCCAGCGACTGCTCCAGGGAGAGCTTGCGCGGCGGCACGATCGACTCGGTCACATCGGCCGTGGAGGACCGCATGTTGGTGAGCTTCTTCTCCTTGGTGATGTTGACGTCCATGTCGTCGGAGCGGGAGTTCTCGCCGACGATCATGCCCTCGTACACCTCGGTGCCCGGCTCCACGAAGAGCACGCCGCGCTCCTGAAGGTTCGTCATCGCGAACGCGGTGACGGCGCCGGAGCGGTCGGCGACCAGCGAGCCGTTGTTACGGGTCTGCAGCGGGCCGAACCAGGGCTCGTGGCCCTCGTGGATGGAGTGCGCGATGCCGGTGCCGCGGGTCTGCGTCAGGAACTCGGTGCGGAAGCCGATCAGACCGCGCGAGGGCACCACGAACTCCATGCGCACCCAGCCGGAGCCGTGGTTGGACATGTTGTCCATGCGGCCCTTGCGGACGCCCATGAGCTGCGTGACCGCGCCCATGTGCTCCTCGGGCACGTCGATCGTCATGCGCTCGACCGGCTCGTAGACCTTGCCGTCGACCTCCTTGGTGACGACCTGCGGCTTGCCGACCGTCAGCTCGTAGCCCTCCCGGCGCATGGTCTCCACCAGGATGGCGAGCGCCAGCTCACCGCGGCCCTGCACCTCCCAGGCGTCCGGGCGCTCGGTGTCCAGGACGCGGAGCGAGACGTTGCCGATCAGCTCGCGGTCCAGGCGGTCCTTGACCTGGCGGGCGGTGACCTTGCGGTCCTTGACGGCCGCCTTGTTGTCGGCGCCCTTGCCGGTGGCGCCCCGGCCGACCAGCGGCGAGGTGTTGGTGCCGATCACCATGGAGATCGCCGGCTCGTCCACCGTGATCAGCGGCAGCGGAATCGGGTTCTCCGGGTCGGCCAGGGTCTCGCCGATCATGATGTCCGGGATGCCGGCGACGGCGCAGATGTCACCGGGGCCGGCCTTCTCCGCCGGCTTGCGGGTGAGCGCCTCGGTCATCATCAGCTCGGAGATCCGCACGTTCTGCACGGAGCCGTCGCGCTTGATCCAGGCCACCGTCTGGCCCTTGCGCAGCTCGCCCTGCTCGACGCGGAGCAGCGCGATACGGCCGAGGAAGTTGTCGGCGTCGAGGTTGGTGACGTGGGCCTGGAGCGGCGCGTCCTCCTCGTACGTCGGCGCGGGGATGTGCTCCAGGATCGTGGAGAAGAACGGCTCCAGGCTGTCGGAGTCGGCGGGGACCGTGCCGTTGTCCGGCTTGGTCAGCGAGGCGACGCCGTCGCGGCCGCAGGCGTAGACGATCGGGAACTCGATCTGGTCCTCGTCCGCGTCCAGGTCCAGGAAGAGGTCGTAGGTCTCGTTGACGACCTCGTCGATCCGGGCGTCCGGGCGGTCCGTCTTGTTGATGCACAGGATGACGGGCAGCCGGGCCTGCAGCGCCTTGCGCAGCACGAAGCGGGTCTGGGGCAGCGGGCCCTCGGAGGCGTCCACCAGCAGCACGACGCCGTCGACCATCGACAGACCGCGCTCGACCTCGCCGCCGAAGTCGGCGTGGCCGGGGGTGTCGATGATGTTGATGGTGACCGGGTCCCCGCCGTCCTTCGGGTGGTACTTGACCGCCGTGTTCTTGGCGAGGATCGTGATGCCCTTCTCACGCTCCAGGTCGTTCGAGTCCATGACCCGGTCGTCGACCTGGTCGAGCTGGTGGGCGGCGAACGCGCCGGCCTGCTTCAGCATGCCGTCGACGATGGTGGTCTTGCCGTGGTCGACGTGGGCGACGATGGCGACGTTGCGGATGTCGTGACGTGTCATGGACACAGCCATAGTGCGGCGAACTCCCGGGGTGTGAGGAAAGCCTGCGCGTACGTGTGCGTTACGCGGGCCCTGCCGGGCTTGACACGCCACGGCCTCACCCCATGGTACGTGGCCGCGCGACGGTCGGCTCCGCCGGGCCGGACGACCACGGCCCCGCGAAGGTCATCCGGCGGGGCTGGCCGTGGTCTTCGCGCCCTGCTTCGCGCCCTTCTTCAGATAGCCCATGTCCTCGTAGACCGGGGTCTGGAATCCGAAGGCCCCGGCGTTGACCAGGTTCTTCCGCACCGCCACCAGCTGCGGCCGCTGGTAGAGCGGGATGGAGCCGGCCGCCGCCCAGATCCGGGAGTCCGCCTTGCGGATCAGCGACACCTCCTCGTCCTCGTCCAGCGTGGCCGCGGCCTCGTCGAAGAGCTGGTCGACCTGGTCGGTGCCGACCCGGGTGTAGTTCTGCTCGACGTTCACCGAGCCGTCGGCCGCCGGCGCCGGCTTGGCGTACACCGGGCGGTCGTCCGTCGCGGGGAACGCCGAGGACGGCCAGGAGTACAGCGCCAGGTCGTAGTCGCCGGAGGCGACGTGGTCCTTGAAGAAGCTCGCGTCCGGCACCTTGGTGATCGTCGTGCGGATGCCGATCCGCTCCAGCATGGCGGAGATCTTCGCCGCGACCGCGTTCAGCGTCTCGGAGCCGGGGCCCGTGGGGAGCACGAAGCGCAGCAGCAGCGGCTTGCCGTCCTTGGCGAGCGGCTTGGCTACGGCGGCGGGCGCGGCCGTGCCCTGGGGGGCGTACGCTCCCTGGGCGCCGCCGTGCCGGCCCTCCTGCGCCAGATGCCGGTCGCCCTCGTCCCCGCGCCCGCGGTTCTTTCCGTCCCCCTCGTCGGTGTCACCGCTGTTCTTGTCGCGCTCGGGCCCTGCGGCGCTCTGGCCCTTCTTCTTCTGCTGCTCCTGTGCCGTGTCCGTCTGCTTGACGGGGCCGCCCGGCACCCAGCCGGCGTCCGTGAGCAGCGCCTGGGCCTCCTTGGTGTCCTGGCCGCCGAGCGCGCCGCTGTTGTCGGCGTAGGCGGGCTGCCCGGACAGGGCGAGGTGGCTGCCGACCGGGACGGCGGGCAGCCCGAGCGGGGTGAGCACCAGGCTGGCCAGCTCCTTGCGGTCCAGGGCGCGGGCGACGGCCCTGCGGACGCGTTCGTCGGCGAGGGGGCCCTGGGAGCCGTTCAGGGCGAGCTGGGTGTAGGCGGGCTCCAGCGACCTGCGGACCTCGACGTCGTGCAGCGCCTGCTGTTCGTCCAGATACCGGGCGATGTCCTTGCGCAGCTTCTTCCGGCCGGCCTCGGCCTCCTCGTCGAGGCCGTGCGCCAGCGCCCAGGAGCGCAGCTTCTTCACGGAGGTCTTGCCGGAGCCCTGCACCGGGTTCGGGGCGCCGTGGGCGGCGAGGCCGATCCGCCTGGCGTCGCCGGGTTCGACGTCGGCGATGTCGACGCTGCCGTCGGCGAGCGCGGCGGCCCGCTGGTCGCGGGGTACGGCGTGCAGCACGATGTGGGCCAGCTTGGCGCGCTTGCCCCACCAGCGCGGGTTGCGGGTGAGGACGACGTCCTTCTTGGCGGTGTCGACGTTCTCCACCGTGAAGGGCCCGGCGGTGATCTGCAGCTTGCGGCGGGCGCCGTCGTTGAAGGCGCTCGGGCTGCCCATGACCTGCTTCGGGTACAGCGGGGAGAACAGCGACTTCCAGTCGGCGTAGGGGCGCGAGAAGGTGACCCGGACCTGGAGGTCGTTGGCGCCGCGTTCGATCTTCTCGATGCGGTCGTACCCGGCGTTGCGGGCCGTCCAGAACGCGCTGTTCCTGCCGGACAGGGCGCGCCACTGGGCGACGAAGTCGGCGGCGCCGATCTCCCGGCCGTCGCTCCAGACGGCCTGCTGGTTCAGCTTGTACAGCACGACCTGGCGCGGCTCGGTCTCGATGACCTTGGCCGACTCCAGGTAGGCGGGGTCGGGCACCGGCCGGCCGTTCGGGTCCAGGCGGAACATCGAGGGCAGGACGGCCTGGGCGACCCGGGTGGTGCCGGCGTCGGCGTCCGCCTGGAAGGTGTTCAGCGTCGCGGGAACGGCGTCGACGGCCCACTTCAGAGTCCCGCCGTCGGCGACCAGGTCGCGGGCCGCCGGAGCGATGTCCTGCCCGGCCAGGGGCTTGCTGACCTTCTCGTCGGAGCCGCACCCGGCGAGGAACGGCACCGCGAGCGCGCCCGCGGTCAGGAAGGCGACCGATCGCCTGACGGCGCGCGGTCCGACTCCGTCGTGGGACATCTCTGCTACCTCCGGGAAGCCGCGGGCTTTATGCTCACATTTGTCGGAATATGGAGCTGATCACCTTTGGCGGTATATGGAGCTGATCAGATCTATGCGGCCCACTGAAGAGGAAAGGATCCGGCCGGCGCGGGAGACACGGCGACGACGGGCGGCAGCCTCACCCGTGTGGCGCAACGCCACCGGTGATGCAACCGCACGCCTCCGCCAATCGCTGCACACGCCTTCACATGGGCAGGTGTGACGCGCAACACTCCAAGGCGCATGAACGTCGCCGCTCAGGGCCCGCCGGACCCGCGGAAGTGAGGGCAACCATGTCCGTGCACGACGACATCACCTCGGTCCAGCGCTCTCTCGACGACCTGTACCGGTCGCTGGGGCGCCTGGAGCACCAGCTCGGCAGCGGCGGCCTGGAGATGCGCCGGGTCCGGCTGGACGCCGACCATCTGCGGGAGAGCGTGGCACTGCTGCGCGAGGCGGCCGCCGCGCCGGACGCGCCCCGCCGCCCCGACCTCGTCACCATCTCCGACACGCCCTACGACCTGAGCCTGTGGACGGACACGGACGACGAGGGTCTGGGCGCCCGCGACCGCCACGCCCCCTGATCCCGAAGACCGGAGCCTGCCTTGGCCACTGGTACGGAACCCCAACAGAACAGCGGCGGCGTACGGACCGGTGCGCGCGCCGCGATCACCGCCCCGCACCTGCGGACCGACCGCTGGTGGCTGGCGCCCGCCGTCACCGCGGCCGGTCTGCTGGCCTTCGTCGTCTACTCGACCTGGCGGGCCTTCGCGAACGCCCACTACTACTCGGCGCCGTACGTCTCGCCGTTCTACTCGCCCTGTCTGGCGCAGAACTGCAAGAGCATGCCCGCGGGCCCGAACGCCGATCTCTTCGGCGGCTGGTGGGCGATCTCCCCGGCGATCATCATCCTGATCTTCCCGCTGGGCTTCCGCCTCACCTGCTACTACTACCGCAAGGCGTACTACCGCAGCTTCTGGGCGTCCCCGCCGGCCTGCGCGGTGGCCGAGCCGCACAGGAAGTACACCGGGGAGACCCGCTTCCCGCTGATCCTGCAGAACGTCCACCGGTACTTCTTCTACGCGGCGATCCTGGTCGCGTGCGTGCTGACGTACGACACCGTGCTGTCCTTCCGCGACCCGCACGAGCGCTGGGGCCACATGGGCCTCGGCACCCTGGTCTTCCTGGTCAACATCGCCCTGATCTGGGCCTACACCATCTCCTGCCACTCCTGCCGGCACATCGTCGGCGGCAAGCTCAAGCACTTCTCCAGGCACCCCGTGCGCTACAGGGCGTGGCAGTTCGTGGGCAGGCTCAACGCCCGCCACATGCAGCTGGCCTGGGCCTCGCTGCTCAGCGTGGCGCTCGCCGACTTCTACGTCTATCTCCTCGCGTCCGGGGTCTTCGCCGACCCGCGCTTCTTCTAGGAACAGGTGAACCGTCTGATGTCCGTGGTGGACCGGCAGGAGTGGGACGTCGTCGTGGTCGGTGCCGGCGGCGCCGGGCTGCGGGCCGCGATCGAGGCGCGCGAGCGGGGCGCCCGCACGGCGGTGATCTGCAAGTCCCTGTTCGGCAAGGCGCACACCGTGATGGCCGAGGGCGGCATCGCCGCGGCCATGGCCAACGCCAACGAGCACGACAACTGGCAGGTGCACTTCCGCGACACCATGCGCGGCGGCAAGTTCCTCAACCAGTGGCGGATGGCCGAGCTGCACGCCAAGGAGGCCCCGGACCGGGTGTGGGAGCTGGAGACCTGGGGCGCGCTGTTCGACCGCACGAAGGACGGCCGTATCTCGCAGCGCAACTTCGGCGGCCACGAGTACCCGCGCCTCGCCCATGTCGGCGACCGCACGGGCCTGGAGCTGATCCGCACCCTCCAGCAGAAGATCGTCGCCCTGCAGCAGGAGGACTTCAAGGAGACCGGCGACTACGAGTCCCGGCTGAAGGTCTTCCAGGAGTGCACGGTCACCCGGATCCTCAAGGACGGCGAGCGAAGCGAGATGGGGGTCCCCCCGGCCGAAGGCTGGGGGAGGGTCTCCGGGGTCTTCGCCTACGAGCGCGAGACCGGCCGTTTCTTCGTCCTGGAGGCCCCGGCCGTGGTCGTCGCCACCGGCGGCATCGGCAAGTCCTTCAAGGTGACGTCGAACTCCTGGGAGTACACGGGAGACGGGCACGCCCTCGCCCTGCTCGCCGGCGCGCCGCTGCTGAACATGGAGTTCGTGCAGTTCCATCCGACCGGCATGGTCTGGCCGCCGTCGGTGAAGGGCATCCTGGTCACCGAGTCGGTGCGCGGCGACGGCGGTGTCCTCAGGAACTCCGAGGGCAAGCGGTTCATGTTCGACTACATCCCGGACGTCTTCAAGGAGAAGTACGCCGAGTCGGAGGAGGAGGCCGACCGGTGGTACGAGGACCCGGACCACAACCGGCGCCCGCCGGAGCTGCTCCCCCGCGACGAGGTGGCGCGCGCCATCAACGCCGAGGTGAAGGCGGGCCGGGGCTCGCCGCACGGCGGGGTCTTCCTGGACGTGTCGACCCGGATGCCGGCCGAGGTGATCCGGCGCCGGCTGCCGTCGATGTACCACCAGTTCAAGGAGCTGGCGGACGTCGACATCACCGCGGAGTCGATGGAGGTCGGGCCGACCTGTCACTACGTGATGGGCGGCATCGCGGTCGACTCCGACACCGCGGCGGCCCGCGGGGTGCCGGGGCTGTTCGCGGCCGGTGAGGTGGCCGGCGGGATGCACGGCTCCAACCGGCTCGGCGGCAACTCCCTGTCCGACCTGCTGGTCTTCGGGCGCCGCGCGGGCCGGCACGCGGCCGAGTACGCGCAGGGGCTGGCGTACCAGCGCCCGCCGGTGGAGGAGGCCCAGGTCAACACGGCGGCGGCGGAGGCCCTGCGCCCCTTCTCCGCCGAGACC
The DNA here is from genome assembly GCF_043202415.1 of Streptomyces sp. NPDC048192. Classification (NCBI taxonomy): domain Bacteria; kingdom Bacillati; phylum Actinomycetota; class Actinomycetes; order Kitasatosporales; family Streptomycetaceae; genus Streptomyces; species Streptomyces sp. NPDC048192. The sequence goes on from NZ_JBIDAL010000006.1 coordinate 323,993, forward strand.
GAGGGCGAGACGGGGCCGCCGGAGAACCCGTACGCCCTGCACCAGGAACTCCAGCAGACCATGAACGACCTGGTCGGCATCATCCGCCGCGAGAGCGAGATGGAGCAGGCCCTGCACAGGCTCGCCGAGCTGCGGGTGCGGGCCCGCCGGGCCGGGGTGGAGGGCCACCGCCAGTTCAACCCCGGCTGGCACCTGGCCCTGGACCTCAGGAACATGCTGCTGGTCAGCGAGTGCGTGGCCCGCGCCGCCCTGGAACGCACCGAGTCGCGCGGCGGCCACACCCGCGAGGACCACCCCGGGATGGACCGCGCCTGGCGCAACGTGAACCTGCTGTGCACCCTCGCCGACCCGACCGGCGGGCTGGCGGCGGCCGATCCCGCGCGCGGTCAGATCCGCCTCACCCGTGAGACCACCGACCCCATCCGCCCGGACCTGCTCGCCCTCTTCGAGAAGGAGGAGCTGGTCAAGTACCTCGCCGAAGAGGAGCTGTACGAGTGAGCAGCTACGAGGCCCGCTTCAAGGTGTGGCGGGGCGACGCCGAGGGCGGCGGCCTGGAGGACTTCACCGTCGAGGTCAACGACGGCGAGGTGGTCCTGGACATCATCCACCGCCTGCAGGCCACCCAGGCGCCGGACCTGGCCGTGCGCTGGAACTGCAAGGCCGGCAAGTGCGGTTCGTGCTCGGCGGAGATCAACGGCCGGCCGCGGCTGATGTGCATGACCCGCATGTCGGTCTTCGACCGGGCCGAGACGATCACGGTCACCCCGCTGCGCGCCTTCCCGGTGGTCCGCGACCTGGTCACCGACGTCGGCTTCAACTACCGGAAGGCCAGGGAGGTCCCGGCGTTCGTGCCGCCGCCCGGCCTCGGTCCCGGCGAGTACCGGATGATGCAGGAGGACGTGGACCGCTCGCAGGAGTTCCGCAAGTGCATCGAGTGCTACCTGTGCCAGAACACCTGCCATGTCGTCCGCGACCACGAGGAGAACAAGACGGCGTTCGCGGGCCCGCGCTATCTGATGCGCATCGCCGAACTCGACATGCACCCGCTGGACGCGGCCGCCGAGACCGGCCTGGACCGCAAGCGCACCGCCCAGGACGAGCACGGACTCGGCTACTGCAACATCACCAAGTGCTGCACCGAGGTCTGCCCCGAGGGCATCAAGATCACCGACAACGCCCTGATCCCGCTGAAGGAGCGCGCGGTGGACCGCAAGTACGACCCGCTGGTGTGGCTGGGCTCGAAGATCAGGAGGCGGTCTTCGTAGGAGCGGGCCGGCCGGGGCGCTGGGCGAGGAGCTGGACCGCCATTCCTCCTGCCCACAGGCACCAGCCGAGGGCAGGCAGGAACCCCAGGCCCGCGTCGGCGAGGGGCCCGAGGAACATGAACAGGCCCAGCCCGGCCGCGTTCGCCAGCGCCCCGTACCCCCACAGCCGTTGCCGCAGCACCCGGCGGCGGGCCACCGGCGGCAGCCACACCCCGGTGACGGCCAGGACGCCGAGCACCACCATGAACGCCACGGCGAGCACGGCCGCCACCACCAGGAAGATGTGCATGCCGGTCATGCTACGGCCGTCTCAGCGGACCCAGCCCTCCTCGTACGCCCGCCAGTCCGCCTCGGTGGCGGCGAAGTCGACGTAGAGGGCCACACCGAACCGGGCCCGGCCGGCGTCGGTGCGGGACAGACCGAGCCGGACGCCGCGCACGGCGGCCGGGACGGTCTCGGCGGCGGCCCGGTGGCCGATGCGGTTCTCGTGGTAGAAGGGCAGGCCCATGAGCAGGTCGGTGGAGTCCGGGGTGACCTCCAGGGCCAGCGCGGTCTGCTGGGCGACATAGCCGCCGTACAGGCTCTGCGACGGCTGCATGGTGTCGTACGACATCACCGCGATCTGGTCGACCCGGCGCGCGACCTGGCCGAAGTACCGCTGCGACCACCACTTGGGGTGTCCGGTGACGGCGCCCCAGACGGAGTGGAACGCCGGCAGCGGATCGATCTGGTGGGCGGCGACGGAGAGCACGGCGTGGCGGGCGCCGGTGACGCGGTGCAGGGCGTCCAGGAGGGCGAGGTAGTTCCGGTCGCCGGAGTGCAGGGGCTCCAGGTCGAAGTGGGCGCCCTGGAAGCCGGCGGCCAGGATCCGCCGGGTGGACTCGACGACGGCCGCGCGGGTCGCCGGGCGCTCCAGGTGCATGGCGTACGGCTTCTCGGGGGCCACCTCGTCGCCGAGCCAGGCCTGCACGCGGATGCCCGGCGCCTCGCGGTGCAGGGCCCCGATGAGCCAACGCGCCCTCGGGTAGGCCGACTCGGGAAGGGTCCCGTCGTGTTCCAGGGGGCCCGCGTGGACGTACAGGTCGCGGATGCCGGTGTGCCGCAGACGGCGGGCGAGGGCGGTGACGTCGGCGTCGGTCTTGCGGCCGTCGATCCAGGCGTGCCCGAGCCAGAGGGCGTCGCGGCCGCGGGTGTGCGTGCCGCGGCCGGGGGTGCCGCTGTAGTCGACGCGCAGGGCGGTCTCCGCGGCGAGGGTGGGAAGGAGCAGGAGGAGGACGAGGGCGAGGGCGGTGCGCCGCAGTGCGCGCAGCCAGGTGCGTCTGCGGCGCGCACCGCTCGCGGTGTCCGCTTCCGGCTCTGTGCTCATCCCGTCCCCCGCCCGTGTCCGCCCCGCTCGCGGAGCCGCCTGCCTGCCCATACGCTCCGAAATGTGACGTCCTCCCTGATCCGGGGCCGGCCCCGGCGCGCCAAGGCGCACATACGGGTGCGGGTGGCGCACGCCGTGCTGGGGGTCGTGGCCGGGGTGGGGTGGCTGGTGTTGCCGGTGATGACGGCCGGTGCGCGGGATCCGGTTCCCGTGGCGCCCGCCGGGACCGCCGCGGGCGCCGCCGCGCAGCGGGACGGCGGGACGTCCACCGCCGACTACACGCTGCCCTTGATCGCGGCGGTCGCCGCCGTGTCCCTGGCCGGATACGGGTATCTGCGCCGCACCCGCCGTGCCCGCACCCGGACGACCCCCCGCACCGTCTCCCCCGCCCCGCCCGCGCCCTCCCCCGCCGAGTTCGAGCGGCAGGCCCGCGCCGCGCTGGTCCTGGCCGACGACTGGGTCCGCACCAGCCGGGAGGAACTCTCCTTCGTCCAGGCGCGGTTCGCGGAGCCGGACACCGAGCCCCCGGTGCGCGCCCTGCGGGCCGCCGAGACCGAGCTGGCGGCGGCGTGCGCGATCTGGCGGCGCTACGAGCAGGGGACGCCCGAGGACGCCGAGGCCCGGCGGCAGGCGGTGGCCGGCGTGGTCGGCCGGTGCGCGGAGGCGGGACGCCTGCTGGACGCGGCCGTCCCCGCGCTGGACGGGCTGCGGGAGCTTCGGGGACCGGGGCTGGCCGGGGCGCTGGAGACGGCCGAGGGACGGTTCCGGGAGCTGGCCGGGCGGACGGTGACCGCCGGGGACGCCCTCGGCGGCCTGCGCGACCGCTGCACGCCGGCGGCGGCCGAGCCCGTCACCGGGTATCTGGAACAGGCCAAGGACCGGCTGGTGTTCGCCACCACGCGGCTGGGCGAGGCCCGCCGGGCGGCCGACACGGGCGAGGGCCGGCAGGCCGCCGGGCAGCTGCGGGCCGCCGAGGGCGCGGTGGCGCAGGCCGACGTGCTGGTGACGGGGGTGGAACGGCTCGCGGCACGGCTGCGGGAGGCGGCGGAGCTGGTGCCGGCCGCGCTGACCGGTGCGGAGGCGGAGATCGCGGTGGCCCGGAAAGGGGCCGTACAAGGGTCGCTGACCAGCGGTGAGCTGCACGCCCGGCTGGCCCACGCGGACGCCGTGCTGGCGTCGGTGCGCCGCGAGCTGACGGCGGGCCCGTACGACCCGCTGGACGCCCTGCGCCGGATCGCGCGGGCGGTGGAACGGCTGGGCACGGGCCGCACCGGCGCCCCGGCCGCGGCCGCGCTGCTGGTGGCGCGCGTCGGTGTCGCCGGTGCGGAGGACTTCGTCACGGTGCACCGGGGCGTGGTCGGCCCGGAGGCCCGGGTCCGCCTGGCGGAGGCGGTGCGGGAACTCGGCGCGGGCCGCGCCGGCCGGGCGGACGCGCTGGCCCGCGAGGCCCGCGACCTGGCCGAACGCGACGTACGGGCGCACGGCAACCCGCGCACGAGCGCCGACGGCGACTCGCCCGGCCTGGCCGCCGCGATCGTGGGCGGGATCCTGCTGGCCGAGGACCCGGACGGCGGACCGCCGGCGAGTTTCGGCGGGCCGGAGACGAGGGGCCGCCACCGGCTGCGGCCACCGGCGTGAGCCGCGCCGGTCAGAACAGGCTGAGCAGGGCCTCCGCCGGGTCGGTGAGTCCCGCCTCCGCGCCGGGCAGCGGCAGCTCGAACCACACCGTCTTGCCGCGCGGGGTCCGCCGGGACCCCCATGCCGCACTGAGCAGCCCCACCAGCTGCAGCCCCCGGCCCCCTTCGTCGGTGTCCCGGGCCCGCCGCCGGCGCGGCTGCACCAGACCGCTGTCCCACACCTCGCACACCAGCGTCCGGTCCAGCAGCAGCCGGAGCCGTATCTCCCCCTCGCCGTACCGCAGCGCGTTGGTCACCAGCTCGCTGACCAGCAGCTCCGTGGTGTCGACCAGCGGCTCCAGATCCCAGCTCAGCAACTGCCCACGGGCGTACTCGCGCGCCCGGCCCACGCTGCGCGGCTCGCGCGGCAGCGTCCAGTCCCCGACGGACTCGGCGGGCAGCCCCTGCACCCGGGCCATCAGCAGCGCGATGTCGTCCTCGCCGTGGTGGGTGTCGAGGGTGCTCAGGACGTGGTCGCAGACGTCCTCCAGCGGACGGGTCGGGTCCGTGAGCGCGCCGACGAACGCCTGCAGGCCCTCGTCCAGCGGATGGTCGCGGGACTCGACCAGGCCGTCGGTGTAGAGGGCCAGCAGCGCGCCCTCCGGCAGCTCGACCTCGACCTCCTCGAAGGGCTCGCCGCCCACCCCGAGCGGCATGCCGGGCGGCACGTCCAGCATCAGGGCCGGTTCCCCGGGCTCGACCAGCACCGGCGGCAGATGGCCGGCGTTGGCGAACGTACAGCGTCTGGTCACGGAGTCGTAGACGGCGTACACGCAGGTCGCGAGGTAGACCTCGGAGAGGTCGGCGTCCCTGGGCTGCCGGGCGGTGCGCGTCGCCTGCTGCACCCCGCCGGGCGTGCCCAGCCCCCGCGCGATCTCGTCCAGCGCGGAGAGCACCTCGGCGGGTTCGAGGTCCAGCAGCGCCAGCGTCCGTACGGCGGTGCGCAGTTCGCCCATCGCGACGGCGGCGCGCAGGCCGCGCCCCATGACGTCGCCCACGACCAACGCCGTGCGGTGGCCGGGCAGTTCGATGACGTCGAACCAGTCGCCGCCCACCTCCGTGGCCGCGTTGCCCGGCAGATAGCGGCAGGCGATGTCGAGTCCGGAGGCCTCGGGGTCGCCCGGCGGCAGCAGGGAGCGCTGCAGGATCAGCGCCCGTTCGTGCTCCCGGCGGTACAGGCGGGCGTTGTCGATGCAGACCGCGGCGCGCGCGGCCAGTTCCACCGCCAGGTCCCGGTCCCGGTCGCCGAAGGGCTCGCTGCCCTTGGTGCGGGAGAACTGGGCGAGCCCGACGACGGTGTCGTGGGCGACCATCGGCACGGCCAGCGTGGACTGCACCAGCCCGCCGTCCTCGGGCGGCACGGCCTGGGGCCGGGCGGTGCGCAGGGCGTCCGCGCAGGGCGAGTTGAAGGGGAAGTGGTGGACGGCGCCGACCGCGACGGGTTCCCCGGAGCCGCTGAACGGCGCGTCCGACACGGCGCTGGCGAAGGCGACCCGGCGCAGTTCGGCGCTGCCGTCGGCGAGGCCGGGCGGGGTCTCGTCGCCGGTGAGCAGGCCCTGGTAGAGGTCGACGGTGGCGAGGTCGCAGAAGCCGGGGACGACGACGTCGAGGAGTTCGCGGGCCGTGGTCTCCAGGTCGAGGGAGTTCCCTATGCGGGCGCCGGCCTCGTTGAGCAGGGCGAGGTTGCGGCGGGCGTTGGCGGCCTCGCGGGCGGCGGCCCGGCGGGCGGTGATGTCGGTGCCGAGCCAGGCGATGCCGATGGGCCGGCCGCTGCCGCTGTGTACCCGGTAGAGGTTGACGGACCAGTGCCGGCGTTCCTCGGAGCCGGGCACGTACCCCGTGACGTGCATGTCGGTGATGGACTGGCCGGTCTCCAGCACCCGGCGCAGGGTGGCGGCGACGCGCTCGGCCTCGCCGCGCGGCAGATAGTCGTGAACTCCCTTGCCCCGGTGGTCGTCCGGGGTCCCGCCGAAGATGGAGGCGAACCGCTCGTTGGCCCGGCGGACCCTCAGATCGGGGTCGATCAGCAGGAATCCGAACGGCGACTGGCCGAAAATGGCCTGTGAGGCGGCGAGATCGGTCTCTATCCGGCGCAGCGTGCGGACGTCCACGACGATGCACACGGCGGCCTTCTCGCCCTCGGCGGTCCGGGTGGGCATGACGTAGACCTCCGCCAGGCCCTCCTCCCCGCGTGTGCCGTCCGCCTTGTCCGGCATCCGGAAGGGCACGACCCCGGTCCACTCCCGCCCGTCGAGGATTTCGGCCATCTTGCGCTGGCCGCGCTCGCGCAGGTCGGGGTCGATGAAGGCCTCTATCGGGTCCATGCCGACGGCGCGTGCGGCCGGGATGCCGAAGAGCTGCTCGGCGCGCAGGCTCCACTGGTCGACGAGCCCGCCGGGGCCGATGGAGAAGGACGCGACCCTGATGTAGTCGTACATCGAACCGGGCGGACTGCTCTGCCACATGGCGTCGCCGGGCACGGCCGCCTCGGCGGCCGGGTGCGTCGCGCCGTCCGACGGGTCCTCGGACTCCGTGGCCCTCGCTGGTATCTCGCTCACGCGAACCGTCCCCTCCAGCTCACCGCGTCCGGCACCGGACACCGAAAGGCGGCTGCCCGCAGTATCCAGCACTACGGCGCCGCACGACACGGTGTTCACGATCACAGCTCGGTCCAGATGTTTTTCGGACCGCTCCGTGACAACACTTCCACTCTTCTAACCAAGGAAGAGGCCGATGAATCACGCACTCCGGACCCGGCCGCGTGCGCGGAGCGCACGCCGGTCCGCCCGCCGCCGGCCGTACACCCCCGTGCTCCCCTGGTGCTTCCGGCTCACCCCGGCACCGCCAGTTCGAACCAGACGGTCTTTCCGCTCGCGCCGGGCCGGGTGCCCCAGCGGAGCGAGGAGCCGGCGACCAGTTGCAGACCGCGCCCGCTCTCGTCCCCGTCGTGGGCGACCCGCTCGCGCGGCGGATCGGGCAGCGGGTCGGAGACCTCCACCCGCAGTGCGTCGCCGCTGCGCACGGGCCGTACGAGGCGGACGCCGATGGGACCGGTGGCGTGCCGCAGCGAGTTGGTGACCAGCTCGCTGACCAGCAACGCGGCGAGGTCGGCGAGGCAGTCGAGGTCCCAGCCGTGCAACTTGCCGCGGACCGCGGCCCGGGCGGTGCGCACGGCGCCCGGTTCCGCGGGAAACGTCCACTCGGCGCAGTCGCCATCGGTGTCGATCACGCCGATCACTTCCCAGGCCAGCGAGCCCCCACCCATGTCCGGTTTCGTGGGGTTAATGGGCACATACCCGATATCCCGGGGGCAGTACCGTACGGGCGGGCGCACAGTGGCACGAACGGCGTAGGCAGCGCTCCGAGGGGGCAGCGGGCGCTCGGGAACTCCACGAGATGACGGTCTTCACCCTGCGTCCCACCGGCCGGCCACCGCCTCGACCGCCGGGACGTCCTGGTCGAGCCAGTCGACCTCCCAGAGCCGGTCCGGGGTCAGCCAGCGCAGTTCGTCGTGATCCTGGAGGGGTTTCGGCGCGGGTGAGCCGGGGCGCAGGCGGGCGGTCCACACCCGCAGGACGTACGGCGCGCGCAGCGGCCATTCGCCGGGCACGCGCTCGACCGGTTCGGCGTCGACGCCGAGTTCCTCGCGCAGTTCGCGCACGAGGGCGCGCTCGGGCCGCTCGCCCGGTTCGACCTTGCCGCCGGGCAGTTCCCAGCGTCCGGCCAGATCGGCGGGGGCGCTGCGGCGCGCGGCGAGCAGCCGGCCGCCGTCGAGCAGGGCGGCTCCCACCACCACGGTCCGGTCCGTCGTCGGTGTGCCGGGTGTCTCGGAGGTCATGGGGCGGAGCCTACGGGAGGGCGCACGGGGTCAGTTGCGGACGCCGTCCCCGTTCTGGCCGATGCGCTCGACCCAGTAGATCTGCTTGTGCCCCCGGTCGTCGAGGCTGTCGGCGATCTTCTGGGCCTCGGCGCGCGTCGCGTACCGGCCGACGCGGTAGCGATTGCCGCTGTCGTCCTGCCGTATCACGATCCAGGGCAGGGAGACCGTCCCCTCACCCATGGTCCCCACCACCCGAGTCGCTCCCTCTCGCACCGCCCCACCCGCTTCCTCGAGCCCGGCCTAAGGAAACCGCAATACGCATATGCCCGAGCGTACGCCCAACCTTTACGCAGCGAACACGCCTTTTCACAAATATGCAACCAGCCAGAACGCAGGGGGCGCACAGAAGTGAACGCGCCGTCGTGAGCGCCGCGGCGACGATGCGCGGGCGCATCCTTTGTGACCCCTGGTCACCTGGGAAAACGGCCGAATCCCAGCGGCCGTTCCCGTCCGGCCGGGGGTGCGGGACCGCTGCGCTCACCCGTGAGGCGTACAAGGGTGTGCGCTACCTCACTCAGGGGGCGCGCAGGGGACGGGCGGGGCGGGGCAGGCGCTCATCTGACCGGCAGGTGGTAGGCCACCTGGTACCGGTCCGCGGGGATCACCACGTCCGCCGTCTCCACCGGGCGGCCGGAGGCGTAGTACGTGCGGTGGACGACCAGGACGACATGGCCGGGGACGCCGCCGAGGAGGTGCAGTTCCTCGGCGAGGCCGGGGCGGGCGCCGACCTCCTCGGTGACGTTGTCCACGATGACGTCGATGGCCCGCATACGCTCGACCACGCCCATGCCGCCGAGCGGCCCCTCTTCCGGGAGCATCACCGGGGTGCGGCCGGTGACGGCGAGCGGCTCCCACGAGGTGGAGAGCATCATCGGCTCCCCGGCCTCCCGGAACAGGTACTTGGTGCGCATGACCCGGTCGCCCGCCTTGATGCCGAGCCGCTCGGCGATGGCGGCGCCGGCCTCGGTCTGCTCGCTGCTGGACTCCCAGGTGCCGCGCGCCGAGGCGTCGGCCTGCTCCTGCCGGAAGGGCGTGGCGCCGCCGGACGGGCGGTAGCCGGAGCGGGAGATCCGGCGGGGCACCGGCCGCTCCCGGACGTACGTCCCGGAGCCGGAACGGCCCTCGACCAGGCCCTCGGCCATCAGCACCTTGCGGGCCTCCAGCGCGACCGTGTCCGAGACGCCGTACTCCTCGCGGATGCGGGCCTGTGAGGGCAGGCGGGTGTGGGGCGGCAGCAAACCGTCGACGATCTTCTTGCGGAGATCACCCGCGACACGCAGGTACGCCGGCTGCTCACCGAAAGTCACTGGCCGCTCCCATCAGGTTGTACAGACAGCAACAGACTGGCAACCGTGGGTTGTACCGTGCAAGCAAAGGCCAGAGAATCACTCGATGTGATGACACGGGGGATGACAGGGGGCGATGGCACGTAGTGACGGCACGGGGCCGCAGGCCCGCTTCCGCCGAGCCGCGAACCCGCCCCCGCACCTATCGATGCGCTCCGGAGGGCGCGTTCACACCTGGACGCTCGTGCCGGCTCCGTCGTCACCGCCGGGCGGGACCGTCGCCAGGCCCAGGGCCCTGCGCACGGCGACCCCGCGGCCCGGATCGATCAGGCCGAGGGCGGTGGCGTACCGGTCCTGGAACGCGTCCGCGTCCTCGGCCCGCGCCGCCTTCGCCCACTGGGCCCGCGCCGTGTCGAGGTCGGCGGCCAGGTCGGCGACCTGCCGCCGGGCACGGGCCGGCCAGTGGTGCGCCCGCAGCATCCGGGCCTGTTCGCCGAGGGCCGCCGCGACCCGGCCCGCCCACTGCTTGCGGCCGGGCAGCTCGTCGCCCCCGTCCTCGGTGCCGGGGGCGGTCTCCAGCGCGGCGTTGAGGACGTGCGCCGCCTTCAGGTAGGCCACCTGGTCGGCGTCGAGGACCGTCTCGTCGTTGCGCAGCGAGCCGGTCAGCCGGCCGCCCTCCTCGGTGCTGCCGAACGCGCAGGTGACCTCGCGGTCCCCGGCGGCCCAGCTGCCCCCGCTCGGGGTCAGGTAGTACACGTCGACGTCGCCGGGCACCGCCCAGCCGTCCATCGCGTAGCCGTCCCGCAGGCTCCAGCAGCGCTCGTCGGCCAGGCCGGCGACCTTCTCCTCGCCGGGGTAACCCCGGCCGGCGAGCCGGAAGGACGCGAACACCTCGCCGTCGTGCGCGCGGGCGCAGGGCACCTTGTCGACGCCGTCCGTCTCGCCGTCGAGCGCGCCTCCGGGCGCGTTGAAGCACTCGCCCTTGACCAGCGAGATGCTCGAGCGGTCGCGTGCGCCCTCCTTGAACCCCTGCCAGAACTCCGACGCGCCGCCGCTGACGAAGAACAGCACCCACAGCAGCAGTCCGATGCCGGACAGCACCGCGCCGCCGACGGCCAGCCCGGTGCCGCGCTCGCCGCGCCGGCGGATCTGCCGCAGCGCGACCAGCCCGAGCACCAGCCCCACCCCCGGCAGGCAGCACAGGACGCCGAGCACCAGGGAGGCGATCGCGAGCCCGTTGACGGGCGCCGGCCGGTTGAAGGGGGTGTAGCCCTGCGCCCACGGCTGGTACGGCGGCGCACCCCACGGCCCGCCGGGCTGCCCGCCGTACGACGGCCCGCCCTGTCCCGCGCCGTACGGCGGCGGGGCGAACGGCCCCTGCGGGTACGGCGGGGACGGCTGATACGGCCCTTGTGGCTGGTGGGGGCCGGGAGGCGGGGGTATGGACACCGGTAGCGTGCTCCTGACGAGGGCGGCGGCACGGACCGGGTGAACGGCCGGTGGCCGGGCTGTCGTACGACTGGGCGCATGGTAAGCGGGGCACGAACGGGGGCGGAATGAGGGTGGGCATGCTGACCGGGGACCGGGTGGGCGAGACGGTCGTCGGGGCGGTGAACGGGCTCACGAGGCGATGGGCGTCGGCCGCGCCGGGCGGCACCGTCTTCTCGGCGGCCGGGGTCTGGCCCCTGCTGGCCTTCCTGGGCGACGGCGCGGCGGACCCGGCGCGGGCGGAGCTGGCCGAGGCCGTGGGGGTGCCCGCCGGTCAGGTGGCCGCCGGCGCACGGGAGTTGCTGGCGGCGCTCGCGTCGGTGCCGGGTCTGGACGCGGCGCTCGGACTGTGGACGCACCAGGGGGTCGCCCTGCGCGAGGAGTGGCGGGCCGGGCTGCCGGCCGGGACGTACGGCGTGTTCGGGGACGACCCCGTCACCGCGCAGGAGCGGCTGGACGCCTGGGCGGCCGAGCGGACCGGCGGGCTGGTCGAGCGCATGCCGGTGACGCCGGCCCGGGACACGCGGATGGTGCTGGCCTGCGCCCTCGCGCTGCGCACGAGCTGGCGGCAGCCGTTCACCGAGCTGCCGCTCAGGCCGGACGGCGGTCCCTGGCAGGGCCGTGCGCTGCGCGGGCTGCACCGGCGCGGCCCGCGCCCCGACCGGGTGGGCGTGGCGGAGACGCCGGACGGTTTCGTCACGGCCCTGACGGTGCCCGGCGACGACGGCGTCGACGTCCATCTGGTGCTCGGCGAGGAGCACATGACGCCCGGCCAGGTGCTCGCGGCCGGCGTGGGGATCGTCGAGCGGACGCTGCCGGTCACCGGGGGCGGCTCGCTGCCGTACGGGCACGTGGGGCCGGGCCTGCACGTCGAGCGGGAACCCGCGGTCGCCCCGCAGCCGCTGACGCTGGACGTGCGGACGGTGGCGTTCGAGGTGCGCGCCGACCACGATCTGCTGGCCCTGGCAGGGCTGTTCGGCCTGTCGGCGGCCATGGACGCCGGCCGCGGCCACTTCCCCGGGATCGCCGGCGAGCCGCTGTCCGTGGGCCAGGCCCGCCAGTCGGCGGTGGCGCAGTTCGGCGCGCTGGGCTTCCGGGCGGCGGCGGTGACGGGGGCCGCGCAGACGTACGGCAGTGCCCCGCCGCGGTACCGCTACGAGACCACGGTCGTGCGCGCCGTCTTCGACCGTCCCTTCGGCTTCCTCGCCGTCGACCGGGAGTCGCGGCTGGTGCTGGTGGCCGGCTGGGTGACGGATCCGGCGCCGGAGCCCGTCACGAGCTTCCCGGGCGCTGTTCCTCCAGGATTCTGACGCAGCGGGCCAGCAGCCCGGCCAGGGCGTCGCGCTCGGCGTCGGTGAACTCCGCGGCGAGGGCCCGTTCGACCCGTACGGCGGCCGTGTCGGCCTCGGCCAGGACGGCGCGCCCCTCGTCCGTGAGCCGCGTCTCCAGGACGTTCCTGTGCCACTCGTGCGGGCTGCGGGTGATCAGATCGCGGTCCTGGAGGTTCTTCAGGACGGTGTTCATGGTGGGCGGGGTGACTCCGCACAGCCGGGCCAGGGCGGCCGCGGAGATGCCCGGGTTGTCGGAGAGGTGGAGCAGCGCGGCGTACTGGGCGACGGTCAGGCCCGCGGGCTTGAGGACCGCTGTCTTGGTGGCGTTGAGGGCCTGCTCGGCCCGCTTGAGGTGGGAGCCGAGGCGCTCGGACGCGGGCATGGAGGTCACCGGGCCAGGTTAATGCCTCGGTGACCCTGGCATCTATGAGTCCTGTCTTCGATTAATCCACTGGCAAGGATTAGAACTCTAATCTAGCTTGGTGCACGTCCATGAGTGAGCAGCCGAATCGAGAGGCACCTGTCGTGTCCCGTTCGATCCACCGCCGTACCTTCCTGACCGGCGCCGCGGCCACCGCCGTGGCCCTCGCCGCACCCGCGGCGGCCGCGGCCACCGCCCGGCCCCGGATCTCGACCGCCTTCACCCTCCCCGACGACCGGGCCTATCCCGAGGGCATCGCCCTCGATCCGCGCACGGGCGACGCGTACGTCGGCTCCTTCACGACCGGCGCGATCTACCGGGCCGCCGCCGGCAGCCGCGCCGCCGAGGTCTTCCTGCCAGCCGGTGCGGACGGCCGTACGACGGCCAACGGGCTGAAGGCCGACCGGGCGGGGCGCCTGTGGGTCATCGACCACACCACCGGTATCGACGTCTGCGACCTGCGCGACCGCTCCCTGCTGGCCCGCTTCGAGGTGCCGGCGAGCGACCAGCGCTTCCTCAACGACCTCGTGGTCACCGCGGACGGCACGGCCTACGCCACCGACAGCGTGCGGCCGGTGATCTACCGGATCACCCCGGCCGAGGTGGCCCGCGGCGGCCGTGCGCCGCTGGTCCCCCGCTTCGACCTGAGCGGGGCGGTACCGCCGCACGCGCCGTCCGCCTACACCCTCAACGGGATCGTCGCCGACCCGGCCGGACGGCTGCTGTTCGTCGTCGACATGACCGGCGGGGGCCTGTACCGGGTCGACGTGACCGACGGATCCGTGCGCCAAGTCGCCCTGCACGGCGGCGACCTGGTGAACGGCGACGGCCTGGAGCTGGCGCACCGCACCCTGTGGGCCGCCCACAACAGGACCGACGCCCTGACCCGTTGGCGCCTGAACCCCGACGGCACCGAGGCCCGCCTCACCCGCACCCTGACCGACCCCGCGCTCCAGATCCCCACGACCCTGGCCCACACCCCGCACGGCCTCCTCGTCGTCCGCTCCCAGTTCGACAAGGGCGGCCCGATGGGACCGGGAACGCCGGCTCCGCCGTTCACGGTGGCACGGGTGACCGGGATGTGAGCCGGGCTGCGGGGCCGGCCGGCGCTGCTGAGGTGCCGGCCGTCAGCCGGGCCAGGAGCCGGTCAGGCCGCGGGTCGCGGTGGCGCCGACGCGGTCGACGGCGGCCTTGACCCCGGCGAAGATCGCGCCCTGCAGGGTGGCGGCGAGCAGCACCTCGCGCCAGGTGCGGTCCTCGTCGGTGGCGTCAGGGGCGTCCTCGTCGTGACCGAGCGCCTTCCACGCCTGCTTGAACACCGCACCGGCGAGCATGCCGCTGACGGCTCCCAGGGCGAGGCCGACCGGCTTGTAGGCGATCTTCGAGACCTTCACCGGCCTCATCCCTTCCGGCGGCGGCACGCCAGCCAGACGACGGCGGCCACGGCGAGGGCCGCCGGCAGCCAGGCGCGGTTGTCCCGTGCCGTGCGCGCCGCCCCGGCGGCCTTGCGCCGTACCGGTTCCGGCGCCTTCTCCTCCCAGACCCGACCGGCCCGGGCCGCCGTGGCCCGTGCCTGCCCGGCGGCCTCGGCCGCCCTGTCCCTGACCGGTTCGGGCACCTTGTCCTGCACGGTGCCCTGCACCTTGTCCTGCACCTGGTGCGCGACGCCGGCGGCCTTCGCCTTCAGTTCACCGGCCTTGACGGCGGCCTGCTGCCTGACCTCGGCGGCCTTCTCCTGGGCGCGGGCCTTGACGTCGGTCCTGACGGTCAGCGCGTGGACCGTCCGCCCGAGTTCCTCGCGGGTGTGCTCGACCTGCTCGCGCAGTTCCTCGGGGCTGGAAGCGGTCCGCTCGTCGTGCGGAGGCTGGGTCATCGGTGGGCACTCTCCTTGATCTCGGCCAGGTCGGACTTCACGTTCTCGATCGTCTTCTCGGGCGTCGGCGGGGCCGCCTGGCTGACCTGCTTCTTCCCCGACAGGGCCATCACCGCGGCGATCACGCCCAGCACCGCGGTCACGATCAGCGCGGCGGCCCACACGGGCAGCGGCACCGCGAGCGCCGCGATCGCGGTGGCCACCAGGGCCTGCAAGGTCAGGAAGCCGACGACTCCGGCGCCTCCGAAGAGGCCGCCGCCCTTGCCGTACCGCTTGCCCTTCTCCTTCATCTCCGCCTGTGCCAGCCGCAGCTCGCCGCGCACCAGCTCCGTCAGCTGCTGCGACGCCCGCTGCACCAGCTCGCTCACCGGCTCCGTCCCGGCGCGGTCCGCGTCCCGGCCGGTTCCGGCAGGGGGTGGCTGCACTCGCGACACGACGATCACCTCCCGTCCCGTCTTGTCTTCCGATGGGTCCGGCCGGGCGGCGTCGGGCCGCTCCGGCCTCGTGCGTGGACGCGAGTACCCCGAAAGGGCCGGTCCAGGACAGCCGGTTCACCGGGCCGGCCGCTGTCCGGCGCTCCTTCCGGGGCCGGTCAGCCGTCCTCCAGCCGCCGCCGGTCCCGCTCGTCCCATGTCCGGGTGTCACGGGGCTGGGTGTACGGCTCCTCGTACGGCGACAGTCCCCCGGCGATCGCCCGCTGCCGCACGGTCTCCGCGTCGAACTCCAGCCCCAGCAGGATCGCCAGGTTGGTGATCCACAGCCACACGAGGAAGACGATGACGCCGGCCATGGTGCCGTAGGTCTTGTTGTAGGAGCCGAAGTTGGCGACGTAGAAGGCGAAGGCGGCGGAGGCGATCATCCAGATCACCAGGGCCAGGAGACTGCCCGGCGTGATCCACCGGAAGCCTTTGACCTTGGCGTTCGGACTCGCCCAGTACAGCAGCGCGATCATGAGGACGACCAGGGCCACCAGCACCGGCCACTTGGCGATCGACCACGCCGTCAGCGCGGTGCTCCCGATGCCGAGGGCGGAGCCGGCCTGGCGGGCCAGACCGCCGCTGAAGACGACGATCAGCGCGCTGATGACGGCGAGGACCAGCAGGACGACGGTCAGCCCGACCCGTACCGGAAGGATCTTCCACACCGGCCGGCCCTCGGGCATGTCGTACACGGCGTTCGCGGCGCGGATGAACGCCGCGACATAACCGGACGCCGACCACACCGCCAGCACCAGGCCCACGACCGCCAGCACCGAGCCGATGCCCGCGCTGCCCTGGACCTGCTTCACGATTCCGGTGATGACGTCCCTGGCCGATCCCGGCGCGAGCTTCCGGACGTTGCCGAGCACTTTGTCCGTGGTCGACCTGCCGGTGAGCCCCAGGATCGACACCAGGACCAGCATGGCCGGGAACAGCGACAGGATCCCGTAGTACGTCAGCGCCGCCGCACGGTCCGTGAGCTCGTCGTCCTTGAACTCCCTCAGGCTTCCTCTGAGCACCGCGCCCCACGACCGCATCGGCAGCTCCGTCGGCGCGTCCGGCGCCGCCCCCTCCACCTCGGGCCCCGGCCCCACTTCCTCGGGGCCCGGCGCCTCGTCACCGTCACGGTGATCCTTACGCCCTGGAAGATGCAACCTCACCATGCCCCGCCGAGTACCCACCGCGCCCTCGGCGCAACGGTCCGCATCGCCCCTGCGGGCACCGCCTCGGTTCCGTGATCTCGTGGCCCGGGCCCCGCCGAGTGGCTACGGTTGAGCCATGACGGCACTGCCCGACTGGATGCGCCCGCCGCGCGAGGAAGGCTGGTTCGCGGAGGACCTGGACCGTCTCCCCGAGGCACCCCGCCACACCGAGCTGATCGACGGAGCCCTCGTCTTCATGATGTCGCCCCGGCGATGGTGGCACGGCCACCTCGTCACCATGCCGTCGCCCTCATGGAGCAGGCGCCCGGCGATGTCCGGGTCGGTCGCGAGATGACCATAAAGCTCGACGAGCGAAACCGGCCCGAGCCCGATCTGCTCTTGACGACGGCCGCCTACGACGGCGACCGCACCTGGTTCACCCCCGATGAGGTGCGACTCGTCATCGAGGTCGTCTCACCCGAGTCCGCGCACCGGGACCGAACGGTCAAGCTCCGCAAGTACGCGGAGGCCGGCATCCCGCACTACTGGTGCATCGAGGACGAGGACGGCGCCCCGGTCGTCCACGTCTACGAACTCGACGAACCGACCGGCGTCTACGCGCCCGCCGGCATCTTCCGGGGCACTCTGAAGCGGCCTGTGCCTTTCGAGATCAGTCTGGACCTCGACCGGCTCACCCCGCCGCGAAGCAGCTAGGAGTCAGCACCAAGCCGGCACGGGAACACGGAAGGGGCCGGACTCCGGCGGGTCCGACCCCTTCTGGCCTCAAGCGCTCACACGTTGAACCGGAACGCTCAACGCAGCGCTCCCACCTGAAGAAACCTTCCTTCGAGTGATCGTATCCAGCACCCATCCAGCACCGTCGGGACTCGTCCAGCACATCCAGCACGTCAAGCCGCGGGGACAGACCCCTGCGAGTCCTCGACCGCAGGACGCATGGCGCTCTGCATGACGTCTCGGCAACGACCCCACGCCTCGGGGACAAGATGACCGTAGATGTCCACGGTGGTCTTGATCGACTTGTGGCCGAGCCAGCGCGAGACCTCACGGATCGGTACGCCGTTCGCCAACGCGGTCGAAGCGAAGAAGTGCCGCAGACTGCCGGGCGTGTGTTTGGGCTTGCCGTCCCCAATCGACCAGGCCGGCCGACACGCACGCCTTCTTGAAGTGGTAGCCGTAGGTGGAGGCGGTGGGCATCACGCTCTTGCCGCGCTGGCGCGGGGCGAAGAAGACCTCCAGCCGACGTCGCCTGCCCCGCATCCCAGTGAAGGTCACGGGCACCGGCTCCCACCGCGACAGGTGGTCGTCGATCTCCTGCTCGACGAACGGGGCTACCGGGACGTCCCGGCACTCACCCTCCGTCCGGTGCTTGAGCGGTACGAAGACCGTGTGGCAGTCATGGCGGCGGGCCTTGGCGCTGACCTGCCAGCGGATCCTGAGGAATCCAGAGCGTCGGCACTCGGTGGAGAAGGCCAGGGCCTCGCTGGGGCGCTGGCCGGTACCCGACTGAAGGTAGACCGCGAGCCGGTACTGCGGGGCGATGTGCTCCGCGATCAGATCGACCTCACCCAGCGTGGGAATCTCGTCCTCGTCCACTGCGCAGGGGGCCGCCCGGGATATCCGGACGCCGCGCGCGGGATTGGCCGGGATCCGTTTGTCAACGACGGCCGCCTCCAGCATGGCGACCACCATCACCATCCGGTCATTGACCGTGGAGACCGCCAGCCCTGCACCGGAGGTGTGCACGTCCTTGGCGAACTCCTCGAAGTCGCACCGCGCCAGCCCGGCCAGCATCTTCCGCCCCAGGCGCGGCACGAGATGGTTACGGATGAACCCTTCGTAGTTGCGGTGCGTCTACTCACCGATGACCCGTCGCTCCAGCCACTCCTGAGTCCAAACCCGCAACGGCACAAGCCCTCGCGCAGGACAGATGCGAATGCCGGCTTTCTTGTCGTTCTCGACCTTGTCGGCGAAAGCGTCCACGCCGTCCGAGCCCACCCGACGAGGAAACGACCTCTCCCCGCTGCCGACCGCGCCTGCCGCCCGGTTCCCGGTACCGCACCGTCCACCTATGGCGACACCGCGGACGATCACAGGGAAAGTTCCGGTCCCGGATATCCCTCTTGCACCTCTGAAAAACGCTCGCCACCCAGCCCCCGTGGTCCTTCGCCCGGCCCGTGCTCAAACCGTGCACCGCCACCTCACAGCCGAGCAAGACATCCATCACCAATCCCCTCTTTCCGGCGAATGTGACACCAGCCTCACCCGCAGCCCCGCGGGCCGTCGAGTCCGCGAGGACCTCCTCACCGGATGCGCTCACGCCCTCCGCGCTCCCACCCCGTGATCCGTGCGCCAGCACCGAAGGCCATACCGCGCTATGGTGGATGTATGGCTACCAAGAAGGTGACTATCACTCTCGACGAAGCCCTGGTCGAAGCCCTGGCCGGAGCCGCCGAGGAAGAAGGCATCCCACTCTCCCGCCTCGTCGCCGGAGCAGCCGAACGCGAGCTGCGCCTGCGGGCCGGCCGGGCCGTCATCCAGGAGTGGCAGGCCGAACACGGCGCCTTCACCCCGGAAGAACTCGCCGCCGCCCGCGCGGACCTGGCCGCCGCCGACGCCGAATACCTCAGCAGTTCGGGAGCCTCGGCCGCGTGAACATCCCCTACCTGTACGACGCCGGGGTCCTCATCGCCATCGACAACGACGACCGACGCATGTGGGCCCGCCACAGCCTGGCCCTCGAAGACGGCCGGGACATCCACGTCCCGTCCGTCGTCGTCAGCCAGGCATGGCGGGACTCCCGCCGCCAGGTGAGACTCGGCAAGTTCCTCGCCGGGTGCCACGTCGTACCCGTCGGCCTCGAAACCGCCAAACCCGCAGGCATCCTCTGCGGCAAGGCGGGCACCTCCGACATCGTCGACGCCACCGTCGTGACCATGGCAGCCAGCCTCGGCGCCATCATCTGGACCTCTGACCCAGACGACATCCGCGCCCTCATCGACGCCCAGGACATAAAACCCGCCCCCGTCATCCGCACCGTCTGACCACCAATGATCTCTGACGACCAGCCTCTGCGTGCCCAGATATCGCAGGGATGGAGACAGGTGTGACTACCTGATCGTATAGGGGTGGACGGCCAGCGTCAGGACCTCCCGACAGCGGGCTCACGCGCTGGGCAACAGCATCTTGACGGAGTGATGACCCAGCCAGCGCGAGACCTCGCAAGCGGATCAAAAAGGGGTCCGCCTTAAAGGCGAACCCCTTCCGACCTGCACTTTCCAAAACCTCAGAAAGTGGCTTGACTTTCAATTAAACATTGAAGCGGAACTCCACCACATCCCCGTCCTGCATCACATAGTCCTTGCCCTCCATGCGGGCCTTGCCCTTGGCGCGGGCCTCGGCGACCGAGCCGGCGGCGACGAGATCGTCGAAGGAGATGACCTCCGCCTTGATGAAGCCCTTCTGGAAGTCGGTGTGGATGACGCCGGCCGCCTCGGGGGCCGTGGCGCCCTTCTTGATCGTCCAGGCGCGGGACTCCTTGGGGCCGGCCGTGAGGTACGTCTGCAGGCCGAGGGTGTCGAAGCCGACGCGGGCGAGGGTGGCGAGGCCGGGCTCGTCCTGGCCGACGGACTGGAGGAGTTCCAGGGCCTCCTCCTCGTCCAGCTCGGCGAGGTCGGCCTCCAGCTTGGCGTTGAGGAAGATGGCCTCGGCGGGGGCGACCAGGGCGCGCTGCTCGTTCTTGAAGTCCTCGTCGACCAGTTCGTCCTCGTCGACGTTGAAGACGTAGAGGAAGGGCTTGGTGGTCAGCAGGTGCAGGTCGTGGAGGAGCTCGGCGCGCTCGCTGCCCTGGACGATGCCGTGGGCGAAGAGCGTGTCGCCCTTCTCCAGGATCTCCTTGGCCTCCTCGACCGCCTTGACCTTCGGGGCGACGTCCTTCTTGATGCGCGACTCCTTCTGGAGGCGCGGGAGGACCTTCTCGATGGTCTGGAGATCGGCGAGGATCAGCTCGGTGTTGATCGTCTCGATGTCGTCCTTCGGCGAGACCTTGCCGTCGACGTGCACGACGTTCTCGTCCTTGAAGGCGCGGATCACCTGGCAGATCGCGTCGGACTCGCGGATGTTGGCGAGGAACTTGTTGCCCAGGCCCTCGCCCTCGGAGGCGCCGCGCACGATGCCGGCGATGTCGACGAAGTCGACCGTGGCGGGGAGGATGCGCTCGGAGGAGAAGATCGACGCCAGCTTGGCCAGACGGCCGTCGGGGACGCCGACCACGCCGACGTTCGGCTCGATCGTGGCGAACGGGTAGTTGGCCGCCAGCACGTCGTTCTTGGTCAGGGCGTTGAACAGGGTCGACTTGCCGACATTGGGCAGGCCGACGATTCCGATCGTGAGCGACACGTTGCGACTTCCCGTGGGTGAGTGGGCCAGGAGGGGCGCCAGGGGCCTTCAGACCGACACTGGCCGATCCACCAGTTTACGGCGTCCGCGCCGGGCGGCTCACGGGAGCTTCGAACGCCTGGCCAACCTCTGCCCCCTCGGCGTGTCTGATGGCCTATTCGGCACATAAACAGACCTAAGTTGGTCGAGTGGAGCAACACAGAACGCGACCCCCGAACGACGGACCGCGACGCGGAACGCCGCAGCAGCGCGCACCGCTGCCGCCGCAGGCCCGGCGCCGGCCGGGCGGCGAGGGCGGGGCGGCGGGGCAGGGACGGCAGCCGCGGGCGCCGGGGTCCGGGCCGGCCGGGCCGCGGCTGCCGAACCCCCGGCTCACCGGGCTCGGCAGCGGACTGTTCTGCATCCTCGGGATGCTCCTGCTCGGCTTTCTGGACGCGCTGCTGTTCCACGGGGCCCTGAGCCTGTACGGCGTGCTGTTCGTGCCGGTGAGCGTCCTGACCGCGCTGTGGGTGCGGGACGCGGAGGTGCTGACCGCGCCGGTGGTCGTGCCCCTCGGGTTCGCCGTGGGGCTGGTCCCCGTGTCCACGGGGGGCGGGGGGCTGCTCGGCCGGCTGATGGGGCTGTTCACCGGGCTCGCCACGCAGGCCGGCTGGCTGTACGGCGGGACGCTGGCCGCCTCCGTGATCGTGCTCGTCCGGCGGGTGCGGTGGGTACGGCGGCGGCGCCGTACCTGAACCCGAACCCGAACCCGCGGTGCCGGGGCCGGAGCCCGCTACGCCTGCTGGGCCGCTCTCATCGCCGCGCCCACGATCCCCGCGTTGTTCTGCAGCTGGGCGGGGACGATCTCGGCTCTGACGCCGTCGATGAGGTGCAGGAACCTGTCGGACTTGCGGCTGACCCCGCCGCCGATGATGAACAGCTCCGGCGAGAACAGCATCTCCAGATGGGCCAGGTACCTCTGGACGCGGCGGGACCACTGCTCCCAGCTCAGGCCGTGGTCGTCCTTGGCCTTGCTGGAGGCCTTCTTCTCCGCCTCGTGGCCCTTCAGCTCCAGGTGGCCCAGCTCCGTGTTCGGAACGAGGACGCCGTCCACGAAGACGGCGCTGCCGATGCCGGTGCCGAAGGTGAGCAGGATGACCGTGCCCCTGCGGTCCCGGCCGGCGCCGAACTGCATCTCGGCGACGCCGGCCGCGTCCGCGTCGTTGACGACCGTCACCGGCAGCCCGCCCAGCCTGGCGCCGAACAGGGCGCGCGCGTCCGTGTCGATCCAGCTCTTGTCGACGTTGGCCGCCGTACGGACCGTGGCGCCGCCGGTGACCACGCCGGGGAAGGTCACGCCGACGGGGCCGGTCCAGCCGAAGTGGTCCACGACCTGCCTGACCCCGTCGGCCACGCCGTCGGGCGTCGCCGGGTGCGGGGTGAGCACCTTGCAGCGCTCCTGGGCCAGATCGCCCTTCTCCAGGTCCACGGGAGCGCCCTTGATGCCGGACCCGCCGATGTCCACGCCGAAGATCTGCATGGCACCACGTTACGACGGGCCACTGACGGTCACGCCCCGGTGGCGCCGCTCCCGCCGCGCTCGGCGACCAGGGCGGCGGCCTCCTCGCGCAGGTCCCGGCGGAGTTCCTTGGGCAGGGAGAAGGTGATGGACTCCTCGGCCGCCTTGACGATCTCCACGTCGCCGTAGCCGCGCTCGGCCAGCCACTGGAGCACCTGCTCGACCAGGACCTCGGGGACGGAGGCGCCGGAGGTGACGCCGACGGTGTTCACGCCCTCCAGCCAGGCCTCGTCGATCTCGTCGGCGAAGTCCACCAGGTACGCCTCGCGGGCACCGGCCAGCTTGGCGACCTCGACCAGGCGCTTGGAGTTGGAGGAGTTGCGCGAGCCGACGACGATGACGAGTTCGGCCTCGGCGCCCATCTGCTTCACGGCGAGCTGGCGGTTCTGGGTGGCGTAGCAGATGTCGTCGCTGGGCGGGGAGACCAGGCCCGGGAACTTGGTCTTCAGGGCGTCGACGGTCTCCATGGTCTCGTCCACGGACAGGGTGGTCTGGGACAGCCAGACGACCTTCGAGGGGTCGCGGACCTCGACCTTGTCGACGTCGCCGGGGCCGTCGACGAGCTGGATGTGCTCGGGGGCCTCGCCGGAGGTGCCGATGACCTCCTCGTGGCCCTCGTGGCCGATCAGGAGGATGTCGTAGTCCTCCTTGGCGTAGCGGACGGCTTCCTTGTGGACCTTGGTGACCAGCGGGCAGGTGGCGTCGATGGTGGCGAGCCGGCCGCGCTCGGCCTCCTCGTGCACGACCGGGGCGACGCCGTGCGCCGAGAACATGACGATGTTGCCGGGCGGCACCTCCTCCGTCCGCTCGACGAAGATGGCGCCCTTCTTCTCCAGGGTCTGCACGACGTACTTGTTGTGGACGATCTCGTGCCGGACGTAGATCGGGGCCCCGTACTGTTCGAGGGCCTTCTCGACGGCGATCACGGCGCGGTCCACACCGGCGCAGTAGCCACGGGGGGCGGCGAGCAGGACACGGCGGCCAGACGAAGCGGTCATGCGTCCCATCGTAGGGTGCGTCCGGCGGCGCCCGGCCACCCGGCCACGCGCGCGTGCCCGGCGGCGCACCCCCTTGTCGGTACGCCCCGTTACCCTCGGGCGCATGGCTGCAAAGACCACCCCTGAAGCCCCGCTCCCCGTCGGTGAGGTCTCCCGGCTGATCGGGGGGTGGATCGACCGGCTCGGGGCGGTGTGGGTCGAGGGGCAGATCACGCAGCTGTCGCGGCGGCCCGGCGCCGGGGTCGTCTTCCTGACGCTGCGGGACCCGTCGTACGACATCTCGGTGAGCGTGACCTGCTACCGGCAGGTGTTCGACGCGGTCGCCGACGTGGTGGGAGAGGGCGCCCGGGTCGTCGTCCTGGCGAAGCCGGAGTGGTATGCCCCGAGGGGGCAGCTGTCGCTGCGCGCCGCCGAGATCAGGCCGGTCGGCGTCGGTGAGCTGCTGGCCCGGCTGGAGCAGCTGAAGAAGGCGCTCGCGGCGGAGGGGCTGTTCGCGCCGGAGCGGAAGAAGCCGCTGCCGTTCCTGCCGCAGCTGATCGGGCTGGTCTGCGGTCGCGCCTCCGCCGCGGAGCGGGACGTGCTGGAGAACGCCCGGCACCGCTGGCCCGCCGTCCGCTTCGAGGTGCGCAACGTCGCGGTGCAGGGGGTGCACGCCGTGCCGCAGGTCGTGCAGGCGGTGAAGGAGCTGGACGAGATCGAGGACGTCGACGTGATCATCGTCGCGCGGGGCGGCGGCAGCGTGGAGGACCTGCTGCCGTTCTCCGACGAGCAGCTGGTCCGGGCGGTGGCCGCGTGCCGTACGCCGGTCGTGTCGGCGATCGGGCACGAGCCGGACAACCCGCTGCTGGACCATGTGGCCGACCTGCGCGCCTCCACCCCGACCGACGCGGCCAAGAAGGTCGTGCCGGACGTGGGCGAGGAGTTCGAGCGGGTGCGGATGCTGCGGGACCGGGCCCGGCGCTGTGTGAAGGCGTTCGTCGAGCGGGAGGAGCGGGGGCTGGCGCACGCGCTGGCCCGCCCGTCGATGGAGGATCCGCACCGGATGATCGACGAGCGCGCCGACCATGTGGCGTCCCTGGTGGAGCGGAGCCGGCGGACCCTCGGCCATCTTCTGGATCGCGCGGACTCGGAGTTGGCGCACACGCACGCGCGCGTGGTGGCGCTCTCCCCCGCCGCGACGCTCCGGCGGGGCTACGCGGTGCTGCAGAAGGCCGACGGGCACGTGGTGCGCGGCCCGGACGAGGTGTCGGACGGCGAGGCCCTGCGGGCGCGCGTCGCCGAGGGTGAATTCACGGTGAAGGTGGGCGAATGACGAGCAAGGTGGACGAGGCGCTCTCGTACGAGCAGGCGCGGGACGAGCTGATCGAGGTCGTACGGCGCCTGGAGGCGGGCGGTACGACGCTGGAGGAGTCCCTGGCCCTGTGGGAGCGCGGCGAGGAACTGGCCCGGGTGTGCCGGCGCTGGCTGGAGGGGGCACGGGCCCGGCTGGACGCGGCGCTGGCCGAGGGGGAGGGGGACGGGGAGGAGGACGCGGAGTAGGGGCCGGGTCTCCGGCGACCGGCTCTTCGGCGCGTCGCCTGTTCGGGCTGTGAGGCGAGCCACTGCGGGCCAAGCTTCGTTGAAAGTTGAACTTAACTGTCGTAGTGTCGTCCTGTCAGCCGATCCGGACCGCGGTCCGGTACGGATCAGGACGCCACCTAGGAAGTTCACGCATGTCTCTCGTTCTTGACCCCGCCGCCCAGGACCTGCTGTTCCGTGAGGCCCGTACCGCGAACACCTTCACCGACGAGCCGGTGACCGAGGAGCAGGTGCAGGCGATCTACGACCTGGTCAAGTACGGCCCCACCGCCTTCAACCAGAGCCCGCTGCGCATCACCCTGGTCCGCTCCCCCGAGGCCCGTGAGCGGCTGGTGAAGCTGATGGCCGAGGGCAACCAGCCGAAGACGGCCGCCGCCCCGCTGGTCGCGATCCTCTCCGCGGACAACGAGTTCCACGAGGAGCTGCCCTCCCTCTTCCCGCACTTCCCGCAGGCCAAGGACGTCTTCTTCAGCGAGCGTCCGGTCCGTGAGGGCGCCGCCGCGCTGAACGCCGCCCTGCAGGCCGCCTACTTCATCGTCGGCGTCCGCGCCGCCGGCCTCGCCGCCGGCCCGATGACCGGCTTCGACTACGAGGGCGTCCGCAAGGAGTTCCTGGACGACGACCACACCCCGCTGATGGTGGTCAACATCGGCAAGCCCGGCCCGGACGCCTGGTTCCCGCGCTCGCCGCGCCTGGCGTACGAGGACGTCGTCACGACCGTCTGAGCGGATCCGCGACACGAAGAGGCCCCCGGCACCGCCGGGGGCCTCTCGCGCGTGTGCCGCGCGGCTCACTGCATCTTCAGCGCCGCCGCCATCTTCGTCAGCTCCGTGAAGGACGCCGTGCCGGCCACCACCGTCGTGGAGCCGGGTGTGCCGTTCAGTACGAGGGCGTCGTAGCGGCCGCCGGTGTAGCGGGTCCAGGTGCGGCCGCCGATCGTCTCGGTCTGCCTGGTCGCCGACGCGCCCTGGGTGGCGTCGTCGATGAAGGCGGCCGGCTTCTGCGTGGACTGCTCGATCTGCACGTACTGGCTGTCCGGGGTCTGGAAGCCGAGGTGCCAGCTGTCGCCGTCCTCGCCCTGGAAGCGTACGGAGGTCGCTTTCCAGGTACTCGGCAGGCCCTCGGGTGCCGCCACGGGGTAGCTCGCCGCACGGCGGGCCGTGAGCAGCTCGACCCGGTAGTCGACCCGCTTGAGGTCGGGAGCGTGATCGTCGTGCGGGATGGTGAGGAAGTAGACGACCGCCGCCGCGATGCCGATCAGGGCCAGGGAGAGGATCATGTCCCGGGCCGTCTTCTGCTTGCCGTTCGAACCTGCCACGCCCCCTATGGTCGCAGGTACCCCAAGCGCTCATCCGTGGGGTCCCCTGCTCATTTTGTCTGCCTAACGATAGAGTCGGGACCAACACCCTCATCCGGCCGTCGTCGTATCAGAAAGGTGCGCTCCGATGACCGAAAATCATCACCTGCCGTCCGAGCTGGACGTTCCCTCCGAGGCTCCCGACCGCAACCTCGCCCTCGAGCTCGTCCGGGTGACCGAAGCCGCCGCCATGGCCGCCGGCCGCTGGGTGGGGCGCGGCGACAAGAACGGCGCCGACGGCGCCGCGGTGCGCGCCATGCGGACGCTCGTCTCCACCGTGTCGATGAACGGCGTCGTCGTCATCGGCGAGGGCGAGAAGGACGAGGCCCCGATGCTCTTCAACGGGGAGCACGTGGGCGACGGCACCGGTCCCGAGGTCGACATCGCGGTCGACCCGATCGACGGCACCACCCTGACGGCCAAGGGCATGCCGAACGCGATCGCCGTGCTCGCCGCCGCCGAGCGGGGCGCCATGTTCGACCCGTCCGCGGTGTTCTACATGGACAAGCTGGTCACCGGCCCCGAGGCGGCCGACTTCGTCGACATCGACGCGCCCGTGTCCGTCAACATCAAGCGGATCGCCAAGGCGAAGAAGGCCACGCCGGAGGACGTCACCGTCGTCATCCTCGACCGGCCGCGGCACGAGAACCTGATCAGGGAGGTCCGGGAGGCCGGCGCGCGCATCAAGCTGATCTCCGACGGCGATGTGGCGGGCTCGGTCTACGCGCTGCGCGAGGGGACCGGGGTCGACCTGCTGCTCGGCATCGGCGGTACGCCCGAGGGCATCATCTCGGCCTGCGCCGTGAAGTGCCTGGGCGGGACCATCCAGGGCAAGCTGTGGCCCAAGGACGACGAGGAGCGGCAGCGGGCGATCGACGCCGGGCACGACCTGGACCGGGTGCTCACCACGGACGACCTGGTCTCGGGCGAGAACGTGTTCTTCGTCGCCACCGGGATCACCGACGGCGAGCTGCTGCGCGGTGTGCAGTACCGCTCGGAGACCGCGCTGACCGAGTCGATCGTGATGCGGTCGAAGTCGGGGACGGTGCGCCGGATCTACTCCGAGCACCGGCTGAGCAAGCTGCGGGCCTACAGCGCGATCGACTTCGACCGGGCCAAGTAGCGCCGGGCGGCCGGAGTCCGGAGGCGACGGGGCGCCCCCTGTGCGGAGGGGACGCCCCGTCGTCGGCTTGTCAGCCCGCTATGCGGTTGGCCGCCGTGGCCCGTGCCGCCTTCTTCAGCTCCATCTCCCGGCGGCGGCGCCGGGCCAGGACCACGCGCCGCTCCGCCGCGGTGAGGCCGCCCCAGACGCCGTACGGCTCGGGCTGGAGGAGGGCGTGCTCGCGGCACTCGACCATCACCGGGCAGCGGGCGCAGACGCGCTTGGCCGCCTCCTCGCGGGAGAGCCGGGCGGCGGTCGGCTCCTTGGACGGGGCGAAGAACAGGCCCGCCTCGTCGCGCCGGCACACGGCCTCGGTGTGCCAGGGAGCGTCTTGGTCCCGGTCTCGCGCTGGCACCCGCTGGGCCGGAACGGCAGCTACCTGCAGGGACGAATGCGGCGGTTGCAGCACGGTCTACTCCTGACGACGGCTTCGCGAGCGAGAGACGATGCAGCAAGCCCTACCCGCTGTGCGCGCGCCTATGCACAGCGTTGACACTCGGGGGCGCGCGGCGGCTCGTTCACGCCCCACCGGGGCGGCACGGCGGGAGCGGAGCCCTCCGTTCACCTGTGGATTCGCGAGCGTCAATGCCCCAGGTGTTTGCGCAGCTTCCTGTCGACCTTGTCCTGGACGCGCTCCAGCTTCCGCTCGACCTTGTCGTGCACCCGGTCCAGGATGTCCGCCACGCGCTTGCCGCGCCTGGGCCGCGCCTCCACGTTGCCGAGCACGGCCCAGCCGTCGACGTAGACCACCGGGGCCTGGGAGTCGACCGAGTCCAGGGTGTCCACCTCGAAGTTGCCGAGGACGCCGCCTCCGGTGCCGCGCAGCGACACGTTCTCCGGGACGCGGATCTGGACGTCGCCGAAGACGGAGACGGCCTTGATCACGACCTGCTGGTACTCGAAGATCGCCTCGCTGAGGTCGATCTCGACACTGCCGAAGACCGAGTACGCGTGGATCCGGCGGCCGGCGCGCCAGCGGCCCCGGCGCACGGCGCTGCTGAAGACGGCGACCACGTTGGCGTCCGCCTCGTGCGGTATGGCACCCGGGGCGGGGCGGGGCGGCACGGGCGTGTAGGCGGGCGCGGGGCGCTGGTGGGCGGCGGGCAGGTCCCGGATGAAGACGTCCAGCTCGCCCACCGTCTTGGCGGCGAGGACGCCCTCGACGCGCTCGGCGTGCTCGTCGGCCGTCAGCCGCCCCTCGGCCAGGGCCTCGCGGAGGATCCCGGCGATGCGGTCACGGTCGGCGTCCGAGGCACGCAGCTCGGAGACAGGTGCTTCGGTCTGCTTCTGAAGGTCCACGCCGACAGAGTACAGAAACGCGATAGATCGCGACTAGGGGCTGTGGAAAACCGGGAGAACCGGATGACCCCGCCCGACTGAGCCTTACCTCACAGATTCCGTGTCGGTGGCAGGTTCTAGGCTGGTGACGCCCGCCAGCGTCGGCGGGCGGCCGTCCGTCAGAGTGAGGAATGGGCTGAGATGCCTGAGTTCGCGTACACCGATCTGCTCCCCCAGGGAGAGGACACCACCCCCTACCGGCTGGTGACGTCCGAGGGCGTCTCCACCGTCGAGGGCCCGGACGGGCGGACGTTCCTCAAGGTGGAGCCGGAGGCGCTGCGCAAGCTGGCCGAGGAGGCCATCCACGACATCCAGCACTATCTGCGCCCGGCCCACCTCGCGCAGCTGCGCCGCATCATCGACGACCCCGAGGCCAGCGCCAACGACAAGTTCGTCGCCCTGGACCTGCTGAAGAACGCCAACATCGCGGCGGCCGGCGTGCTGCCCATGTGCCAGGACACCGGCACGGCGATCGTCATGGGCAAGCGCGGCCAGCACGTCCTCACCGAAGGTGAGGACGAGAAGCACCTCTCCCACGGCATCTACGACGCCTACACCAGGCTGAACCTGCGCTACTCGCAGATGGCTCCGCTCACCATGTGGGAGGAGAAGAACACCGGCTCCAACCTCCCGGCCCAGATCGAGCTGTACGCCACCGACGGCGGCGCCTACAAGTTCCTGTTCATGGCCAAGGGCGGCGGCAGCGCCAACAAGAGCTTCCTGTACCAGGAGACGAAGGCGGTCCTGAACGAGGCCTCCATGATGAAGTTCCTGGAGGAGAAGATCCGCTCGCTGGGTACGGCCGCCTGCCCGCCGTACCACCTGGCGATCGTCGTCGGCGGCACCTCCGCCGAGTACGCCCTCAAGACCGCGAAGTACGCCTCCGCGCACTACCTGGACAACATGCCGACCGAGGGCTCGCCGCTCGGTCACGGCTTCCGGGACAAGGAGCTGGAGGAGAAGGTCTTCGAGCTGACCCAGAAGATCGGCATCGGCGCGCAGTTCGGCGGCAAGTACTTCTGCCACGACGTGCGCGTGGTCCGCCTGCCCCGGCACGGCGCGTCCTGCCCGGTCGCCATCGCCGTCTCCTGCTCGGCCGACCGCCAGGCGCTCGCGAAGATCACCCCCGAGGGCGTCTTCCTGGAGCAGCTGGAGACCGACCCGGCGCGCTTCCTGCCGGACACGACGGACGAGCACCTCGACGAGGGCGAGGTCGTGAAGATCGACCTGAACCAGCCGATGGACACGATCCTCGCCGAGCTGACCAAGTACCCGGTCAAGACCCGCCTGTCGCTGACCGGCCCGCTGGTCGTCGCCCGCGACATCGCCCACGCCAAGATCAAGGAGCGGCTGGACGCGGGCGAGGAGATGCCGCAGTACCTGAAGGACCACCCGGTGTACTACGCCGGCCCGGCCAAGACCCCCGAGGGCTACGCCTCCGGTTCCTTCGGCCCGACGACGGCCGGCCGCATGGACTCCTACGTGGAGCAGTTCCAGGCGGCGGGCGGCTCCAAGGTGATGCTGGCGAAGGGCAACCGCAGCAAGCAGGTCACCGACGCGTGCGCCCGGCACGGCGGCTTCTACCTCGGCTCCATCGGCGGCCCGGCCGCGCGTCTCGCCCAGGACTGCATCAAGAAGGTCGAGGTCCTGGAGTACGAGGAGCTGGGCATGGAGGCCGTCTGGAAGATCGAGGTCGAGGACTTCCCGGCGTTCATCGTCGTGGACGACAAGGGCAACGACTTCTTCCAGGACCCCGCCCCTCAGCCGACGTTCACGTCGATTCCGGTGCGGGGGCCGGGGCTGGCGTAACGACCCAGGTCACGAACGACGACCAGGCCGACCGGCCGAAGACGACGGCCGGACCGTGCGGGGCCTTGGAGTCCCGCACGGGGAGGCCCTGGGGATGGTGGTCGAGCACCTCCAGGCAGTCGGTTGCGTTGCCGCCGCTGTAGGAGGACTTGCGCCAGCCCTTGAGTGTGGAAGCGTCGGATATGGCGCGCTGGTCAGTCATGGTGACTGTGTTCCTCCGCGGTCGACCGCATCAGAGCCAGTGACTCCTTTTGCGGCAGGGCCTCTCCCAGCACGAGATGGTAGGTCGCCTGCATGCGCTGGACCAGGGCCGGTTCGTCGTGCACCGTGCCGGTGAGGAACGCCTCGACGTAGACGGCCGGGGGCTGGTCCTCGAACCACATCAGCTTGGCCTGGCCCACGAGCAGCGGATAGCAGCCTGTCCCGAGCGGCACCACATGAACCCGGATGCGCTCCTCCTCCACCAGGCGTACCAGGTGGGCGATCTGCTCCGCCATCACCTCCGGTCCGCCGATCGGGCGTCGTAGCACCACCTCGTCGAGCAGCACCCAGACCACGGGCGTGCAGGGATCATCAAGGATCCGCGCCCGGTCGAGCCGCGAGGCGACAGCCCTGGCACGCATCTCCTTGCCCATCGGCGGATACGAAGCGTCCCGTAGTACGGCATCGGCGTAGGCCTCGGTCTGGAGGAAACCGGGCACGAACGACAGCGCGAACTCCCGGATCTCGGAGGCCTGTTGCTCCAATGCGTGCGCCGCCTCGAAGAGGGGTGCGATCACCCTCCCGCCGCTCCCCGGCCGGAAGTTGATCAGAGCCCCCTTCGTGTCGAGCACCCTGTCCAGCCTCCGCGCGTCCTCCTCCGACGGCACCCTCCTCCCCGCCTCGATGTGCGCGATGTGCGTCCGCGACATGATCGCCGCCTCCGCCAGCTGCTGTTGCGTCAGTCCGGACGCCTCCCGCTGCTGCCGGAGCCAGTCGCCGTACGCCGTCCCCACAGGCACCCCCTCGCAACCGGTCACTCACTCAGCGTAACGAACGGGAACAATCGAGGGCGCCCGATCGCTGTAAGGGGTATGAGCGACTACCGCATCGAGCACGACTCCATGGGCGAAGTCCGCGTCCCCGCCACCGCCAAGTGGCGTGCGCAGACCCAGCGCGCCGTAGAGAACTTCCCCATCTCGGGCCGGCGCCTCGAACGGGCGCACATCGAAGCGCTGGCCCGGATCAAGGGGGCCGCCGCGAAGGTGAACGCGCAGCTCGGTGTGGTCGACAAGGAGACGGCCGAGGCGATCCAGGAGGCAGCGGCCGAGGTCGCCGAGGGGCGGTGGGACGAGCACTTCCCCGTGGACGTGTTCCAGACCGGGTCGGGGACGTCGTCCAACATGAACGCCAACGAGGTGATCGCCACGCTGGCGAGTGAGCGGCTGGGCCGCGACGTGCATCCCAACGACCACGTCAACGCCTCGCAGTCGTCCAACGACGTCTTCCCCTCCTCGATCCACATCGCCGCCACCGCCGCCGTCACCCACGACCTGATCCCCGCCCTGGAGCACCTCGCCGCCGCCCTCTCCCGCAAGTCGGAGGAGTTCACCGACGTCGTGAAGTCCGGGCGGACCCACCTGATGGACGCCACCCCCGTGACGCTGGGCCAGGAGTTCGGCGGGTACGCGGCGCAGATCCGCTACGGCGTCGAGCGGCTGAAGGCGTCCCTGCCCCGCCTCGCCGAACTCCCCCTGGGCGGAACCGCGGTCGGCACCGGCATCAACACCCCGCCCGGTTTCTCCGCGGCCGTCATCGAGGAGGTCGCCCGCGTCACGGGGCTGCCGCTCACCGAGGCCCGGGACCACTTCGAGGCGCAGGGCGCCCGGGACGGCATCGTGGAGACCAGCGGGCAGCTCAGGACCATCGCCGTCGGGCTGACGAAGATCGCGAACGATCTGCGGTGGATGGCGTCGGGACCGCGGACCGGGCTCGCCGAGATCCGCCTCCCCGACCTCCAGCCCGGATCGTCCATCATGCCCGGCAAGGTGAACCCGGTGATCCCGGAGGCCGTGCTGATGGTGGCCGCGCAGGTCACCGGCAACGACGCCACCATCGCCACCGCCGGCGCGGCCGGGAACTTCGAGCTGAACGTGATGCTCCCGGTCATCGCCAAGAACGTGCTGGAGTCGATCCGGCTGCTGGCGAACGTCTCGCGGCTGCTGGCCGACCGGACGGTGGACGGCATCACCGCCGACCGGGAGCGGACCCGCGAGTACGCCGAGTCGTCGCCGTCCGTGGTCACCCCGCTGAACAAGTTCATCGGCTACGAGGAGGCCGCCAAGGTCGCCAAGAAGTCGCTGGCGGAACGCAAGACGATCCGTCAGGTCGTGCTGGAGAGCGGGTACGTCGAGCGGGGCGATCTGACGGTGGAGCAGCTCGACGAGGCGCTGGATGTCCTGCGGATGACGCACCCGTGACCAGCGGCGAACCTTTCCGGCCACCGGCACGCGAGGGTGACGCGTACCGCAGCGTCGGATGCCTACGGCACCTAATATCTGTTCATGGCGGACGACGGAGCGATGACGCACATGGACGGAGCCGGCGCGACGAAGCCGGGAGCTGCGGCGGCCTGGACTCCGGGCACGCAGATCCTGTGGCGCTACCGGCAGAACGCCGGCGAGCACTTCCACATCGCCCGGCCCGTGACCGTCGTGCGCGACGACGACGACCTGCTCGCCGTGTGGATGGCCCCCGGCACCGAGTGCGTGAAGCCGGTCCTCGCCGACGGCACGCCGGTGCACCTGGAGCCGCTGGGGTCGCGTTACACCAAGCCGCGCTCGGTGCAGCGGGACCGCTGGTTCGGCACCGGGGTGCTGAAGCTGGCGCAGCCCGGCCGGCCCTGGTCGGTGTGGCTGTTCTGGGAGCCGGGCTGGCGGTTCAAGAACTGGTACGTCAATCTGGAGCGGCCGCTGGTCCGCTGGGCGGGCGGCGTGGACTCCGAGGACTACTTCCTGGACATCTCGGTGCACCCGGACCGCACCTGGCACTGGCGCGACGAGGACGAGTTCGCGCAGGCGCAGCGGGACGGGCTGATGGACGCGGCCACCGCCGAACGGGTCCGGGCGGCCGGGCGGGACGCGGTCGAGGTGATCGAGTCCTGGGGGGCGCCGTTCTCGGAGGGCTGGCAGCACTGGCGCCCGGATCCGTCCTGGGCGGTACCTTCTCTCCCCGAGGACTGGGACCGTACGCCCGCGCATGTGTCCTCATGAGACCCTTGATGCGCCCCCGGGCACGAAACGTAGGATCGTCCTCCGCAACCATGTTGGACAAGGTCGGCGCGCAGCGCCGTCGTTGAGGGGTGGTGGCCGGGAGACGGGTGGGCGCACAACAGCAACTACCGGGGCATGGGCCAGGCTTGACCGATCGTCACCGAGGGGCGGCAGGACGTGAGCGAGGGGTACGACGGCGTGACCACCGCGACCGGTGGCGGCACAGGAACCACCTCTGAGCACGCGGGAATTCCGTTCCTGGGGCACGTATTGCGGGTATCGGGACTTCTGCGGGAGCAACTGCGCGCCCGGCGCGCAGTGCCGTACGGATGGATGCGACACGCGTGACGGAGCAGCCCACCTCCTTCGAGCGCGCCCAGGGCGCCGACCCCGCGGAGGGCCGCGGGGCGCTGCTGCGTACCCCGACACCGGCAGCCGCCCCGGCCTTACCGGTACAGACCCGGGCGGAGGCGGCGCCCTCCGGTCCGGGCACGGCCACCGGCTGTGGCCACGGAAAGGACGGCAAGGGGAAGGAGCCCCCAGTCAACGGCCCCGAGCACTCCCAGCCCGCCACCACCGAGACCGACGCCCACCGGCCGCGGCCCGCGCCGGAGGTCATCCCGCCGCAGCCCGGCGCCGAGCAGGAGCGGGGGCCGGGCGACGGGGACCGCCGTACCGGACGCGGTCTGCCGCCGGGCCGCCCGATGCCGATGCGGCGTGACGGGGACCGGCTGAGATTCGTGGGCGCGGCGACCCGGCGGATCGCGCGCGGCCTCGATCTGGACGAGATCGTGATGGGCCTGTGCCGGGCGACCGTGCCGACGTTCTCGGACGCGATCCTGGTGTATCTGCGCGACCCGCTGCCGGTCGGCGACGAGCGGCCCACCGGTCCGGTGGTGCTGCGGCTGCGCCGTACCGACCGGATCCCGGAGGAGCGGGACACCGACGGGGTGCTGCTGCCGCCCGCCTTCGACCCGGAGCCGGAGCCGAGCCCGCTCTCCGAGCTGTCCGCGCTGACGACCGAGCTGTGCGAGGTGCGCCCCGGCGGCGCGCTGAACGAGGTGCTGCGCGGGGTGCGTCCGGTGTTCGCCGACGCGCCCGCGGCCCGTGCCGCGCTGCCCGAGCTGCTCGGCGACGGCGGCGAGGCGGTCGTACCGTCCGGGCAGCACGCGATCCTCGCGCCGCTGCGCGGCCGGCGCCGGGTGATCGGCGCGGCGCTGTTCCTGCGCCGTCCGGAGCGGCTCGCGTTCGAGGCGGACGATCTGCTGGTGGCGGCGCAGCTGGCCACGCACAGCGCGCTCGGCATCGACAAGGCGGTGCTGTACGGCCGGGAGGCGTACATCGCCGACGAGCTGCAGCGCACCATGCTGCCCGAGACCCTGCCCCGGCCGACCGGCGTGCGGCTGGCGTCCCGGTACCTGCCGGCGGCCGAGACCGCGCGGGTGGGCGGCGACTGGTACGACGCGATCCCGCTGCCCGGCAGCCGGGTCGCGCTGGTCGTCGGTGACGTGATGGGCCACTCCATGACGTCGGCGGCGATCATGGGCCAGCTGCGGACGACCGCGCAGACGCTGGCCGGTCTCGATCTGCCGCCGCAGGAGGTGCTGCACCACCTGGACGAGCAGGCGCAGCGGCTCGGCACCGACCGCATGGCGACCTGTCTGTACGCCGTCTACGACCCGGTGACGCACCGCATCACCATCGCCAACGCCGGTCATCCGCCGCCCGTGCTGCTGCACCTGGGCGGGCGGGCCGAGGTGCTGCGGGTGCCGCCGGGCGCGCCGATCGGCGTGGGCGGGGTGGACTTCGAGGCGGTCGAGCTGGACGCGCCGGCCGGGGCGACCCTGCTGCTGTACACCGACGGGCTGGTGGAGTCCCGGTTGCGGGACGTGTGGACCGGCATAGAGCAGTTGCGGGAGAAGCTCGCCGCGACCGCGCAGCTGACCGGGCCGGACCATCCGCCGCCGCTGGAAGCCCTGTGCGACGAGGTGCTGGACATGCTCGGGCCGGGCGACCGGGACGACGACATCGCGCTGCTCGCGGCGCGCTTCGACGGGATCGCGCCGAGCGATGTCGCCTACTGGCAGCTGGACCCGGAGGAGACGGCCCCCGGCCAGGCCCGCCGGCTGGCCCGGCGGGCGCTGGCCCGCTGGGACCTGGAGGAGCTGACGGATTCGGTGGAGCTGCTGGTCAGCGAGGTCGTGACCAACGCCGTGCGGTACGCGTCGCGGCCGGTGACGCTGCGGCTGCTGCGCACCGACGTGCTGCGCTGCGAGGTCGGCGACGACGTGCCGCAGCTGCCGCGGCTGCGCCAGGCGCGGGCGACGGACGAGGGCGGGCGCGGCCTGTACCTGGTGAACCGGCTGGCCCGGCGCTGGGGCGCGACCCGGCTGAGCACCGGCAAGGTGGTGTGGTTCGAGCTGAACCGCGGCTGAGCCGGCCGTGCGCGTGCGCGAAGGGCGCCCGGGGAGTTCCCGGGCGCCCTTCGCGCGTACGGTGACCGGTCCGGCCGGTCTGCTGACTCTGCTGAGACCCGGCCGGCCTACTGGCCGAAGTTCTGGCCGCCACCGGGATCGAGCGGGTTGTCGGTGATGGTCGGTGTCGTCGTCGGCGTCTGCGTGGGGGTCTGCGTCGGCGTCTGCGTGGGCGTCTGGGTCGGCGTCTGCGTCGGCGTCCTCGACGGCGGCGCGGAGCTGGTCGGCGGCTTGCTGGTCGCCGTGTGCGACGGCGTCTGCGTCGGCGTCCGGCTGACGGTCGGGGTGTCCGACGGCTGGACGGCGGCGCCCTGGGTGGTGTCCAGGTCGAACTCGGCCTTGTGCGTCACCCCGAAGGTGTAGGCGGCCCAGATCTGCGCCGGGTAGCCACCGCCGTTGACACGGCCGGGGCCGCCGGTGGACGCGACCAGGCCGCCCGCGCCCGTCAGGGAGACGTGCGCCTGGCTCTTCGCGTCCTCGCCGAACAGGCCGACGGAGGTGACCAGGTCGGGGGTGTAGCCGGTGAACCAGGCGGACTTGTCCTCGTCGGAGGTGCCGGTCTTGCCGGCGACCTGCTGGCCGTCGCGCAGCGGGTTGTCGGCCACGTTCTCCCTGGCCGTACCGTCGTCGACCACGCCGGTCAGCACGGAGGTCACGGTGTCGGCGGCGGTGCGGCTGATCACCTGGCCGCCCACCGGGTCCGCGATCTGGGCCGTGCGGCCGCTGTTCTCGGCGGACTTCAGGATGCT
Source organism: Streptomyces sp. NPDC048192 (assembly GCF_043202415.1). Taxonomy (NCBI): domain Bacteria; kingdom Bacillati; phylum Actinomycetota; class Actinomycetes; order Kitasatosporales; family Streptomycetaceae; genus Streptomyces; species Streptomyces sp. NPDC048192. The sequence continues at coordinate 360,890 of NZ_JBIDAL010000006.1, forward strand.
CGGCGTGACCTTGGTGCCGTGGTTGTCGAGCGTGGCGTAGATCCCGGCCATCTCCAGGGGGCTCGCGCCCATGGAGCCGAGGGTCTGCGCGGGCACCGCCTGCATGCCGGTGGTGTCCATGCCGAGCTGCTTGGCCGTGCTCATGACCTTCTGCATGCCCACGTCCACGCCCATCTGGGCGAAGACCGAGTTCACGGAGTTGTTCATGGCCTGCTGGACGGTGATCGGCCCGTAGTCGCGGTCGTCCTCGTTCGGCGGGCCGAAGCCGACCTTGGTGCCGTGGTCCACGACCTGCCGGCCGCTGGTGCCGTCGTAGAGCGTGTTGGCGGTGATGGGCTTGCCGTCCTGCGTGGTCGCGTTGTTCTCGAGCGCGGCGGCGAGGATGACGGGCTTGAAGGTGGAGGCGGGCTGGTAGTCCCGGCGGGTGGCGTTGTTGGTCCAGTGCTTGTAGAGGCCCTCACCGCCGTAAAGGGCGAGGATCTTGCCGGTCTTGGGGTCCACCGACACCGCGCCGGCCTGCACGTTGGCGTCGACCTTGCGCTTCTTGGCGTTCAGCTTGCCGGTCAGCTGGGACTTGACGGCCTGCTCCAGGCTGGACTGCCGCTTCTTGTCGATGTTCAGCGTGATGGTCCAGCCGCGGTCGACCACCTCGGCCTCCGCCTGGGAGCGGCTGATGTTCTCCTGCTGCATCAGCTGCTGTTCGAGCTGCTGGTTGGCGAGGTCGACGAGGTAGCCCTTCTGGCCTTCCAGGCCCGGCGTCCCCTTGGGCTGCTCGGGCGTCGGGAACTTCATGGCCTGCCGCTTGGCCGGGTCCAGCCAGTGCTGCTTGACCATGTTGTCCAGGACGTAGTTCCAGCGGGCCTTCACCAGCCGCTTGCCGGTGTCGGTGGCGACGGCCCAGTCGTACTGGCTCGGCGCCTGGAGCAGCGCGGCGAGGTAGGCGCCCTGCTCGACCGTCAGGTTGTCGGCGTCGGTGCGGTAGTAGGCCTGGGCGGCGGCCTGGATGCCGTAGGCGCCGCGGCCGTAGTAGCTGGTGTTGATGTAGCCGGCGAGGATCTGGTCCTTGCTCAGCTTCTGGTCGACCTTCAAGGAGATGACCATCTCCTTGAGCTTGCGGCTGACGGTCTGGTTCTGGTTGAGGTAGTAGTTCTTGACGTACTGCTGGGTGATGGTGGAGCCGCCCTGGGCGCCACGGCCCATCGCCGTGTTGTACAGACCGCGGGCCAGGCCTCTGAGGTCGATGCCGGAGTCGGTGTAGAAGGTCTTGTTCTCGGCGGCGACGAAGGTGTGCTGGACGTCCTTGGGCACCTTGGCCAGGTCCACGCTCTCGCGGTTGGTCTTGCCGACCCGCGCCATGATCGAGCCGTCGCTGTACTTGTAGATGTTGCTCTGCTGCTTGGCGGCGGCGTTGCCCGCGGGGATGTCCACCATCATGTACAGCACGATGAAGCCGCCGATGCCGAGCAGGCACAGGCCGAGGAACGTGCCGAGGACCTTCTTCCAGGTGAAGATCCGGCGTATCAGGGGCCGCCTGGCGTCCGCGCTGGGCCCGGAACGGCGGCGCTTGGGCGCCGCGCGGTGGCCACCGCGCTGTCGCGCTCGTCTCTCTTCCGCTCGTCCCATGGGTCCCTTCGCTCCGCTTCCGTCTCGGGGTCAGCTCCGAAAGCTAACACCCGCCTATATGACAAAGGACGTCCGATCCGTTCTTTTACGGACGTGAGAATCAGCACCTGCTCCAAGGGAACCGACGGATCTGAAGGCCGGGAGGTTGCCCCGGCGACGGCAACGACCCGGAAAAGCCCGCCTCCCGCCGCCTGTTCCACAACCGTGACAATCGGCCGCCACCTGCGCGGCCGTACAGCGGGCCATGATCTCCACACTCCGCGTATACATTCGGCGTATACACCGTGTGTAGAGTGCAGTGCATGTCCATCGGTCACACCCTTCTGGGACTCCTGGAGGCCGGCCCGCGCCACGGCTACGACCTGAAGCGGGCCTTCGACGAGAAGTTCGGTCACGACCGGCCGCTGCACTACGGCCAGGTCTACTCGACGATGTCCCGGCTGCTGAAGCACGGCCTCGTCGAAGTCGACGGCATCGAGGCCGGCGGCGGCCCCGAGCGCAAGCGGTACGCCATCACCGACGCCGGCATCACCGATGTCGAACGCTGGCTCGCGACCCCGGAGAAGCCCGAGGAATACCTCCAGTCGACCCTCTACACCAAGGTCGTCCTCGCGCTGCTGACCCACCGCGACGCCTCGACCATCCTCGACGCCCAGCGCGCCGAGCACCTGCGCAGCATGCGGATCCTGACCGACCGCAAGCGCAAGGGCGACCTCGCGGACCAGCTGATCTGCGACCACGCCCTGTTCCATCTGGAGGCCGACCTGCGCTGGCTGGAGCTGACGGCGGCCCGCCTGGACAAGCTCCGCGCGGAGGTGGCCCGGTGACCGCTCCCGCCGGCTCCCTGCTCGCCGCCGAGGACCTGCACAAGGCCTACGGCCCCACCGTCGCCCTCGACGGCGCCGAGTTCTCCATCCACCCCGGCGAGGTCGTCGCCGTGATGGGCCCCTCCGGCTCCGGCAAGTCGACGCTGCTGCACTGCCTCGCCGGCATCGTGCCGCCCGACTCCGGGTCCATCACCTACGACGGCCGTGAGCTGACCGGGATGAGCGACGCCCAGCGCAGTGCGCTCAGGCGCTCGGAGTTCGGGTTCGTCTTCCAGTTCGGCCAGCTGGTGCCGGAGCTGACCTGCGCCGAGAACGTGGCCCTGCCGCTGCGGCTGAACGGCACGTCCCGCAGGGCGGCCGAGAAGGCGGCGCTGGGCTGGATGGAGCGCCTGGAGGTCGACGACCTGAAGGACAAGCGGCCCGGCGAGGTCTCCGGCGGCCAGGGGCAGCGCGTCGCGGTGGCGCGGGCGCTGGTCACCGGACCCCGCGTGATCTTCGCCGACGAGCCGACCGGCGCGCTCGACTCCCTCAACGGCGAGCGCGTGATGGAACTGCTGACCGACGCGGCCCGCTCCACCAACGCGGCCGTCGTGCTGGTCACGCACGAAGCCCGGGTGGCCGCGTACTCGGACCGCGAGATCGTCGTACGCGACGGCAGGTCCCGGGACATGGAGCGCGCCATATGAAGGCCCGCCAGTGGTCCAGGGACCTCGCGATGGGCGTCCGGTTCGCCTTCACCGGCGGGCGCGAGGGCTGGATCCGGGTGCTGCTGACGGCGGTCGGCGTCGGCCTCGGCGTGGCGCTGCTGCTGCTGACGACCGCGATCCCGACCGCGCTCGCGGTCCGCGACCAGCGCAACCAGGACCGCCGGGACTACACCTACGGCGCCTACCAGCCCAAGGGCGCGAACACCCTGGTGATCTCCGACGCCGACAGCACCTTCCGCGGCAGCGACGTGCGCGGCCGGCTGGTGGAGCCCGAGGGCCCGCGCGCCCCGCTCCCGCCGGGCCTCAGCGCGTACCCCGCGCCGGGCGAGATGGTCGTCTCCCCCGCGCTGAAGCGCCTGCTCGCCTCGGCGGACGGCAGGCTGCTGCGCGAGCGGCTGCCGTACCGGATCGCCGGGACCATCACCGAGCCCGGACTCGTCGGCTCCCAGGAACTCGCCTACTACGCCGGCGCCAAGGACCTCGCCCCGCGCCTCGACGGCTGGCGGACGGCCCGCATCACCCACTTCGGGCCGCAGCCGGCGGCCCAGCGGGACGGGTTCGACCCGGTGCTGATCCTGCTGGTGCTGGTCGTCTTCGTGGTGCTGCTGACGCCGGTCGCCGTGTTCATCGCCGCGGCCGTGCGGTTCGGCGGCGAGCGGCGCGACCGCAGGCTTGCCGCGCTGCGGCTGGTGGGTTCCGACAGCGGGATGACCCGGCGGATCGCGGCCGGCGAGGCGCTCGCCGGATCGCTCGTCGGGCTGGTCTTCGGCACCGGCTTCTTCCTGCTCGGCCGGCAGCTCGCGGGCTCCGTCGAGATCATGGACATCAGCGTGTTCCCCGACTACCTCGACCCCTCGCCCGCACTGGCCGCGCTGGTCGCCCTCGCCGTTCCGGCGGCGGCGGTGCTGGTGACGCTGTTCGCGCTGCGCGGGGTGGTGATCGAGCCGCTGGGCGTGGTCCGTACGGCCCGGCCCGCCCGCCGCCGGCTGTGGTGGCGGCTGCTGCTGCCGCTGGGCGGCGTCGCCTGCCTCGCGCCCATGATCGGACAGGGCCGCGACAACGGCGCCTTCAACGAGTACCTGGTGATCGCCGGCGTCCTGCTGCTGCTCATCGGCGTCACCGCGCTGCTGCCGTGGGCGGTCGAGGCCGTCGTGGCCCGGCTCGGACGCGGCCCGGTGGCCTGGCAACTGGCCGTAAGGCGGCTTCAGTTGAGCACCGGCTCGGCGGCGCGCATGGTCAACGGCATCGCGGTCGCGGTGGCCGGGGCGATCGCGCTGCAGATGCTGTTCGCGGGCATCCAGGGCGACTACACCAAGCAGACCCACCAGGACCCCGACCAGTGGCAGATGCAGGTCAACCTCTCGCGGGGCATCCCCTTCGCGCCGGCCACGCAGGCCTTCGCCTCGACCAAGGGCGTCCGCCGGGCCGTCGCGCTCGGCAGCACCGAACTGGGCGACGCGCGCTGGAGCCCCGACAAGGGCCCGGCCCACAGCGTCGACCTCACCGTCGGCAGCTGCGCCGCGCTGCGCACGGTGGCCGAGCTGCCGTCCTGCCGCGACGGGGACGCCTTCGTGGCGAAGGGCGGTGAACGGGACTCCGACGTCGACGCGCTCGTCCGGCCGGGCCGCAGCCTGCACCTCGACACGAGCGACCAGGCGGGCCGCGGACCCGACATCCGGTGGACCGTGCCGCACGCACTGAAGCAGGCCCGCGCGGTCAAGGGGCCGAACGGCATCGCGGACAGCGAGGTGCTGATGACCCCGGCCGCGCTGTCCGGGCGCATGGCCGGCGTGCTGACCGGGTCGGTGTACCTCAAGGTCGACGAGACGGTGCCGGACGTGCACGAGTACGTCCGCAACACCGCGGCCCGCATCGACCCGCTGGCGGACGCGATGGTGTGGGCGTCCACCGAGCGGTCGCAGAAGTTCACCTCCATCCGCACCGGTACGTCCGTCGGCGCCGTCTGCGTGCTGGTGCTGATCGGGCTGAGCCTGCTCGTCTCCCAGCTGGAGCAGCTGCGCGAGCGGCGCAAGCTGCTGTCCTCGCTGGTCGCCTTCGGCACCCGGCGGCGCACCCTGAGCCTGTCGGTGCTGTGGCAGACGACCGTCCCGATCGCCCTCGGCCTGCTGCTCGCCGCCGCCGTGGGGCTCACGCTGGGCACGGTGCTGCTGAAGATGGCGGGCGCGTCGGTCGGCGTGGACTGGCCCAGCCTGCTGTCGATGACAGGGGCCGGGGCGGCGGTGGTCCTCGCGGTGACCCTGCTCAGCCTGCCGCCGCTGGTGCGGATGATGCGGCCGGAGGGGCTGCGCACCGAATGACCGTCCCGGTCAGGGCGCTTGAAGCACCCTGACCGGCAACGCGGCCAGCGCCCCGCGCAGCGCGGCGGCCAGCTCCTCGTACTCCGCGGAGCGTGCCGCGCCCGCGCGCATGGCGAAGGCGACGCGGCGGCTCGGGGCCGGCTCGGCGAAGTACCCGGTGAGCAGCTGGCTGCTGCGCGTCGTCTCCAGCTTCAGGGACGTACGCGGCAGCAGCGTGCAGCCGAGCCCGCCCGCGACCAGCTGGACCAGCGTGGACAGCCCGGCGGCCGTGGTGGTGACCGGCGCGTCCTCGCGGCCCGCCTCCCGGCAGATGTCGAGGGCCTGGTCGCGCAGGCAGTGGCCCTCGTCGAGGAGGAGCAGGTTCAGCTCCTTCAACGCCTCGCGGGGGATGCCCTCACGGCCGCCGAGCCGGTGGCCGAGCGGGGTGACCAGCACGAAGTCCTCGTCGAACAGGGGCAGTTCGACGACTCCGGGCACGCCGAGCGGCACCGCGAGCAGCAGCAGGTCGAGACGGCCGGAGTTCAGGCCGTCGACCAGGCTGGCGGTCTGTTCCTCGTGCACCTGCAGATCGAGGTGCGGATAGCGGTCGTGGACCAGCCGCAGCACGGTCGGCAGCAGGTACGGCGCGACCGTGGGGATCACCCCGAGGCGCAGGACGCCCGTGAACGGCGCCCGGACCGCCTCGGCCTCCTCCAGCAGCGCCCCGACCGCGTCCAGCACCGCCTTCGCCCGTACGGCGAGCCGCTCGCCGGCGGGCGAGAGCAGCACCTTGCGCGTCGTACGCTCGAGGAGGGTCACCCCGAGGATCTCCTCCAGCGCCGAGACCGCCCCGGACAGGGCGGGCTGGCTCATCCCGATGGCGGCCGCCGCGTCCCGGAAGTGCAGATGCTCGGCCACGGCGGCGAAGGCACGCAGTTGCGCGAGGCTCGGCTGCCTCCGCTTGCCATTACCCACGGTCACTGATAGCTACCTCCGATCAACTCGACCGATTGTAGCTATTTCACGAATCAATGCACCCTGTGCCACCATCGGCGAAGTCCAACCCATGGGATGGACCCTCACGAGGGGTCCTTCCTCGCTGCAAGGAGAGCGTGTGCTCACTGTCGGTGACAAGTTCCCCGAGTTCGAACTGACCGCCTGCGTCTCGCTGGAGAAGGGCAAGGAGTTCGAGCAGATCCACCACAAGTCCTACGAGGGCAAGTGGCTGGTGGTGTTCGCGTGGCCGAAGGACTTCACCTTCGTCTGCCCGACCGAGATCGCCGCGTTCGGGAAGCTGAACGACGAGTTCGCCGACCGCGACGCCCAGATCCTCGGCTTCTCCGGCGACTCCGAGTTCGTCCACCACGCCTGGCGCAAGGACCACCCGGACCTGACCGACCTGCCGTTCCCGATGATGGCGGACTCCAAGCACGAGCTGATGCGCGACCTGGGCATCGAGGGCGAGGACGGCTTCGCGCAGCGCGCCGTCTTCATCGTCGACCCGAACCGCGAGATCCAGTTCACCATGGTCACCGCCGGTTCCGTGGGCCGTAACCCCAAGGAGGTCCTGCGGGTCCTGGACGCCCTGCAGACCGACGAGCTGTGCCCCTGCAACTGGAGCAAGGGCGACGAGACCCTGGACCCGGTCGCGCTGCTGGCTGGTGAGTGACCCATGTCGCTCGACTCGCTGAAGTCCCGCGTACCCGACTACGCCAAGGACCTGAAGCTCAACCTGGGCTCGGTCATCGGCAACTCCGACCTGCCCGCGCAGGCGCTCTGGGGCACGGTGCTGGCGACCGCCATCGCCTCCCGGTCCCCGATCGTGCTGCGTGAGCTGGAGCCGGAGGCGAAGGCGAACCTGTCGCCGGAGGCGTACCAGGCCGCCAAGTCGGCCGCCGCCGTCATGGCGATGAACAACGTCTTCTACCGGACGCGCCACCTGCTGTCGGACCATGAGTACGGCAACCTGCGCGCGGGTCTGCGGATGAACGTCATCGGCAACCCGGGCGTGGAGAAGGTCGACTTCGAGCTGTGGTCGTTCGCGGTCTCCGCGATCAACGGCTGCGGGATGTGCCTGGACTCGCACGAGCAGGTGCTGCGCAAGGCCGGCGTCGAACGCGAGGTCATCCAGGAGGCGTTCAAGATCGCCTCGGTGATCCAGGCGGTCGGCGTCACCCTCGACGCGGAGGCGGTGCTGGCCGAGTCGGCCGAGTAACCGCGCCCACCGCATCACGGCCCCTGCCCGAACCCGGGCGGGGGCCGTCGCACGTCCAGCCGTCGACAGCGAAGGCCCGAGCCCCGTCCCTGCCCCGCACGGAGCCACGGCCCGTCCTTCCGCGGGTGCTGGGCGCGGCCGTCACGGGAGCGGTGCCGGCCGTCGGCGCCGGTGCCTACCTCTCCTGGGCCGAGCACCACAGCGACCGGCTCTGCCGGACGACCGAGGGATTCTGCTTCACCGGATGGAATCCGACGGCGCTGCCGCTCGCGTTCGCCGTCTCCCTGACCGTGCTGCTCGTCGTCTACAAGCTGCCGGCCATCCGGCCACGGCTCGCCGTCGTCCCGCCGACGCTCGTGCCGGTGCCGCCTCAGCCGTCCTGTTGCTCGTCTTGCTGGTCGTCCTCCACGGCTGACGGCTCGCTCCTGCTCGCGGCCACCTCCTCGGAGTACACCCGCAGATACCCCACGACCGTGTTCGTCACCGCCACCAGCGGTACGGCGACCACCGCGCCGCCGATGCCGGCCACCATGCCGCCGGCCGCGACCGTGAGGACGACCGCCAGCGGGTGGACGCGGACGGCGCGGCCCAGGATGAACGGCTGCAGCACATGGCCCTCGATCTGCTGGACCGCGAGGACGACGACCAGGGTCATGACGGCCGTGAAGACGCCCTGGGTCACCAGCGCCACCATCACCGCGAGCGCGCCGGAGGCGACCGCGCCGACGAGCGGGATGAAGGAGAACAGGAAGATGAACACGGCCAGCGGGACGGCCATCGGCACATCGAGGAAGTAGATGCCGATGCCGATGAAGATGGCGTCGATCAGGGCGACCAGGACCGTGCCGCGGACGTAGGCGGTCAGCGTGCTCCAGGCGCGCGGGCCGGCGCCGGCCACGCCGGGGCGGGCCGCGGCGGGCACCAGTTTCAGGAACCACTCCCAGATGCGCCTGCCGTCGTAGAGCAGGAACAGCGTCGAGAAGAACACCAGCAGGATGCCGGTGAGGGCCTCGATGATGACCTGAACGCCCTCCAGTCCCGCGGAGGTTATCTGGTCGGCGTTGGCGCCGATCGCCTCGCGCAGGTTCTTCGCGATCTGGTTGATCTGCTTGTCGGTGACGTGGAAGGGGCTCTTCAGCAGCCAGTCGCGCAGGTCGTCGATGCCGGACTGGATCTGGTTGGAGAGCGTGTCGATGTTCTCCATGACCTGCCAGGTCACGAACCAGCCCATCAGCCCTATGACCACGAACCCGCTGATCGCGGTGAGCGCGGTGGCCGGGCCGCGCGGCACCCCGCGGCGGGTGAGCCGGGCGACCGTCGGCTGCAGCAGCGCGGTGACGAGCAGGGCGATGACGAAGGCGAACACCACCAGCTGGACCGCGCTGATGATCCGCATCAGGACCCAGAGGGTGCCGGCGAGGACCAGCAGCCGCCACCCGGCCTCGGCCGCGACCCGCACCCCCCAGGGCACGGCCTCGACGGGGTCGGGGCGGGGTCCGGCCGGTGGCGCGGGCCGACGGACGGCCGGTACGACGACGGCCTCGGCGGCGTCCGGGGCGGCCGAGCGGGGCGCAGGCCGCGGGGCGTCCGGAAGGTCCGGGTCGGGGGCGTGCTCGCGCTCCACCTCCGCGCGCCGCTCGTTCAGGCGCTCGCTGATCTCGGTGAGACCGGCTCCGAGCTTGCCGAGCCACCCTGGCACTCGCGACATGATCCGTCCTTTTCCCCCGCGTCCCCGCGTGCTGGCCACCACTCCTCCCCCTGGAGGCATCCGGTACGACCGTACAGTGCGAAAGCCCCTCCCCTGAGGACGGGGAGGGGCTGCGCGAAGTTGAGTGCGACCGGAGAGGACCGTGCGGTGCGGTACCCGTGGCGGTCTAGTACCAGTGGTTGGCCGACCAGAACGACCAGGCCTGGCAAGGGCTGCCGTACCGGCTGTTCATGTAGTTGAGGCCCCACTTGATCTGGGTCGCGGGGTTGGTGCGCCAGTCGGCGCCGGCGGAGGCGTACTTACCGGCGGGCAGGGCCTGGAAGAGGCCGTAGGCACCGGAGGAGGCGTTGACCGCCTGGTAGTTCCAGCTGGACTCGTTGTTCACGATGTTGCTGAAGCACTGGAACTGGTCCGCCGCCACCATCTGACGCGCCATCGCCTGGATCTGCGCCACGGTGTAGCTGCTCTGGACCGGGAAGCTGGAGGAGTCGCGGGCGCTGTCGCGGCTGGCCGCCTTCTTGGCCTCGGCGCGCTCCTTGGCCTCCTTGGCCGCCTGCTCGGCCGCCGCCTTCTTGGCGATGGCGGTCTCGGCGGCAGCCTTGCGGGCCGCTTCCTCGGCGTCCTTCTTGGCGTTCGCGTCCGCGGCGATGGCCTGGGCGTCGGCCTGCTGCGTCAGTGACGCGGACTGCACCTGGGCCTGCTGACCCGCGGGTATGTCCGCGAGGAGCGTGGTGTCGGCGGCCGTCGGCTCGGCGTCGTTGTTCTGCGCGACGCTGCCCGAGGCAACTCCGACGACGCTTCCGACGGCGGTGACCGCGGTGGCCGAGGCCACTGCGAATCCCCGGACCGAAATCCGGCTCACACGGTTTCCTTCCAGCATCGCCCGCTTCGGTGACCCTGGCGGACGCAATCGTGCCCCTGACACTGGCCTCCCAACTGCGGGGTCACGGGAGGCACGGGCCCGGTGGGCAACTCCCCCTGCGGGGAGCGGCCGCGTGGTGCGCGGGCGGCATACGACGAACTCTATGGAGTTGGTGCTTATGCGGTGCCGTACCGCTGGGGGTACAGGTGTGTCGTATGCGGGGCCTGACAGGACTGAGACTCTGCCGTAACCGGACGCCGGGAGGCAATTCTGTGTTGCGTGTGAAAGCTCACATCCCGTTTGGCCCAGGGGATTTCCGGAAAGCTCCACACACCGAGGCGCCGCCCGGCTAGGCTCTGGGCCTTTGCCGGGCGGCGCCAATTGCCGTGCGAGGAGGGTCAGATGTGGCCGTCCTCCAGCATTTCGGTCACAAGCGCCGCGATCTGGGACCTCTCGGACCGGGTCAGCGTGACGTGCGCGAAGAGCGGGTGTCCCTTCAGCTTCTCCACCACGGCGACGACGCCGTCGTAGCGGCCGACGCGCAGATTGTCCCGCTGTGCCACGTCATGGGTCAGAACCACCCGCGAATTGGCGCCGATCCGGGACAGAACGGTCAGCAGGACGTTCCGTTCCAGCGACTGCGCCTCGTCCACGATCACGAAGGCGTCGTGCAGCGAGCGGCCCCGGATGTGGGTGAGCGGCAGGACCTCCAGCATCCCGCGCGCGGTGACCTCCTCGATGACCTCGCGGCTGGTGACCGCGGAGAGCGTGTCGAAGACGGCCTGCGCCCACGGGCTCATCTTCTCCGCCTCGGTGCCCGGCAGATAGCCCAACTCCTGCCCGCCGACCGCGTACAGCGGGCGGAACACCATCACCTTCTGGTGCTGGCGGCGCTCCAGGACCGCCTCCAGGCCGGCGCACAGCGCCAACGCCGACTTGCCGGTGCCGGCCCGGCCGCCCATCGAGACGATCCCGACGTCCGGGTCGAGCAGCAGGTCGAGCGCGATGCGCTGCTCGGCGCTGCGGCCCTTGATGCCGAACGCCTCCCGGTCGCCGCGCACCAGGCGGACGTTGCCCTCCGCCGTGATGCGGCCGAGCGCCTTGCCGCGCTCGGAGTGGATGGTCAGACCGGTGTGCACGGGCAGTTCGGCGGCCTCGGGGACGTACAGGTGCCCTTCCTCGAAGAGGATGTCCACCTGCTCGCCGGAGAGCGTCAGTTCGGACATTCCGGTCCAGCCGGAGTTCTCCGTGATGGCGAGTTCGGCCCGGTACTCCTCCGCGAGGAGTCCGACGGAGGACGCCTTGATCCGCAGGGGCAGGTCCTTCGAGACGACCGTGACGTCGTATCCCTCGGCCTGCAGGTTGCGGGCGACCGCGAGGATGCGGGAGTCGTTGTCCCCCAGGCGGTAGCCGGTGGGCAGCACGCTGGGGTCCGAGTGGTTGAGCTCGACACGGACGGTCCCGCCCAGCTCCCCGATCGGGATGGGGGCGTCGAGGCGACCGTTCTTCACCCGGTAGTCGTCCAGCAGGCGCAGGGCCTGGCGGGCGAAGTAGCCGAGTTCGGGATGGTGCCGCTTGGCCTCCAGTTCCGTGACCACCACGATGGGGAGCACGACCTCGTGCTCGTCGAAGCGGGTCAGGGCGTTCGGGTCGGCCAGCAGGACGCTGGTGTCGAGAACGTAGGTGCGCCGGTCTGGCTTGTGGCGCTTTGTGCTGGTCACCACGGAAGGACGTACCCCCTCGGATGAGGTCGGGGAGCGACGAGAACGAGCTGGACCGGTCGACGGCCGCCCTGCGCGGGCCGCGAACCGGCCCCCTGCCTCTTCGTCCGTGCCGTGACCGCACGATCGGGCTGGTGCAAAGGGCCTCCCGGGCGGACGGCCCCGTGCCGCCCGCTGAGATCCGACACCCGTGGTTCGGGTGTCGACCTGACTGGCTTATGCCCTCGAACATGCACCGCCATGCAAAAGCGGCCACCGGCGTGCCGGTGAACTCCTCGTTACGTCCGCGCGAAACCGGGTATGCGAAAGCCCCGCCGGCGCGGTGGCCGGCGGGGCGGTGTGGCGTGGTGGGTGCGGTTCAGCCGCCGTACCGGCGGTGACGTGCGGCGTAGTCGCGCAGGGCGCGCAGGAAGTCGACCTTGCGGAAGGCGGGCCAGAAGACCTCGCAGAAGTAGTACTCGGAGTGCGCGGTCTGCCACAGCATGAAACCGGACAGCCGCTGCTCCCCGCTTGTGCGGATGACCAGGTCGGGGTCGGGCTGGTCGCCGGTGTAGAGATGACGGCCGATCATGTCGATGTCGACGGACTCGGCGAGGTCCTCCAGGGTGACGCCCTTGTCGTGGGCGTCGAGCAGCATGGAGCGCACCGCGTCGGCGATCTCCTGCCGTCCGCCGTAGCCGATCGCGACATTGACGAGTATGCCGTCGATGTGGGCGGTGGCCTCCTCGGCCTCCTTCAGCGTGCGCTGCATCCCGGCCGGCAGCAGATCCATCGTGCCGACGTGGTGCACCCGCCAGCGGCCGTCCGCGGCGAGGGTGCGCACGACGTCCTCGATGATGCCGAGCAGCGGGACGAGCTCCTCCTGCGGCCGGTCGAAGTTGTCCGTGGACAGCAGCCACAGGGTGACGACCTCGACGTCGGTCTCGGTGCACCAGCCGAGGAACTCCTCGATCTTGTCCGCGCCGGCCCGGTGGCCGTGGACGGTGGTGGAACCGGACGCCTTCGCCCAGCGGCGGTTGCCGTCCATGATGACGCCGATGTGCTTGGGCACCTGAGCGTGGTCCAGGTGGCCCTCCACCCGGCGTGCGTAGAGCCTGACGAGCAGGCTGCGCAGGTTGTCGCGCAGGTTCACGGGGCCCTCCGGGGGTCTGACGGCGGGATGGGGGTGCGGTGGGTGCCGGAGCCGTTGAGCCTACCCCCGCCGCGGGCTCGGCTCCGGCCCGGGGTTTGGGGCCTGGGGTGGGGGACTTGGCGTTTTCGGCTGGGACGTGGCCTCTTTGGCCGGGATGCGTGCGCCCTTTGACTGGGATGTGCTCCCTCCGGGTGGAGAGCTGGTCCCTTTCGCTGGGACATGGTCCCTCCGGGTGGAGAGGCGGTCCCTGTCACTGAGACGTGGCCCCTTCGGCTGAGACGTGGTCCCTTCGGCTGGGACGCCGGGCCGGCGCCCGGAGGTTCCCGTCAGTTCCCGCCGGACCACACTGCCATACGGCCCCCGCCCTATGGATATGGCCCAGCGAGTGGGCGGGACGGTGGCCGCAACGAAGGCCGTGGCCATGACCGGGACGGTGGCCGGGGCCATCAGTGGGGCGAGGGCCGGAACGAAAACGGGCCGGTCCGTGGGGGGGATACGGACCGGCCCGAGGGGGGGCTTCCACCATAACCCTTCGTGAGGGATGGTGGGTGCATCGGCGGCGGACAACTACGCTCCGGAGTCACCCGGCAACGCCCCGGTGGGCACGGAAGGCGGGATTCAGGGGCGCCTCACGGCCGAATCACAGCGGATTCCCAGGCAGAATCGGTCGGATTCGGCCCGATTCAGAGGAATCCGAAAGTTTTGTACCGTCTTGCGGGCGTGTCGGCGAGTCGTCCCGGCATCCCCCTGATGGGCTAACCGTTCAGCGAACGGTGACTTGACGGCTCCGCTGCGGGACCGGCGCAAGCTCGTTCGGCTTCACGGCACCGCGCAGCCCCCTCCACTGCGCGGTACCGACCGCGCGGGTTTGCCGACGCGAATTACCTTGGTCTGAACTTATGTGACGGATGGGACCGCTGTGAACCGCACCGGATAACGATGTGGACACCGCCCGCGCGGCGGACGGCCCAGCAGAGGTCCCTCGGCGGGGCGGCTCGCGGAACCGTCAGCGGCGAGGCTCGCGGAGCCGTCAGCGGCGAGGCTTGCGGAGGTCGAAGAGGTGCCGGGTGCTGTGCGCCACGAACGGGCCGTCCTTCTCGATCCGCTCGTGCAGCGCGCGCAGCCGGGGCTCGTACGCCTCCACCGTGAAGCCCGGGACCATCCACACCACCTTGCGCAGGAAGTGGACGACGGCGGCGATGTCGTGGAACTCCATCCGCAGCCGCTCCGCGCGCAGCCCGGCCACCTCCAGTCCGGCCGCTTCGGCCCCGGCCCGCTCGCGCTCGGGGTCCCGGCTGGAGCGTACGTCCTCGGGCAGCGGCCCGAGGAAGAACTCCACCAGCTCGAAGACGCTGGCCGGCCCGACGTGCTGGGCGAAGTAGGCGCCGCCCGGCCGCAGCACCCGGGCGATCTCGTCCCAGTACGGCCGCACCGGATGGCGGCTGAGCACCAGGTCGAACGTCCCGTCGGCGAACGGCAGCGGCGCGTCGTCCGGGGCGGCGACCACCACGACCCCGCGCGGCCGCAGCAGCGCGGTCGCCTTGGCCACGTTCGGCGGCCAGCCCTCCGTGGCGGCGGCCAGCACCGGCCGGGCCGGGGCCGCGGTGCCCAGGACGAAGTCGAGCACCTCGCCGCCGCCGGTCTGGATGTCCAGCACGGCCTCGGCGCCGGCCACCCGCTCCCCCGCCGAGACGGCGTACCCCCACGAGGGCCGCTCCTCACTGGCCCGCCCCCCGAACCAGGAGAAGTCCCACCCCTCGGTCGGCACGGCCGCGCCCTCGGCCACGAGTTCCTCGAACGAACGCTTCTCCGCCATGGCCGTCATGGTCCCAGGTCGCCGTCCGCGGGGCCTGCTATTTTCCGCCCCCATGACGACACCCACGCCGACGCACCTCGCGGGAGAGAAACAGACACTCCACACGAGCCTGGACCGGCACCGCGACGCCGTGCTCTGGAAGCTGGACGGCCTCGACGACGAGCAGCTGCGCCGGCCGATGACCCCGAGCGGCACCAGCCTGCTCGGGCTGGTGAAGCACCTGGCCTCCGTCGAGTACGGCTGGTTCGTGGAGACCTTCGGCGGCGAGCCCGAGCCGCTGTGGTTCGCCCCGCACGACGACATGCGGGTCACCCCCGAGGACACGACCGAGCGGGTCGTCGCCCTCTACGGCCGCGCCCGCGCCGCCGCCGACACCGTCATCAGCCGGCTGCCCCTGGACGCCCAGGGCAGCCCGTCCTGGCGCGACATCACCGTCAGCCTCCGCTGGACCCTGGTCCACATGATCGAGGAGACCGCCCGGCACGCCGGCCACATGGACATCCTGCGCGAACTGACCGACGGGGCGACCGGCGACCATCCGCCCGCTACAGACTCGGGCTGACCGCCTCGTACGCGGCCTGCGCGCTGCGCACAGCGGCCGGCCGGGAGCTGGGCCAGGGCGTTGATCTCGGCATGCACCAGGTCGGTGCCGGCGCGCAGGGCTTCCCAGGCCGGCTCGAAGCGGAGGCGCCAGGGGCCGGGGGTCCCGCTCACGGGGAGGCCCCCGGCCCGCCGAGTACGAGCAGGACGTGCTCGTCGGTCCCGTGCCGTACGGTGCCGGCGCGCTTGAAGCCGTGGCTCTCCAGCAGCCGGACCGAGGCCGTGTTCCCCTGGAAGGGGTCGGCGTACAGCGGGCGCACGCGCTCCAGTTGCACGAACATGCCGAGCGCACGGGTGCCGACGCCGCGCCCCCAGTACGGCCGCCCGAGCCAGTACCCGACGTACCGGCGCTCGTCGTCCGCCGTCCAGGACACGACGTGCCCGGCGGCCCGCCCGTCCACGGCGACGGTCCGCACGAGGCAGTCCGGGTCGCCGAGGACGCGGGCGCGCCAGTGCCTGAGGAAGGCGTCCCGCGGCCGGGGAGTGAATCTCGACCGCCGGACGGCTTCCGGATCGTGCTCGTAGGCGAGGAAGACGTACAGGTCGTCGTCCGTGACGCCACGCAGGCACACTTCACCATGCTCGTCACGCGCGCCGGTCAAGGACTCGCTCTTGTGGTCGGCCATGGGTTCGGTCATGTGAGGGAGTGTGACAGCCGCCACTGACAACACCCGGCCTGACTCAGCTCAGCTCAGCTCAGCAAGGGGCGGACCTCTTCGGCGGCGAACCGCACGAACCCCTCCGGGTCGGGCTCGTCCCCCGTCGGCTGAAGCACCACCGTGTCGGCGCCGGTCCCGGCGAGCCGTCGTACGGCCGCGGCCACGGCGTCCGCGTCACCGGCCACCCCGACGTCCGTGGCCGACTCCAGACCCTCGGCGGCGAGTTCGTTCCGCAGCCGGGCCTCGGCGGCGTCCCCCGTGGCGACGAGCAGATAGACGACGACCTGGTGATGCTCGGCGCGCCCCGCCTGCTTCTGCCCCTCCTCGATGAGCCGCCGGGCCCGCCGCACGTCGTCCGGGGAGCTGGCCGCGGTGAGGACCGTGCCGTCCGCCTTGGCGCCGCAGAGCCGGAGCGTACGCGGCCCGGTGGCACCGGCGAGGACCGGCACCGGCCGCTGCGGTGCCCAGTCCAGCCCGACGTCGTCCAGGGACACGTACCGCCCCCGCACGGTGAGCCGTTCGCCGGCCAACAGGGCACGCAGGGCGTCGAGATGCTCGCCGAGGAGCGTCAGCGGCGAGGCGGGGCGGGCGCCGACCTGGCCCATCCAGTCCTGCACCCCGTGCCCGACGACGACGGTCGCGCGCCCTGGGAACATGCGGTGCAGGGAGGCGGCCTCCATCGCGGTGAGCGCCACGTTCCTGAGCGGCACCGGCAACAGCCCGACCCCGACCCGCACCCGCTCGGTCCAGGCCAGCGCGGCGGCGGCGGTCGAGATCCCGCCCTCCCGGAAGCAGTCCTCCCACAACCACAGCTCGTCGAGCCCCGCTTCGTCCGCCACACGAGCCACCGCCTTCAGCCGCTCGGGCGGAAGCTGGGGACGAAAGACGACACCGAGTCCAGTCATGGGTTCTTCCTAGTGGGAGGGGACAGGCGGAACAACTCCTTTACGACCCTTCACAGTCCTCTTCTGGTGGTCGGCAACCGGCGTCCCCCGCACGCCCACGGGTACAGTCGCAGCGGAGGTGGCCTGCGATGGCACGGTGGCGGGACGGGCGGGGCCGGCTGGTCGTACACGGCAACGGGGGCGGGGCCGCGGTCTCCGTCCCCCTGGAGATCGCGACCTCCTACCGGGCCCGCACGAAGGGCCTGTTGGGCCGCGACTCGATCGAGGGCGCCATGCTCCTGTCCCCCGCCGGCGCAGTGCACACCTTCCGCATGCGCATCCCCATCGACGTCGCCTACCTCGACCGCACCCTCACCGTCATCGCCGTCCACACGATGCACCCGAACCGCCTGGGCCTGCCCCGCCTGCGGTCCCGGCACGTGCTGGAGGCGGGGGCGGGGGTCATGGAGGGATGGGGACTGAGAGTGGGGGCCCGGGTCACCGTCGAGGCGTGATTGAGGTCGTGTCAGGGCCTTCCCCCGTAGTTGCCGTCTCCGTACCACGGCTTCTGTCCCGACCCCGGCGGCGCTGCTATGTGCGCCGGGCCGGCGTCGCTGCACGTCGGCGTCTGCGTACCGCGCCAGCGGCGACGGCACCACCCGCGACCACGACAACTCCGGTGCCTCCGAGAATCCATGGCAAGGACGAACCGCCGCTCTTGGCTGCGGATACCGTTACCGACGTGCTGCTGCCGCCCTTGGCGGATGTCGTGGCCGACCCGTTGGGTGCCTTGAACCCCGCTTGCTTGAAGTCGGGCAGCGGGTAGACGTCGGCCGGGCCGGGGTCGCCTGGATTGGTCAGGGCGATGCGGGGACGGACGGCGCCGTAGCCGATGTAGTCCGTGCGCTCTTTGCCGCTTGTCGGCTTGCTCGCTGTGTTGAGCATGACGCGCAGGACCTGGTTGTTGGTCCAGTCGGGGTGCTTGGACCAGATGAGGGCTGCGGAGGCGGAGGCGAGGGCGGTGGCGTCGCTGGTGCCGTGTGAATTGCACAGTTCCGTGCCACCGAGGCAGGCGGAGATGATGTCCTCACCCGGCGCGACCAGGTCGACCTGGGGGCCGTGCTCGGACTCCTTAGTTGCCTTGGCGCTCTTGTCGATCGCTCCCACGCCCACTACGCCGGGAGTGGCACCTGGGTAATTGACTTCGTTGCGGGCGTCGCCGTCATTGCCCACAGCTGCGAAGATCAACTTGCCTTTGGACAGCGCGTAGGCGACAGCGTCCGTCAGCTCCCGGGAGTTCGTCGCGCTGCCTCCGGAAATACTGATGATCTGGGCGGGGGAATCGGCTGCGAACCGGATGGCCTTCGCCGTGGCAGTGGGAACATCGTCCTGGTTACCGTCAGCGCGGTTGCGTTCGATGAAGCCCGGAGTGCGGATCGGCATGATCTTCGCCCCGGGGGCCAGGCCGTAGGAGCCCGCAGTGGCACCCTTGGCGCCCGTGCCGGCGATGAGCACGGCCATGCTGGTTCCGTGCCCGTCGTAGTCCGTGCGTTCGTCACCGGCGCGCTTCGAGAAGTCCCTGCCGGGCACGACCTGACCACGCAGGTCCGGTAAATCAGCCTGTACACCAGTGTCGATCACCGCGACCGTGATGCCCTTGCCGGTACTCGTCTTCCACATCTCATCGGCGTGCATGGCATCGAGGTACCACTGCCGCTGGCGGACGCTATCCGCGTGCGCGGGAGTCACGGCAACGCTCACCAGCAAGACCCCCGCGGCTGCGGACACGGCCCGACTGCGCCATCTGGCCCGCTCGCTGCGGCTACGCATGGTCATCCTTCTCGTCCTAGGTCTCCATCGGGCCCTTCGGGGAGGGGCGGCGGGAGCGGTCGGTTCATCATCTCCTCTGCCTGGTGCTCCCCGCCCTCCGCCTGGTTCGCCTCGCTGCTGCCAGCGCGCCTGCCGCGGGCGGAGCGGTCGTCACGCTTCGCGGCGGAGGTGGAAGCACCGCTCGGTCGTCCACCACCGCGCGGCCGCGGCTCCTGGGCTGCTTCACTTGCGGACCGTACGCCTTGGGAGGTGGTCCTTGCCCGTCCACGGTCGCGAGATGGTCTGGGCTGCCCCCCTAGGATGCCGTTGGAAGTGGCAGGCATGCGCCTCCCCGGTGCGCCCTCGCGGTCCGCAGCCGAGTTACCGCCGCGGGGTGACGTCGTTCTGGCAGCGGCGCTTCCGGGCGCAGTACCACGGCCCCATGGGGGCTGCTGGTTTCGAGCGCCGCCGATGACATTGCCGCGCGGAATCGCACCAGCGGGTCGGCCTGCCGACGGTGAGACCGGGCGGCCGCCTGTGATGGCGTTGGCGCCCCGGGCGGGGGCAGGACTGAGCGGTCCGCTCTCCGGGGCGGGCTCGCTCCCGCTTACCCCGGGACCAAAAGGGCCGCTTCTCGGGGTGCCCGTGATCCCAGAGGTGCCGGGCCTCGGAGGTGTGGCCAGCGAGCCCCTGCCTCGGTACACGGGACGCTCACCGCCAACCCGGACACTCGGTGGCGGCGTTGTGCCAACGCGGAAGGCGGGTGGGAGCACACCTGTCGGCGACGGCGTCCTTACGTCCGGGCCGCCCGGGCCGGTAGTCGGTGCCGCATGAGCGGAAGGCGCCGTCGGGGCGGGCGGAAGAGTTCCTGTGCTGTCGATCACCGTGTTCGGCATATCAATATGAGTGTTCGGCTGCACGTGATGAGGCACATCGACGTGGTTGTTCACACGGTGCGCTGTGGACGTCTGAGGCACCGAGCCGGTCACGCCGGAACGGGAACCTGCGGAGCTCTCGGACGTGTGCGGCTTCGCTCGGCTAACCGTCCCCGGGCCTGCGCTTCCCTGTGCGATTGGGGCGGAGACGTGAGTTTGGCCGCTGTACCGATCCGGCACGAATCGCTCGGGCAGCTCCGGGAACTTCGGTGCCTGCAACGCGCTGATTTGCTCCGTCGACGCCGTGTACGACTGGGCAAGCTTCATCATCAGGCCGCCGGCCTCTGCGCGGGCGTTGGCGTACTGGGTCTTGGCCTTGGTCACCGCAGAGTCCGACGGGCCACCGTCGTGATTGCCGACATCCCTCGCCTTCGCCGCATGGGCGTCGAGCACCGAGCGCGCGCCTGAGCTCTGGTTCCGCAACTTCTCGAGCTGCGGCTTGACCTCATGCAACGTGTCCGCCGCGTGCCCCAGCCATTTGCCCGCGCTCTCGCTGTAATCGCTCAGGCTCAGTGTGGTCTTCGCTGCTTGGTAGCACCAGGACCGGAACGCCTCGCCGCCCGCCCCTTCCCACTGGACCGCCATGCTGTGGGTGAGCAGATCACCGCCGATCTCTTTGATCGTCTTGGCGGCCTCCGTCAGCAGCGAGCCGAGCCCGCTGACCGTCGGTCCATCGGCCGACTCGACCATGGCCCACAACTGCTCGGGGTCCTGGACCAGGAACCGCTCCTGCTTGACCGCCTCCCACACGCGGCCCGCGAAGTCAGACATGGGACCACACCGCCCTCCCAGCCGGGACCGTCTCGTCGCACTGTCGTATCACCACGGACCTCACAGGCCACCTGTCTGAGAGTCCTGCCCTGCGCCGTGTGCCCTGTTGCCAGCCCCGTGAGCCCCGCCTCCAGGGTGTCCCGCTGCTCCGGGCGGAGCCTGCTCGGCAGTCAGCTTGTCGGCCTCGACACGGATGCGGTCCAGGCGGTCCCGAACGTCGGAGTCGAGATTGTGATAGTTGGTCTTCGACGCGTCGACGGAGACCATCAGCCCCTCGATCTGCAACGCCAGCATCTTGGACAGGTTCTCCATCTGGGCGTGCACCTGGGTGTAGGCGCCGTGAAGTGCGTGGGCTTCGTCGAAGTTGCCCAGCCGTCCCGCCGGCATGGTGCCGTCCGCGATCCTGGGCGGGGCGGCCTTGGACTTCTCCAGGCGGGTCAAAAGGTCGTTCACCCGGTTCCTGAAGGTCGTCAGCGTCTCGGCCTCGACCCGCAGTTGCTGGGCCACGGCGGCACCGACACCTGCGATCGGCCCGATACCGGACGCCGCCATCGCCGTAGCGGCCGCTTCCACCGCGGCGGCCGTCGCCTGCGGATCCCCCGTTCCCTCGGTCACTCCGCCCCCCTAGTGCAGTCAGCCCTTCGGCAATTGCCGACAGTGCCGATGACCTCTCCGTCCGTAACAGAAGCAACTCCAGAACGATAGCTGTGATCTTGAGGCCTCATGTAATCCGGGCAATCATGCGGAGTGCAGTTGGCCGGAACGTATCGCTGAGCCCCAGCTTCCAGGCCCTGCTTCGCCTGTGGTCGCGCCATACGGTGAAGCAGGGTGAGATGAGCATCGTGTATGTCGCGTCAGAACTCCTTGCCGAGGTCTGTGCCTTTGGGGGCACGGAAGCAGGCGGAGACGACGGTGACCTCGATCCTGGGGTTTGATTCGTGAGAGTGAGTTGGAGTGGACACCACGAGCACAGCGTTCACCGAGTAAGGCTCGTTCTTCGAGTCGGCAGTGAGCTCGAGGACCTTGGCCTTGCTGCTATTCGGGCCGTAATCAACAATCTTCCAGCCGCGCTGGGGAAGATGCTTACGCAAGCGCTCGAATCCCTGCTTCAGTTTCCCTTCGGACACCTGGTAGATCGACCACGGGTGGCGCATACGGTAGAAGTGATCGGGGTCATTGCCGCAAAGGGAAACACCGGCACCCCCTTCTGTTACTTTTCCTTCCTTGATTCCGATCATGTCGAGGATCAAGCTGGAGAGATGATTGGTCTGCGCCCTGGCCTTTTCCACGGCCAGAACCGTCGGCTTGGGATCGTTTTCGGCGCCGGCCGCATCGTTGTCGTTCACGTCCTTGGAGCATCCCGCCACGAGCAGGGGCAGAGCAAGGGCCATCACGGCGAAGGAGTACCTGCGCCGTTGGGCTAGCTTTCTGATCGGGTTCACTTTTCTTCCTTAACTAGGTCGTACTGACCTACGACCACCCGGGCCTGATTCTTCAACGACATCGACCCCTCGTCCCAGTAACCGCTGTGCCCGCTCGTGTCCACATCCATCCGGTGTCCTCCGAACGCCTCGTCGGACGGAATGGTCGTGATGTAGCCGGCGTTGTAGGGCACCCCGTGGTAGTGCTGCACGCCCCACTTCTCCCCGCCCAGGAACTGTCGGCCGATGTAGGGCACCGGGTCGTCGCGGGCCGCCTCGGACCAGACGTGTTTGCTGCTCACGCCCAGATCGCTCGCGTCGCCCACGAGCATGCCCGGACTGCCGGCGACCACGATGTCGTGGGCCGCGATGTGGTGTTCCTTGCTGGCGGCACCGACGACGGTGGTGCCGTAGCTGTGGGCGATAACCGTCGTATGGCTCGCCGATGCGCAGACGTGGGAGCCGCTGCGGGCGGTCTGCAATCCCTCCAGGAAGGTGTTGAGCTTGGGCGCCGAGTCGTGGGCGTAGCTCGGTGAGGGGGAATCGGTGAGGATGTTCTGCGGGGCGTCGTAGCCGATCCAGGTGATGGTGGACGTCGTCTTGTCGGGGGCCTGCGCGTGGGCCTCCTGCCAGGTGTCCGTCATCCGCTTGATGTCACCGCCGGCATTCGCCAGCCGCGCGCCCGTCCCGGGCACGTACACGGCCGTGTTGTCCGCCGTGTCCGGGTTGCCGTTGGCGATGACCGCGTGTCCGAGGCCCTTGGTGTCGAAGCCCAGGAGGTACGCCTGTGGCAGGCCGGGCTTGCCGTTCGGACCGGGTACGCCGCTCGCGTCCAGCCGGGCCTGGATGTCGTTCATGCCCTTGAGCATGTCCCGCACCCGCGCGCCGCCGGCTCTCTGCCACTGCTGCCAGGCCGGGTTGACGGTGGCGGCGGCAGGGTCGCCGCCGTCGATGTACTGCGGTGGCTCGGGGCCGAGTCGCTCGTAGTCCTGCATGAGCTGTGCCCGGGTTTCAGCCAGCACGATGCGGTTGGAGGTGTCGCGCACCTCGGACGGCAGGCCGTCGAGCGCGCCGATCTCGGCGGGAAAGAGGGTCGCGTACTCGTCGCGCTGCTCGTCGGTGAGGCTGTCCCACCACTTCCTGTTCTCGGCGGGGGACTTTCCGCGCGGGATCTTCTTCGCGTCGAGGTGACCGGCGACGGCCTTCCGCACGGCCCGCATGTCCTCGGCCGCGTCGATCAGCATGTCGTCGGTGACGTCCAGCCCGGCCGGTGCCTTGAGCTTGCGGAGCGCGGACGCATAGCGGGCGTCGATCTCGCCCGCCTCCCGCACCGCGGCGGCGATGCGTTCGGCGATGTCCTCGGCCATGGCCTTGTTCGGATTGCCGCCGCCTTCGCCGACACCCGGCAGAGAAGGGACGGGCGCGCCCACCCGCGCCGTACCACCGCCCACGCCCGGTGCCCATGGCATGAGAGGTTCTGCCGACCGTTTTCCTGGGATGTGCGCGCCGGAAGGGACCGGTGTGGGGGTGCCGTCCTTCGATACGGGTGGCGGGTACGTCACCGAACCGTCCCCGTTTACCGTGAACTTGAACGTCTCGGCGTCTTCCAAGGCCTGCCTTAGCTTGCGCTGAGGTCCTTCCAGGTCCGCGGCGAGGGATTGCAGCGTCGTCCGGATCAGCCCGCACTCGCTGTGGATGTACTGGTAGTTACGGCTCAGGCGCTCCAGTTCGCCGGCTGCCTTGGTTGCCGTCTCGCCCTTCTGAGTGGACCGCACCGGAATCGTCATCTCCCGGTCGGTGCGGAGCCGGGCGGCGTCCGCGCGGTGGCTCACCTTGCCCCAGCCGCCGGCGGCGTCCCGGTACTGGGACAGCTTCAGGTCGCGAAGGTGCTGCCATGTGGACACGGGCCTCACCGGGCCCAGTCCGGGGAGTTGCCGGCGTGGACACCGCGGACGCGGGCCGCGACGTGGAGGTCGACCTCGCCGAAGTGCTTACCGGTCGCGGCCAGCGTCTCGTGCAGCCGGCCGCATTCGTCCCGTACGGCGGTGAGCCGAGCCTCCCAGGTGGCGCACACCTCGTTCAGCGCGGCCGGGCACTCGAATCCCTCGGCTCCGCCCGCCGCGCCGATGCCGGTCTCCCCGAGGTCGGACAGACCGTTGCCGGTGTCGGTGTGCAGTTCTCCCGCCACGCGCGCCGCGCTCGTCCACGGCGTCCTGCTGATCCGCAGATCGGGGTTTCCCCGGCTCATACCACCGTTGCTGCCCGCCATTTGCAGACCAGTGGGCCCGGTCTTGTCGGTGCGGGGCGGCACACCTACGGCCCTCTCCCAGTCAAATCCCACGCGCCGGCCCTTCCCCCACCATGCGCGGTACCTCCCCGCGTCTCCGCTGTGCTGCTCGGTCGGCATTCAGCGCGTTGCCGCACTGCTGCGCTGACCGAAGAGGACCTTAGCTACTATCTGTGATCGACCGTTTCATATCAGTCACCGCTCCCGTCTGGGTATTCGCCGTCAGATCGCACCGCCGTCCGTCGACCGAGGGGCACGATGACGGAGCAGGAACGATTCCTGCATGGCGGGAGCCACGCGGCACCGTTTGGCCAAAAAGCGACTGCCCGTGGATGTGCTGCCGCCGGAGCGGGGACGTCACCGGGCTCTGGGACCGGTACAACTGTGATCTACATGGCTCGGCTGCGCATGGACGGGGCTGGCCAGGGGGGCGACATGAGAGGCGGTGGAACGGTGCAGCACTACGACCTGGGCTCGCGCACGGGCAGGTCCGTGCTCCTGGGTGTTCTGTGCGCCGCGCTGCTCTGCGCTCTGGCGAGTTGTTCGTCTTCTGACCTGGACTCTTCAGTGCGCGGATCGGGAAGTGGGAAGCGGATTCCGTACTGGGTTCCGGGGAAGACCCCGACGCAGGTTGCCCGGTACATGAACGTGACGATTCCGGCGCGGGCTGCCGACCTCCGGGCCGCGTATCAGAGGGGGTTCCAGGACGACAAGAACCGGAGACACTGGCCGACGTCATTGGAAGGGCCGGTGTGCACGGACTGCGGCGGGGACTGGCTGAACATCGCCGTGCATCCGATCGACGGCCGGCGGGACCAGGTGTATCTCAGCGGCGCCGTCTAGGCCGGGTCGCCTCCGGCTTTGGCTCGTGTCACTCCTGCGTACGCGGGAACGACACTTCCACCCGGCGGTTCTTCCGGCGGCCCTCCTCCGTCGAGTTGTCGGCGATCGGGTACTGCTCGCCGTAGCCGCGGACCTCGAAGGTGATGTCCGGGTCGTTCAGGTCCTGGTCGAGGACCGCCTGTACGGCGTTGGCGCGCTGCCTGGACAGGACGTCGCCGTGGGCGGCGGAGCCGAGGTTGTCGGTGAAGCCGAAGACGCGGACCTGCGTCGCGTTCTGCTTCTTGATCTCTTCGGCGATCGTGGCGATGCGGGACCTGGCCTCCTCGCCGAGCGTGGCGCTGTCCTTGCTGAAGAGGACTTCCGCCTGGAGCGCGAAGGTCACGTCGGCGTTGGTGTCCTCCCGGCGTTCGTCCCCGCTCTGGTCCTCCACAACCGACTTGATGTCCAGCACCTTCGGCGCGGCCAGCGTGGCGCCCTCGGGGAGCTTCAGGTCGGGGTCCTTGGGGTCGATCTTCACCGGGGCGGGGGCGGAAGGTGCGGTGTCGGGGGGCTGGCTGGGGTCGGTGTCGTCGGCTCGGGCGGGGGTGACGGTGAGGAGGAGGGTGACGGCGGTGAGGGTGAGAGCGAGGCGGGGCGTGGTCACTTCGGCCTCACCCGGAGATCTTGATGGTGGCGGAGGAGAGGGTCGGCAGTTGGAGGGTCACCTCGGTGGTGCCTGCCGGTGGAGAGGGGAACTGCATGAAAACCGGCAGCGACTGGCCTCCCTTGAGTGTGCCGAGGCCGGTTGTGGTGAGCGGGCGCCCTTCTGTGTCGCGCAGTACGTAGTAGCGCTTCTTACCCTTGGAGTCGACGAGGGTGGCTCCGCCGAGGGACGGGCCGTTCTTGGTGATCTCGGTTTCATTGCCGCTGAGTGCGGATGGGACGAGCAGATCAGCGGACCCGTCGTTCTTCAGGGTGCCGTTCACGGTGACGAAGCCACCGGAGTCACGTTGTGCCGAGGTGATCTGGAGAAGCAGGCCGTTCGAACCCTTCAGTTCGGCCACCGGTTGGTCGGATTGCCCCTCCTGTGTGCTCGGGTCCGAGTTGCCGGGCCGGGAGGCGGACGCGGAACTGTGTGGCTTCTCGTCGTCGCCGGAACCTCCGCCGCAGCCGGCGAGGCCGACAGTCAGACCAGTCGCAACGGTCAGTGCGACCATCCCCCTGCGGGCCTTCGCAGTGAACCGCATGCTCATCGCTCCGCTTCCTTCGTCATCAGTCGTTCGCTCGTCAGTCGGCCAAGTGGACGTCGAAGAGATCTTCGGGTTTCGGCAGTCCCGTCGTGTCGTCCGGCTGCAGGTGCCAGACCTTGTCCTTGCAGGTGAGTTGGAGCGGGGTGTCGCCGCCGCCACCCGCGTCGGGAGGGGTGCAGAGGGGCTCGATCTCGGCCGTGGCGGAGGCCTTCGACCTGTAGTTCTCCGAGCCCGGTACGACCGACCGCCCGACGGACTTGTCGGTCTGCACGTCGACGCGGTACTTCAGCAGCTCCGGCGCGAAGCAGTCACTGAGCACGGCGTCGTTCTGCGCGGCGAGTCGGCCGGCCCGTCCGCACGGGTCGTCGAACGTCACGCGGCCCTCGAAGATGTCCCGCCACTTCGTGGGGTCGGCGAGCACCTTCACCCACTGGGCCGTGAGTTGGTCGCGTTCGTTCTGCGCCGCCGCGAGCGCCGCCGCGTCGGCCGCCGTCTGCGCACCGCTCCGGTTCACTGAGGCCTGGCCGACCGCGAGGTAGGCCAACGCGAGAAAGAGCAGGCCCGCCACCACCGTGATGTAGATGGGGAAGGCCTGCCCTGCGTCGCGGTGTGGAGGGTTCAGCCGCCGGTGACCTCGGAGATCTTGTTCCTGATCGCATCGAAGATGGTCTGACCGATGCTCGTGCCCGTAATCGCCAGCACAATCGCCACCACCACCGCGATGATGCCGAGGTACTCCACCGCGGTCTGACCCCTGTCGTCGGTGCGACGCTGCATGGCCACCATCAACTTCAGCATCCAGTCGCTCATGGCGCTCTCCTCCGGCTTCCCTACGGCTCCCCGAAACGTAGAGCCCGGCACCGCCGAAGGCCGAGGGCCCCAGGACCCAACCCCGGACCCATTCCCCCGGCCGCTCGCGCCCCCACGCACCCATCTCACGCCACCCCCAGCCACTTCGCGGCCGCCTGGGAGCGGCTGGTGCTCTGGAGTTTGGCGAAGATGCGGTTGATGTGGTTCTTGACCGTCTTCTCGGAGATGAAGCAGGCGGCGGCGATCTGCTGGTTGGTCATGCCGGACGCGATGAGGTCCATGATCTCCGCCTCCCTCGTGCTCAGCCGGAAACGTGAACGGAACGACTTTCCCATGGATGATTGCACTTGCGAAAGGGGTTGAGGGGGGATTTCGCCGAAAGAGTCGGGAACTTGATGGCCGGGCTGTGCAGTTGCACTGCTCCTTAGCTCCGTCAGCAACGCCTTCGCCGCCCCGGGCGTCACATGCGGCCGCCCCTCCCGGACATCCCGTACGGCGCGCACCAGTTGTTCGGTCGTGAACTCGCCGTGCACCAGGTATCCCCCCGCTCCCAGCCGCAGCGCCTCCCGTACGGTCTCCGTCTCGTGGCTGTACGTGAGCATCGTGACCGGCGCCAGCCGTACCAGGTGCGGCAATGCGGAGATTCCGTCGACGCCGGGCATGCGGACGTCGAGGAGGATGACGTCCGGGCGGTGCCGCAGGGCCGCCTCGTACGCCTCGCGGCCGTCCGTCGCCTCCGCCACCACCGTGGTGTCCTCGCGGCCGGAGAGCAGGGCCGTCAGGCCCGCCCGGACCACCGGGTTGTCGTCGGCCACCAGCAGCCGCAACGGCGGTGCGGCCGGCGCCGGTGACGCCGGCCAGGGGTGGGTGTGCTGCATGATCCGGCCTCCTCTCAGGCTTCCCGGAGTGCGGGGTCGGGGCGGTTCAGGGCCGACAGCGGGAGCTCCACGCGGACCTCCGTGCCCCGTGGGTGGCCGCCGCGGCCGATGCGGATGCGGGCCCCGATCTGGGCGGCCCGCTCGACCATGCCGAGCAGGCCGAAGTGGCCGGCGTCGCGGAGGCGTTCGAGGGTGGTGTCCGGCGGCAGGCCCCGGCCGTCGTCGTGGATCGTGACGCGCAGGAGGTCTCCGTGGAGTGCGGCTCGTACCTCGACCCGGGTCGGGGACGCGTGCCGGTGGGCGTTCTCCAGCGCCTCCGCGGCGATGGAGAGCAGGGGCCGGGCAAGGGCGGGCGGCACCGCGGGGAGGGATGCGTCCGGTCCGGTGGGCCGGTGGAGGGTCACCCGGAGGCCGGTGCGGGCCGTGAAGCGGTCCAGCTCCTCGGCGAGTTGCCGCCACAGGGACGGCGTCTCCGGGTGGTCGCCCGGTTCGCGTCGCAGGTCCGCCAGGAGTTCCCGGGACTCCACCGCGGCCCGGCGTGCCGAGCGGGAGACCAGTTCCGCCTGACGGCGGATGCGGTCGGGGTCGGGGGCGGCGGAGGAGGCCGTGGCCGCCAGGCCGTCCGCCGCGAGGGCCACGCCGTACAGGGTCTTGGCCACGGAGTCGTGCAACTCGCGCGCCAGCCGTGCGCGTTCCGCGCTCACCGCCTCCGCCGCCGCGAGCCGAGCCTGGACCGTCGTCAGGGCGTGGGTCGCGGCGCCGAAGCGGAGCATCAGGCCCCGCAGGGTGGAGCCCATGGCGCCGGAGATCACGCACAGGCCGGGCAGCAGGAGCGCCTCGGCGACCGGGGCGTGGCGGTCGGCCTTCAGCGTGGCGTGGACCAGCAGGAGGATCAGGGCCTGGAGGGAGGCGAAGCAGGCCGCGCCGCGCCAGCTGTAGAGGAGGCCGGCGAGGAGCGGGGTGCAGACGCTGACGTAGGCGAGGGTGGTGTCCGGGCCGGCGGAGATCAGGAGGAAGGAGGCGAAGAGGGTGTCGGCCGCCAGGAGGGTGGGGTGGCGCAGCAGGAGGGGGCCGAAGCGTTCCCAGTCGCGGAAGAGGACGTAGGACACCATGAAGGTGACGACCACCGCCGCGCCGACCAGGCGGACGCCCAGGCCCGGCGCCGCGTGCAGCAGTGCGGCGGGGGCGGCCAGGGCGATCATGGCGAGGCGGAACCCGAAGACCTGCCGGCACATGGCCTGCAGGGCGCGGACCTGGAGTTTCTCGGAGGGTTCGGCGGCGCGGGGATCCGCCCCGGCGGTCGTCCTCGGGCGACTCATGACTCCGGCGACCGCCGCACGCACCCGGCCGGCCGCACCAGCTCCCCGAGCATCCGCCCCCGCAGTCCCCCTCCCGCGCCCCACAACCCCGGCGACGGCCCCGCGCAAACGGCCCGCCGCACCAACGGCCCGAGGATCCGCCCCCGCAGTCCCCCTCCGACGCCCCACAACCCCGGCGACCGCCGCACGCACCCGGCCCACGGCACCAACACTCCGGAGTTCCTTCACGGGCTCGGCGGCCCGATGATCCACCCCCGCAGTCCCCCTCCCCCGTCCCACAACCCCGGTGACGACCGCGCGCAAACGGCCCGCCCCGCCGGACGGCGTTCCTTCGCCGTGTCGTGTCAGGTCCGCCGCCGTCACGTGGGCCTCACTTCCCCGTGAGTGAGCCGAAGTCGACGCCGGAGCCGAGGATCAGGCCCGCGCCCAGCAGCAGCATGGTGGCCGGGACCATGAACGTGGTGATCATCAGCGTGGCCTTGGGGACCGCGCGGGCGGCCTTGCGGCGGGCGTTCTGGGCGTCGGTGCGGCGCATGTCCTTGGCCAGGGAGACGAGGGTGTCGACGATGGGGGCGCCGAGTTCCTCGCCCTGCTGCAGTGCCGTGACGAACATCGCGACCTGTTCGGAGTCGTTCCGGCGCCTCAGTTCCGCGAAGGCCTGGCGGCGGCTCATGCCGAGGTCCATCTGGCGCAGGGTGATGCGCAGTTCGTCCGCCCAGGGTCCCTCGTAGCGGGTGGCCACGCGGTCCAGGGCCTGGCGGAAGCCGAGGCCGGCGCTCACCACCACCGCGAGCACGTCGAGGAAGTCCGGCAGGGTGCGCTCGATGACGTCCTTGCGGACCCGGATCGCCGACCAGATGCCGACCTCCGTCCAGAAGGCGCCGAAGAGCAGCAGCAGCACGGCGACGAACCACTGGCCCCGCAGGAGGAACACCAGGCAGCCGACCGCGCCCAGTGCGCCGTACACCGCGCGGCGGGCCGCGTAGCGGTCGATGGTCAGGCCGCCGGGGTTGCCCGCGAGGTCGATCTTGCGGCGGTACTTGGCGACCAGGCGCGGGCCCATCAGGCGCAGCACGGCGGGGGCGTAGCGCATGCCCATGCGGTCGACGACCGAGCCGACCGCGCCGGTGCGGGTGGCGCCGACCTCCAGGGCCACGGCCAGGTCGCCGGGGAGTTTGGCGTCCGCGCGGTACATGCGGACGCCCGCGAAGGCGCCCCAGACGCCGAGGCCCGTCAGCAGGGCGAGCAGGAATGCGATCACCGGGCCGCCCTCCTCACACGTCGATCCGGCTCAGGCGCCGGATGAGGACGAAGCCGACGGCGTACATCGCGAAGGCGATCAGCACGCAGGCCTGGCCGACCGGTGAGCCGGTCATGCGGGCGAGCGCGCCGTCCTTCACGCCGTTCATCAGGAACAGCGCGCCGACGCCGAGGACGGGGACGGCGTACGACGTCATGGTGACCTGGCTGAGCTGGGTGCGGATCTCGCGCCGGGTCTCCTTGCGTTCCTCCAGGGTCTCGGTGAGGTTGCGCAGGGCGGAGACGACCTGGCCGCCCGCGCGGTTGGACAGCACCAGGGTGGTGACCAGGACGACCAGTTCGCGGGAGGGGAGGCGGTCGGCGAGTTCGCCCAGGGCGTCGTCCAGGGACTGGCCGAGGGCCAGCTGGTCGGCGACCTTGGCCAGTTCCTCGCCCGCGGGCGCCTCCAGTTCCTCGGCCGCCATGCCGATCGCGGTGCGCAGGGCGAGGCCGGCCTGGGTGGCGTTGGCCAGGATGCGGGCGAGTTCGGGGAGTTGGCCGATGAAGCGTTCGATGCGTTTCTGGCGCTGCCAGTTGAGGAACTGCACGGCGGCCCAGATGCCGAGGAGGCCGGCGAGCGGGCCGAAGAAGGGGGCCAGGGTGGCCTGGCCGATCAGCCAGAGCGCGGCGACGGCCGTGAGCATGGCGACGAAGAACTCGCCGGGGGTGACGTCCAGTCCGGTCGCGGCGAGGCGCAGTTCGAGCCGGCGGCCGAGGCGGGTGCGGCGCAGCCGCCGGTCCAGGTCGCGGAAGCGGCGTCTGCGGCCGGTGGCGGGGGCGGGTCCGGTGTGGGTGAGCCGGTCCACGAGGGCGGCGCGCCGGGCCCGGCCCGAGGCGTAGGCGTGCACTCCGGCCACCGCCAGGGCGCAGGTCAGCAGCGTCACACCGGTGGTGAGCTGGACGAGGGTGTGGAGTTCCATGGGGCCTACCTGGCTTCTCGGGTGGCGAGTTCGTCGGAGGAGTGGGCGACTCCGAAGGCCTGCGGGACGGGCTGGCTCGCCATGTAGAGGCGGTCGGCGGTGCGGCGGGGCAGCGGGAAGTACCGGAAGCCGCCGTACACGCGGCCGTCGGGGGTCATGGGCTGGGCGTCGAAGCGGGCCACGGTCGCGATCCGGTACGGCTCTCCGCCGTGGCTGTCGAGCAGGGCGATCTCGGTGATGCGGCGGGCGCCGTCGGCGAACCGGGTGAGCTGGACGATGACGTCGACGGCGCTGTTGATCTGGTCGTGCAGGGCGACGAAGGGGACCTCGACGTCGGACATGGAGGCGAGGGTCTGCAGCCGGGTGAGGGCGTCCTCGGCGCTGTTGGCGTGGACGGTGGCCAGCGAGCCGTCGTGGCCGGTGGACATGGCCTGGAGCATGTCGAGGGACTCGCCGCCGCGGACCTCGCCGACGACGATCCGGTCGGGGCGCATGCGCAGGGAGTTGCGGACGAGGTCGCGGATGGTGACCTGGCCGTTGCCCTCGACGTTCGGGGGCCGTGACTCCAGGCGGACCACGTGCGCCTGCTGGAGCTGGAGTTCGGCGGAGTCCTCGATGGTGATGATGCGCTCGTGGGACGGGATCAGCCCGGACAGGGCGTTGAGCAGGGTGGTCTTCCCGGTGCCCGTCGCGCCGGAGACGATGATGTTGAACTTGGCCTGCACCAGTCCCGCCAGCAGGTACACCATGTGCTCGTCGAGCGAGCCGAAGGAGACCAGCTCCTGGAGGGTGAAGGAGCGCGGGAAGCGGCGGATGGTGAGGATGGGGCCGGTCAGCGACAGCGGCGGGATGATGACGTTGACGCGCTCGCCGGAGGGCAGCCGGGCGTCCACCATGGGGTTGGACTCGTCCACCCGGCGGTTGACGGTGGACACGATCCGCTCGATGGTCTGCATCAGCTGGTCGGCGGAGACGAACCGCAGCGGCAGCTGCTCGACGCGGCCGCCGCGTTCCACGAAGATCGCGTCAGGGCCGTTGACCATGATCTCGGTGATCGAGGCGTCTTCCAGGAGGGGTTCCAGGATGCCGAGGCCGAGTGCCTCGTCCACCACGCGGCGGATCAGCTGCGCGCGCTCCACGGTGGACAGCACCGGGCCCTCGCGGCTGATGATGTGGCCCAGCACCCGCTCCAGCCGGGCCCTGCGCTCGGCGGCGGCGAGCGCGCTCATCTCGGCGAGGTCGATCTCCTGGAGCAGCTTGGCCCGGTAGGAGGCGACGAGGTGCCCGTCCTCGCCCCGGCTGCCGTGCTCCTCGGGGGTGGTGATGCGTGCGCGCAGGCTCATGCCGGCACCTCCTCGGTCAGTGGTCGAGCGGCATGGTCGCGGTCTTGGTGGCGTCGCCGAAGTCCCAGAGGACCTTGGGGATGCGGACCCGTGCGATGACGGTGACGGTGTCGCCTCCGGCGCCGGAGGAGCAGGTCACGGTGAGGGCGCCGCTGACGGCCTCGGCGCAGGCCTGCTGGGGGTCCTGGCGCAGGGAGGCGGCCCGCGCCCCGGCCCGGGCCGCCGTGCCGGCCTGTTCGGCGGCGTAGGCGACGGCCCCGATCTGGATGCCGGCGAGGCCGACGATCAGCAGCACGGGGATGAATCCCAGGTATTCGATGGCGACCTGGCCCCGGTCGCGGGCACGGCGGTACGGCATCTCAGTGCTTCGCCTCCTCGACGGCACCGGCGTGGCCGGTCACGGTGGCGGGGAAGTCGATCAGCCCGGGGAAGAGGACGGGGACGTGCAGCCTGACGTCGGCCGTGACGTACCCGCTGCCGCCGCAGGACACCGCCGCGCTCCCCCGCCACGCCGCCGACAGGTGCTTGAGCCCGGCCGCCGAGCAGGCCGCCGGCCGTGCGCCCGGCGGCACCGCGGTGCCCGCCCGCACGGCCTCGTCCGCGGCGTTCCCGGCGAGCGTGAAGGTGTACCCCACGAGCACGGCCTGCCACAGCAGCACCAGCGTCAGGATGATCAGCGGTGTCATCCCCAGGAACTCGACGCTGACCTGTCCCCGGTCCCCGTCCGGCCTCCTCATGGCGCGCTCACTCCTTCCGCCGCCGGAATCCGCCCGGGCCGCGCCCGCTTCCCCGGTGCGCCCCCTCGGCCGCCCTGACCAGCCCCAGTTCTCCGGCGAGCGCCCACAGGGCCTGCTTGACCGTGCTCCTGCTGTCCAGTTCGTGGACCCGCCCTGCGTCCACGACGGCTTGAAGTTCCTTGAAGTTGGCCGGAATCGCGGTGCGTGCCAGGGCGGTGCCGGTGATGCGCTGCACCAGGGGCGGCTGGATCTCCGTGGTGCGGGTGTGCCGGTTGACGACGACGGTGGTCTCCTCGGCCTTGCGGATCTGCAGCCGGTCCCACATCCGCACGGTCCGCTTGGCGGCGCGTACGGAGATGACGTCCGGCGTGGTGACCAGCAGCGCGGTGTCGGCCATCTCCACCACCGCGGCCCCGGCGCCGCCGAGCTGGGCGCCGCAGTCCACGACGACCACCTCGTAGCGGGAGCGCAGGGCGCTGACGATCTGGCGGGCGGCGCGGTCGGTGACCTCCTCCCCGCGTTCGCCCTCGGCGGGGGCGAGGAGCACGGCGAGCCCGGTGTCGTGGCGGAAGACGGCGTCGGCGAGGACGCGGGGCGAGATGTCGGTGATGGCGGCGAGGTCGGCCACGGACCGCCGGAACTGGATGTCCAGGTAGGAGGCGACGTCCCCGGTCTGCAGGTCGAGGTCGGCGAGGGCCGTCGGGCGGCCGGAGGCCTGGGCGGCGAGGGCCAGCTGGACGGCGGCCAGGGTGGCGCCGACGCCGCCCTTGGCGCCGCTGACCGTGACGACCGTGCCGCCCGCGCCGGTGAACAGCTCGGCGCCGTGCCCGAGGTGGCGCCGTACCCCGGTCGACCACTGGGCGACGGCCTGGACGCGGCTGGCGAGTTCCTCGTACGACAGCGGGAGCGCGACCAGGCCCCGGGCGCCGGAGTCCATGGCGGCGGAGAACAGGCCGGGGCTCGTGTCGGTGGTGACGAGGATGACGCCGACGGCCGGGAAACGCAGGGCGGTCTCGCGGATCAGGTCCAGGGCGGGGACCGGGCCGATGCGCTCGTGGACGACGACGACTTCCGGGAGTTCGTCGACGGACTCGGCGGCGAGCCGGGCGAGGGTGTCCACGAGCTGGGTGGAGTCGGTGACCGGTGGCTGGGGTTCGGCGTCGGGGAGCTGGCTGAGCAGGGTGGTCAGGGAGCGGACGGCGTCCGGGTCCGTGCCGGCCGGGAGGATCCTGGTGGGCATGCGGGCCGCCTCTCACTTGTCCGTCGCGAGTTCGTAGGTGCGGTCCTTGTCGGGGACGCTGGTCTCGCTGCCGGGCGCGACCAGGGCGAGCCGGACGCGCTGGGCGAAGGACTCGGCGTAGGTGATGCGCTGGGCGTCGAGGGTGGACAGCGCGAAGGTGATGGGGACGGCCTCGCTGGGCTGCTGCTGGTTCTTGTTCTGGTCGGGGTCGAGGGCGGTGATCTGGCCGACGTCGAGGACCCGGGCGTCGGTGACGATGATCTTCGACTGGTCCGGGTCGCCCTCCTTCTTTCCGGCGAAGGTGGCGTACACGTTGACGTGCGAGCCGGGGGTGATCTTCCCGGCGACTCCGGTGGCCGCGTCGATCATGATGGCGACCTCCTGCTGGCCGGGCTGGAGGGCGGGCTGGTCGACGATCATGTCGGTCTGGAGCAGGGAACCCTTGCGCAGGGTGGTGACCGCGATCTTGCCCTGGATCTGGCGCAGGTCGGTGACGGCGTTGCCGGACAGCCACCGCCTGGGCATCCTGATCTTCTCGAACTGGCCCGCGTCCAGGGCGGTGTACGGCTTCACGTCGGACTTCACCCGGTAGGCGCCGACCTCGGGCCCGACCTTGGAGTCGACGTCGTGGACGACGGAGAGCACGCCGGCGAACGCGCCGAGAGCGCACAGGACCGACAGGATCAGCAGTATCACGCCGCGGCGCTGACGGGAGTTCATGAACCGTGCAACCTCATTGGGGGAATCGGTCGAGCGGGCTGGGAACGTACGGGGCGGTCAGGCGGGCGTGCGCTGTTCCAGGGCGCGGGGCGGGGCGGGTTCGTACCCGGGCGGGGTGGCGGAGCAGAAGACGCAGCGGTCGCCGATGACGTCCAGGCCGCACCAGTGGCAGGCGGTCTGCCGTACCGACGTGACGAGTTGGTAGAGCACCGACAGATCGGCGAGGTGGCTGCAGAACTCGGTCATGCGGCCGGTGCCCCACCACGCCGGGGACTCGGCGGGCAGCGGGACCTCACGCAGCGCGTGCACGCTCCACTGCCCGGCGAGCCCGGTGACCCAGTCGCCGTGCGCCTGCTGGCCCTTGGCGACGAGCATCCAGGTGCCGAACTCCGGTCCCTTGAGGGTGGCGCCGGGGGCGATGCGCACGAGTTGCGGCTCCGGGTGGGCGAGCACGGCGAACTGGCTGCCGGGCACCCAGGACTTGGCGTGCGCCTTGAGGCCGACCGGGACCCGGTCCAGTCTGGCGACGGAGGCGAGGACGGCCCCGGCGTGCAGGTAGTGGGTGAGGAGCCGGCCGGCGGAGGCGAGCACGCCGGGGCTGAGGTCGCAGGAGGCGAGCTGGCGCAGCTGCCGGGCGAGCACGGCGACGGCGAGCGGCGGCAGTGCGGGCCGGAAGACGGCGATGCGGTCGCTCTCCAGCAGTGAGCGCAGGGTGTGCAGCCGGCGTACGACGGGTTCGGGGGTGGCGGCCGAGCAGAGGACGATCAGGTAGCCGTACTGCTCGGTGAGGGTGTGCAGTTCGAGGAGGGCGTGCTCCAGCGGGCGCCGGTCGAGGCCGTCCAGCACGACGGCGGGCACGGTCCGTTCGTCCTGCGCCGGCAGCGCCATGTCGGCACTGGTGACGGCAATGGCAGTGGGCACGCGCAGCTCCCCGCTCTTCCCATCCGCCGGCCCACCGGAAGGTCACTCCTGTGCGCCGGGACGACTTCACTGCGTGACTACGTGAGCACTGTAACCACGGCCGTATGACCGGAGAACAGCGTTTGTGAAGCCCGCGTGGAACTCTCTGGTCACAACTCCCGCCAAATCCGGACAGCTTGAGCGGCGATACGGAAACGGTTTTGGTCTGGACCTCTTGACACCCCGATTGGTCTGGACCAACTTGGAGCCCGACGGTGGCCACCGCATCTCCCCCCTCACCTCCCAAGGCACGCCCGCCCCACCCCACTTCCCCCACCGGAGGCCCCAGTGGACCTTGCACCAGGCATACCCAGACCCCGCGCACGGCGAATCACCCTCTGGTCCGCCGCCACGGCCCTGGCCCTCTCCGTCGCCGGGCTCGCCGCGGCACCGGCCTTCGCGGCGGACGTCAACAACGTGCGGAACGCGGGCTTCGAGTCGGGCCTCACCGGCTGGACGTGCACGGCCGGCAGCGGCACGACCGTCTCCTCCCCGGTGCACTCCGGTTCCTCCGCGCTCAAGGCGACCCCAGCCGGCCAGGACAACGCCCAGTGCACCCAGACGGTCGCGGTCAAGCCCAACTCGACGTACACGCTGAGCGCGTGGGTGCAGGGCGGCTACTCCTACCTGGGCGTGACGGGCACGGGCACCACCGACGTGTCGACCTGGACGCCGGACACGACGTCCTGGAAGCAGCTGTCGACGACGTTCACCACCGGCGCGTCCACCTCGTCCGTCACCGTCTACACGCACGGCTGGTACGGCCAGGCCGCCTACTACGCCGACGACGTCTCGGTCTACGGCCCCGACGGCGGCGGAGGCGGCGACCCGGCCCCGACCGTCCCGGCCGCGCCGGCCGGCCTGTCCGTCTCCGGCACGACGTCCTCGTCGGTGTCGCTGTCCTGGACCGGGGTGTCCGGGGCGACGGGCTACAACGTCTACCGTGACGGCGCCAAGGTGACCGCGGTGACGGGAACGTCCGCCACGGTGACGGGCCTGTCCGCGTCGACGTCGTACTCCTTCCAGGTGACCGCGACCAACGCGGCGGGCGAGTCGGCGAAGTCGGCGGCGGTGACGGCCACGACGGCATCCGGCGGCAGCAGCGGCGGGGGCGGCGGCGCCCTGCCCAGGCACGCCGTGACCGGCTACTGGCAGAACTTCGACAACGGCGCGAAAGTGCAGAAGCTGTCCGACGTGCCCTCCGCGTACGACATCATCGCCGTGGCCTTCGCCGACGCCACCTCGACGCCGGGCGCCGTGACCTTCAACCTGGACTCCGCCGGGCTGGGCGGCTACACCGTCGACCAGTTCAAGGCGGACGTCAAGGCCAAGCAGGCGGCCGGCAAGAAGGTCGTCATCTCGATCGGCGGCCAGAACGGCACGGTGTCCGTCAGCGACTCGGCGTCGGCGGCCAACTTCGCGAACTCGGTGTACTCGCTGATGCAGACGTACGGGTTCGACGGTGTCGACATCGACCTGGAGAACGGCCTCAACGCGACCTACATGACACAGGCCCTGCGCTCCCTGTCGTCGAAGGCGGGCTCGTCCCTGATCATCACGATGGCCCCGCAGACGATCGACATGCAGTCGACGTCGAACTCCTACTTCCAGACGGCCCTGAACATCAAGGACATCCTCACGGTCGTCAACATGCAGTACTACAACAGCGGTTCGATGCTCGGCTGCGACGGCAAGGTCTACAGCCAGGGCTCGGTGGACTTCCTCACCGCCCTCGCCTGCATCCAGCTCCAGGGCGGCCTCGCCCCCTCGCAGGTGGGCCTCGGCCTGCCCGCGTCGACGAGCGCGGCGGGCAGCGGCTACGTCTCGCCGACCGTGGTGAACAACGCCCTGGACTGCCTGACGGCCGGCACCAACTGCGGCTCCTTCAAGCCGTCCCGGACCTACCCGGACCTGCGCGGCGCGATGACCTGGTCGACGAACTGGGACGCGTCGGCGGGCAACGCGTGGTCCAACGCCGTCGGCGCCCATGTGCACGCCCTGCCGTGAGGTGAGGCACCGCGGATGACGACGCCCGGGCCCGGACGGGGCCCGGGCGTCGCCGCGGCATCAGGCGGAGTCGCCGCCGGGGGCGTCGTCCTCGGCGGGTGCGTCCTCGAAGTAGGCGTCGAGCACCGCGTCCAGCTGCTCGTCCCACTCCTTGAAACGGGACCGCGACGCCGCCTCGATCTCGATCGGGTACCAGCGCCGGTCCGGGGTGTGGACGGTGATCGTGAAACGCCTGCCGAAGCGCGGGGACTCGGTCTCGACCGCGGCGATCTCGTCCCAGCGGAACTCGCAGGCCTCCTGGTCCAGGCGCAGGCGTACGCCGCTGCGGTCGGCCACGATCTTCGCGCGCCGGTCGGAGGCCTCGAAGACCGGACCGCCGTCCGGCCCCTCGTCCGGGCCGTCGGCGTCCGTGGCCCCGTCGGCGTCCGTGGCCTGGGCGCTGTCCGCGGGCTCCCCGGACGGCGCGGGCTCCTCGGGCGCCGCCGCGCCCTCCGCCCGGGCCGGCGTCTCGTCCGCGTCCGCCGGC
This sequence comes from Streptomyces sp. NPDC048192, assembly GCF_043202415.1. NCBI lineage: Bacteria > Bacillati > Actinomycetota > Actinomycetes > Kitasatosporales > Streptomycetaceae > Streptomyces > Streptomyces sp. NPDC048192. The sequence continues at coordinate 399,995 of NZ_JBIDAL010000006.1, forward strand.
TCGCCCGGCCCGCCCTGCGCCGGAACCGTGATCCCGGGGATGAACGCCGGGTCGAAACCGGCGCCCGTCACGGGCTCGGCCTTCAACGGCTGTGCTTCCGACGGCTTGCTGCTCGCTCCTGTGCGCTGGTCCACGGCGGCAGTATGGACGACTTCCCTGTGCCGGAACCAGTCACCCCTGGCAACTACCGTCCGTCCAGCACCGCGAGTGCGTCGATCTCGATCAGCAGGCCCGCGGGCAGGCCGACGTACACCGTCGTACGGGCGGCGGGCGGCTGGGTGAGGCCCTGCTGCTCGAAGTACGCGTTGTAGATCTCGTTCATCTCGGCGAAGTGGTCCACGTCGGTGAGGTAGACCCGGATCATCATCACGTCGTCCCAGCTCGCGCCGCCCTCCTCCAGGATCGCCTTGACGTTGGCGAGGGTCTGCAGGGTCTGCTCACGCAGGGTGGGACCGGCCGGCGTCGGGGGCCTGCCCTCCTCGGCGGGCAGGAAGCCGACCTGGCCCGCGACCTGGAGGATGTTGCCCTTGCGCACCCCGTGGGAGAACTTCGCCGGCGGGGTGGTGTGGGTCTTCGGGGTGAGCGCGATCTTGTCGGTCATGCGGTGTCCTTCACTGGCGTGCGTCCGGAGTACTCGCCGCTGATCGCGTCCGCGGTACGGCGGACCTGCGGGAGCAGGGTGAGGAGTTCCTCGGCGGTGACGACCACGTTCGGCGCGGACACCGACATCGCGGCGACCACCCTGCCGTCGGCGCCGCGGATGGGGGCGGCGACGCAGTTGATGGACTCCTCGTGGCCGCCGAGGTCGGCGGCCCAGCCCTGTTCGCGCACCGTCTCCAGCTCCCGCAGGAACGCGGCGGCGTCGGGTGTGGAACGGGGCGTGTACGGGGGGTACTCGAGCCTCTCCGCGAGGGCGCGGCGCTCGGCTTCGGGCAGGTCGGCAAGGAGGAGCTTGGCGACGGCGGCGACCGTGATGGCGACGGGCCTGCCGATCCGCGAGTACATGCGGACCGGGTAGCGGCTGTCCACCTTGTCGATGTAGAGGACCTCGCCCTCCTCGTACACCGCGAGGTGCACGGTGTGCCCGCAGGCCTCGCCCAGCCGGACGAGGTGGGGGTGCGCGATCTCGCGGACGTCGAGGTTCTCCAGCGCCTCCTGCGCGAGGGCGAACAGGCGGGCGCCGAGCCGGTAGCGCTGGTCGGACTGGCGGTAGACCAGGCCGTGTTCGTGCAGGGTGCGCAGCAGGCGCAGGGCCGTGGACTTGTGCACGCCGAGGCGTTCGGCGACCCGGCCCAGGTCGGCCGGTCCCTCGGCGAGGAGCGGCAGGATGCTCAGGGCGCGGTCGACGGTCTGGCTCATGGGGTGCTCGCCTCCTGTGCGGCCCGTACGGCCCGCGTCCAGCCGGGGCCGAGTCGAAGTCTCCCCCATGCGGCGTCGTCCAGGGCGGCCAGGCGGTCGGCGTGGTCCCGTGCCGGGGGTGCGGCCAGGTCGCCGGGGGCGGCGAGGGCCGCGGCGGCGAAGAGATGGCCGTGGCGCAGGCGGTCCCGCACGGGAAGTCCGCGCAGGGTGCCGGAGAGGAACCCGGCGGCGAAGGCGTCTCCGGCGCCGACGTGGGCGACGACGTCCACCTTCGGGGCCCGCACGGTCGTCGCCGTGCCGTCGGCGTCCTCCATGCCGTCGGTGGTCCTGTCGAACGCCGTCGCGCCGCCCGGGCCGTACTTGACCACGACGACCGCCGGTTCGGGCAGCGCCTCGAGGAGGGCCGCACCTCCGTGCAGTCCCCAGGCGGCCCGCGCCTCGTCGTCGCCGACGAAGACGATGTCCGCGCGGCGTGCCAGCTCCAGCAGGACGCGCGGCCCGTCGGCGTCGGGCCACAGCGCGGGCCGGTAGTTGACGTCGAAGGAGACCAGCGGGCGGGACGGCCCCGGTGCCGTCAGTTCGCGCAGCAGCCGCAGGCAGTCCTCCGACAGTGCCGCCGTGATCCCCGACAGGTGCAGCACCCGGCACGCCCGCACCGCCGCCAGGTCCACGGTGCCCGGGGACATCGCCGAGGCCGCCGAGCCCGCGCGGTAGTACGCCACCTCGTGCGCGCCCGTGCCGCGGTCGCCGGCCGTGCGGAAGTAGACGCCGGTCGGGCGGTCGGGGTCCCGGGTCACGCACGTGACGTCGACGCCGTACCCGGCGATCCGCTCGACCACGTGGGTGCCGAACCCGTCCGCGCCCACGCGGCTCACCCAGCGCGTGGTGTGCCCGGCGGCGGCCAGCGCGCAGGCCACGTTGGACTCCGCGCCGCCGATCGCGCGCTCGAAGGAGGGCACGTCCGCGAGGCGGCCCGGCCGGCCGGGCAGGAAGGCGACCATGGACTCGCCGAGCGCGACCACGTCCACGACGTCCGGGGCCGCGCTGTTCCGGGGGCCGGCAGTGTCGTTGATGATGGCTCCTGTCCGCTTGTCCGGGCCAGGCGTCCGTTGACCCGGTCCGGGCGAGATGCTAGACACCAGGCACACGGTGTGCAATGACCGTTGCAGAGGATGCAACGGCAGGAGAGGGGCTCCATGAGCAGCAGCGAAGCGCTCGCCCGGCTGGCCGGGGAACGCGTCGACCACCGCTTCAAGGGCCTCCCGCCGGACGCCGAGGGCCTGACCGTCGGCGAGCTGGCCGCCCAGCGCCGCAACCTCTTCACCGACGGCTTCCCGACCCCCGTCCTGACCCTCTCCGCCGAGCGCCTGGCGCACAACCTGAAGCTCATGGAGACGTACATCGCCCGGCACGGACTCGCCTTCGCCCCGCACGGCAAGACCTCCATGGCCCCGCAGCTCTTCCACCGCCAGATCGAGCACGGCGCCTGGGGCATCACCCTGGCGGTGCCCCACCAGGTGCGGGTCGCCCGGGCGTTCGGCATCCGGCGGGTGTTCCTCGCCAACGAACTCGTGGACGCCGCCGCGCTCCGCTGGATCGCCGCCGAGCTGGCCGCCGATCCCGGCTTCCGGCTCGTCGCCTACGTCGACTCCGTGCGCGGCGTCGAGCTGATGGACTCGGCGCTGCGCGGCGCCGCCCGGCCCGTGGACGTCGTCGTGGAGCTGGGCGCCGGCGAGGGCGCGCGGACCGGTGTGCGCACGCAGGCGGAGGCGCTGGCCGTCGCCGACGCGGTGGCCGGGACGCGGACGCTGCGGCTCACCGGCGTCGCGGGGTACGAGGGCGAGGTCCCGAAGGCCGATCCGGAGCGGGTGCGGTCGTACCTGCGGCGGCTGGTCGGGCTCGCCGTCGCCCTCGACGAGGCCGGACACCTGAAGGACGCGGAGGAGATCGTGGTGAGCGCGGGCGGCAGCGCCTGGTTCGACGCGGTGGCCGAGGTGTTCGCGCAGATCCCCGCCCTGTCCCGCCCGGTGCTGAAGCTGCTGCGCTCGGGGGCGTACGTCTCGCACGACGACGGGCACTACCGCCGGATCACCCCCTTCAACCGGGTCCCGGAGGAGGGCGCGCTGGAGCCCGCGTTCCGGCTGTGGGCGCAGGTCGTCTCCCGGCCCAGCCCCGAGCAGGCCTTCGCCAACGCGGGCAAGCGCGACGCGGCCCACGACCTTGACCTGCCCACCGCCCGGGTGGTGCGCCGGTCGGGTGCGGAGCGCCCGGCGGACGGCATCACCGTGACCGGCCTGTCCGACCAGCACGCCTGGCTGCGCACGGACCCCGGCGCGGACCTCGAGGTCGGCGACTGGGTGGGCCTCGGCCTGTCGCACCCGTGCACGTCGTTCGACAAGTGGCAGCTGATCCCGGTGACCGAGGCGGACGGCACGGTCACCGACTACATCCGCACCTTCTTCTAGAGCCCGGGGGTACCGGCCGTGGAGCAACTCGTCATCCGGGACGCCGACGTCGTCGACGGCAGCGGCGAGCCGTCGTACCGGGCCGATGTGGTGGTCGACGGCGGCCGGATCGTCTCCATCGTCAAGGAGGCCGCGGCGGCCGGCTGCCAGCGACCGCGCGCCATGCGGGAGCTGGACGCGGAGGGCCTGGTCCTGTCCCCCGGCTTCATCGACATGCACGCCCACTCCGACCTCGCCCTGCTGCGCGACCCCGACCACAGCGCGAAGGCCGCGCAGGGCGTCACGCTGGAGGTCGTCGGCCAGGACGGGCTGTCGTACGCGCCGGTGGACGACCGCACGCTGGAGGAGGTCCGCCGGGTGATCACCGGGTGGAACGGCTACGGCGACGACGTCGAGATCGACTGGCGGTCGGTCGGCGGGTACCTGGACCGGCTCGACCGCGGGATCGCCGTCAACGCGGCCTACCTGGTCCCCCACGGCACGGTCCGCGCGCTCGTCGTCGGCTGGGAGGACCGCCCGGCCACCGCCGGGGAGCTGGACCGGATGCGGCGCCTGGTCGCGGAGGGGATGGAGCAGGGCGCGGTCGGGCTGTCGGCGGGGCTGACGTACCCGCCGGGCATGTACGCCCCGGACGCCGAACTGACCGAGCTGTGCCGGGTGGTGGCGGCGTACGGCGGCTACTACTGCCCGCACCACCGCTCCTACGGCGCCGGCGCCCTCGATGCGTACGCCGAGACGATCGCCGTCGCCCGGGAGGCCGGCTGCCCGCTGCACCTGACCCACGCGACGCTGAACTTCGGCGTGAACGAGGGCCGGGCGCCCGAACTGCTGGCCCTGCTGGACCAGGCCCTCGACGCGGGCGCGGACATCACCCTGGACACCTACCCCTACACCCCCGGCTGCACCACCCTGGCCGCGCTGCTGCCGAGCTGGGCGAGCGCGGGCGGCCCCGAGGAGATCCTGGCCCGGCTCGGCGATCCGGTGACGGCCGCGCGGATCCGGCACGAGCTGGAGGTCACCGGCTCGGACGGCTGCCACGGCGTGCCGGTGCGATGGGAGACGGTCGAGATCTCCGGGGTCACCGATCCGGCGCTGGGCGGCCTGGTGGGCCGTACCGTCCGGGAGGCGGCCGGGCTGCGCGGCGAGGAGCCCTGGGAGACCGCCCGCCGGCTGCTGGTGGAGGACCGGCTCGGTACGACGGTGCTCCAGCACGTCGGCCACGAGGACAACGTCCGCGCGATCATGCGGCACCGCACCCACACCGGCGGCTCCGACGGCATCCTCCGGGGCGCCAAGCCGCACCCGCGCGCCTACGGCACCTTCCCGCGCTATCTCGGCCACTACGTACGGGAGTTGGGGTTCCTGTCCCTGGAGGAGTGCGTCGCCCACCTCACCTCCCGGCCCGCGGCCCGGCTGCGGCTGCCGGACCGGGGCCTGGTGCGCGAGGGGTACCGGGCCGACCTGGTGCTGTTCGACCCGGAGACGGTGGCGCCCGGCGCGACCTTCGCCGAACCGCGCCGGCTGCCCACCGGGATCCCGTACGTCCTCGTCGACGGCCGGTTCACCATCGAGGACGGCAAGCGGACGGACGTGCTCGCGGGCCGGTCCGTCCGCCGTACCGACGTCGGTTAGGGCTTGGGCAGGGTGCAGCCGGCGGCGCTGAGGTTCAGCTTGTTGCCGGTGGTGAAGCAGGCCGGGATCTGGTAGGTCTCCTCGGCGTAGTTGATGCCCTGGCGGACGGTGACGTTGCCGCTCTCGTCCACCTCGCACGGGTTGTTCTCGGTGCAGCGCTCGCCGTCCTCGTTGCCCGTGTTGTTGACGGCGACGACCTTGCCGGTGCCGGTGTCGATGACCGGCGAGCCCGAGGTGCCGCCGATGGTGTTGCAGGCGGAGGTGTAGCGGACGGAGTCCTTCCAGGTCCAGTCGCCCTCCTCCAGCCGGTACACGAACCCGTCGATGCTGCAGCTGTAGGTCCGCTTCCAGTACCCGGACACGACCTTGATGGCGGTGCCGGCGACCGGGTGGGTGTCGTTCACGGTGAGCGGGCTGATCCCGTACGCGCTCTTGATCTGCGCGTAGGTCGTGGTCAGCCGGTAGATGGTGACGTCCGTGTCCGTCATGGTCGAGTAGACGACCTGGTTGGCGCGCAGGGTGGCGACCCTGCTGCCGGAGGCGTTGAGCAGGCCGAAGCCACGGCTGGAGGACTGGCCGGTGATGACCTCGCCGGGCTCGGGGAAGCCGGTCTCCAGGCAGTGGCCGTTGGTGAGCACCAGCGCCGGGTCGGTGTCGGCGGAAGCGGGGAAGCGGATGACCGAGCCGGAGCAGTTGCTGAGCGCGACGGTACCGGCGTAGGAGACGGTCACCGCCGCCGGCTTGGCCGCGTGCGGGGCGGCGACCGCGGGGGCGGCGCCCAGCCCGGCCAGGGCCAGCGAGGACAGCGCGGCAAGGAGAGGCTTGTTCATGTGGGGGTCCCCTCTGACGACGTGGGCGACCGGAGATCTTCCGGCCGCCCGCTCGTCGTTTGTCATGCGCATTGTCAGCACGGGAGAGGGGTCGGGACAAGGAGGCGGGGCGGGTCGTAGGGGTTTCCCTCTGTGCGGCAACTGCTGTGCGCGGCACCGGCTTTGGCGGGGCGGGGAGGGCTCTCGACCGCCGTCGGGCCGTCCTGGCCGGCAGCTCGGGGTCACGTGCATGGACGGGCGGCCGCGTGCGGGCACGGCGGGTTCACGTGCGGGCGCGAGGAGTTCGCCCGCGGCACGGGGACGGCGCGTACGGACACGAGGAGTTCGCGTGCGGGCGCGGCGGTCCGCCCGGTGGCCGGGCGCGGCATTCCGTCCGGTGGCCTGCGCGGCGGGTCGGCCTCTCACCCGGCGGCCGAGTCGGGCCTCGTCGGCCCGGACGCGCCGCCACCCCGCCCGTCGTCACTGCCCGTGCTTGCCGCCGCGGCCGTGACCCCGGCCGGGGAAAGCGGTCAAGGAGGCCGTCGGGGTGGGCGCGGGCGCGCTGGACGTCGCCGGATCCGGGGGCGAGGTCGTGACGGTCGGGCCGCCGGACGCCGGCGACTGGGACCCGCGAGCGGACGAGGACGGGGACGACGGGGACGACGAGGAGGACGCGGACGCCGAGGACGACGGCCCCACGGGGACGCCGGCCGCCGAGGTCGGGGCGGCGGCGGCCGGTGAACCGGCGTCCGTGCTGCCGCTCGGAGTGCCGGAGTCGCCGACGGTCACGCGTCCGCCCCGGGCCGGGCCGGAGCCGTCCGGCGCCGGGGAGTCCGAGCCGCCCGCCATGACGGCGATCACCGCGACCGCGCCCGCCACACCCAGCGCCCCGGCCACGGCCGCCACCCGGCGCCGGCCGCCCGTGCCCCGCTCGGCACGCCGCCGCGCGGCCCGCCCCTCGCCCGGCGGAACCGGCTCGGTCAGCCGGGGCAGCTCGCTGGTCTCCTCGTAGGCGCTGCTCCAGCCGTGGGCGGCGGCGGGGTCGGCGTACTCGTCGTACGTCGGAGCGGCGGAGGCCTGAGGTAGGTACACGTTCGGCGAACCGGAGCCCACCGAGGCGTGCCCCGCACCGGGCAGGACCTGGGTCGGCTCGGCGTCGTACACGTTCGGCGGAACCGGGCCCGGTGTGTCCGTGGGGTACCCGTTCGGCGGAGTGCGGGGCGCGTAGCCCGCTGCGTGTCCGCCGTCCATGCCCGTCTCCTCGTGCATCCCCGCCCCACTCCGCCTCGCTGTGCACACCCCGCCACCAGGCCCGGCCCCCGGGCGACCCCGCCGTACGGCCCAGGGCCGGCGCGGCGGAGCGGCACCGCATTTTAGGGACGCAAGTGGCTCCTGAGACAGCCGTCGGCGATATCCGGGCAATTCGCCGTGTCTCACGTGTCGGAAAACACGAGCCATGAGCCGTTACCGGGCCGTAAGCTCGCGGCATGCAGGTGATCCAGTCGACCAAGCTCGCCAACGTCTGTTACGAGATCCGGGGCCCGGTTCTCGAGGAGGCCATGCGGCTTGAGGCGGCGGGTCACCGCATCCTCAAGCTCAACACCGGCAACCCGGCCGCCTTCGGCTTCGAGTGCCCCCCGGAGATCCTGGAGGACATCCTCCGGAACGTGTCGTCCGCGCACGGCTACGGCGACGCCAAGGGCCTGCTGGCGGCCCGCCGCGCGGTCGTCATGCACAACCAGACCCTCGGCATCGAGACGGACGTCGAGCACGTCTTCATCGGCAACGGCGTCTCCGAGCTGATCGTGATGGCGATGCAGGGCCTGCTGGACGACGGCGACGAGGTCCTCGTACCGGCCCCGGACTACCCGCTGTGGACGGCCGCCGTCTCCCTCTCCGGCGGCACGGCCGTGCACTACCGCTGCGACGAACAGTCGGACTGGATGCCGGACCTGGCGGACGTCGAGCGCAAGGTCACCGACCGCACCAAGGCCATCGTCATCATCAACCCGAACAACCCCACGGGCGCGGTGTACGACGAGGCGGTGCTCAAGGGCCTGACCGACATCGCCCGCCGCCACAACCTGCTGGTCTGCTCGGACGAGATCTACGACAAGATCCTCTACGACGGCGCCACGCACACCCCGACCGCGAAGATCGCCCCCGATCTGCTGACCCTCACCTTCAACGGCATGTCGAAGGCGTACCGGGTGGCCGGGTACCGGGTCGGCTGGATGTCGATCTCCGGCCCGCGCGCGCACGCCGACTCCTACATCGAGGGCCTGACGATCCTGGCGAACATGCGCCTGTGCGCCAACATGCCGGGGCAGCACGGAGTGGTCGCCGCGCTCAGCGGACGCCAGTCGATCAAGGACCTGGTGCTGCCGGGCGGACGGCTGAAGGAGCAGCTGGACACCGCGTACGAGCTGCTGACGCAGATCCCGGGCGTGAGCTGCGTCCGCCCCAGGGGCGCGCTGTACCTCTTCCCCCGCCTCGACCCGCAGGTCTTCAAGATCAAGGACGACCGGCAGATGGTCCTGGACCTGCTGCGCCGGGAGAAGATCATGGTCGTCCAGGGGACGGGCTTCAACTGGCCCGAGCCGGACCACTTCCGGGTGGTGACCCTGCCGACCGTCGGCGACCTCCGGGACGCGATCACCAGGATCGGCAACTTCCTGGACGGCTACGGCCAGCCGTAGCGGAGAGGGTCCCGGGGACTGCTTTCCGTGACCCGGCTCAACTTTAGACGAAATCCAAGCTAGGATGGCTTCCTGTCAGAGCACAGGAGGCCATCCCCCATGTACGAGCCGATCCGCACCAAGTCGGTCCACAGCACGAGGGCCGGCTCCGCCTCCGAATTCCCCCACCGGTCGCGCGAGGAGGAGCTGGACATCCAGCTCGCCGGGCACTTGGCCGCGCTGCTGACCGTGACCGACGAGCTGCGCGCACTGGCGCCGTCGTCCGACCTGGACGCCGCCGCCGAGCGGCTCGCCGAACAGATCGGCCGGCTCCGCGGCGGACACGGCCCGCTGCGGTCGGCGCCGTCCGCCGCCGGCGACCCCACGGCACTGCACCGGCGCGCGCACGCGCTCGCCGGCCGCGCACTGGTGGTCGCCGCCTCGCGCGCGGACACGGCGGCGGCGATCCTCGCGGCCGAGCGGATGGACGCGCACGCCGGAGCACTGGCCCGGCCGGAGCGCGACGCACCGGCGGAGCGCAAGGAACTGAGCAGCACCGCCTGACCCCCCGGGGTCCCCTGATCGGCCCCGGTCCGCGTGCACCCCAGCGACGCGCGGACCGGGCGCCACGAAACCCCCTGCTCCGCCTGGTCCCGACCCCGGTCCTCGGATCTCAGATGAAGATGAAGAAGAGGATCAGGATCACCACCGCCAGCACCAGCCACCACACCCATGTGTGCCGGTGCCCGGTCCCCGGCCGGCTCTCCGGGCCGCCGCCTCTCGGGCGGTCCTCCGCCATCTGCGGATTCTCCGGACGGTCCTGGGAGTAGAAGTCATCGCCGCCTGCCATGCCGCCATCCCTCCTTCACCTGGTGAAGGCCGGGTACCCCCGCGGTGCCGGCTGATCCGCCGGGCGGTCACCGAATGCGCCGGCCGCATGCTTGGGCGGGCCCGGCGGAGCCGGCAGTGTCAGGCTCCGCCGGGCCCGGTCTTCAGGGGCCACAGCCTCCCGGCCGCCCGCACACGGGTCGGGCGCCACCACCGGGCTTCGGCCGACCGGCCGCGGGAATCCACCCGCGCGGGTGGGACACGCCAGACGACCGGGGCCCCGCACGCCGTTGTGCGGGGCCCCGGTGGGTGTGTCCACGGCCGGCCGTGACGATCGCTGGTCAGGGCACGGCGGCCGGCCGTGGGGTCTTCGGCGGGACTAGCCCAGGCGCTCCACCAGCGCGTGGTACTGGTCCCACAGCTCCTTCGGGGTGTGGTCGCCGAAGGTGTTGAGGTGCTCGGGGATCAGGGCGGCCTCCTCGCGCCAGACCTCCTTGTCGACGCTGAGCAGGAAGTCCAGGTCGGAGTCGGAGAGTTCGAGGCCCTTGGTGTCCAGCGCGCCCTTGGCCGGCAGCACGCCGATCGGGGTCTCGACGCCCTCGGCCCTGCCCTCCAGGCGCTCCACGATCCACTTCAGGACACGGGAGTTCTCGCCGAAGCCGGGCCAGACGAACGCGCCCTCGTCGTTCTTCCGGAACCAGTTGACGTAGTAGATCTTCGGCAGCTTGGACTGGTCCTTGTCCTTGGCCACGTCGACCCAGTGGGCCATGTAGTCGCCCATGTTGTAGCCGCAGAACGGCAGCATGGCGAACGGGTCGCGGCGCAGCTCGCCGACCTTGCCCTCGGCGGCGGCGGTCTTCTCGGAGGCCACGTTGGCGCCGAGGAAGACGCCGTGGTTCCAGTCGAAGGACTCGGTCACGAGCGGTACGGCGCTGGCGCGGCGGCCGCCGAAGAGGATCGCGGAGATCGGCACGCCCTTGGGGTCCTCCCACTCCGGCGCGATGATCGGGCACTGCGAGGCCGGCACGGTGAAGCGGGCGTTGGGGTGGGCGGCCGGGGTCCCGGACGCGGGCGTCCAGTCGTTGCCCTTCCAGTCCGTGAGGTGGGCCGGGGGCTCCTCGGTCATGCCCTCCCACCACACGTCGCCGTCGTCGGTGAGCGCGACGTTGGTGAAGACCGCGTTGCCCCACAGGGTCTTCATTGCGTTGGCGTTGGTGTGCTCGCCGGTGCCGGGCGCGACGCCGAAGAAGCCGGCCTCGGGGTTGATGGCGTACAGGCGGCCGTCCTCGCCGAAGCGCATCCAGGCGATGTCGTCGCCGATGGTCTCCACGGTCCAGCCGGAGATCGTGGGCTCCAGCATGGCGAGGTTGGTCTTGCCGCAGGCGCTAGGGAAGGCGGCGGCGACGTACTTGGACTCGCCCTGCGGCGGGGTGAGCTTGAGGATCAGCATGTGCTCGGCGAGCCAGCCCTCGTCACGCGCCATGACGGAGGCGATACGCAGCGCGTAGCACTTCTTGCCGAGCAGGGCGTTGCCGCCGTAGCCGGAGCCGTACGACCAGATCTCGCGGTCCTCGGGGAAGTGCGAGATGTACTTGGTGGAGTTGCACGGCCACGGAACGTCCTCCTGGCCCTCCTGGAGCGGGGCGCCGAGGGAGTGGACGGCCTTGACGAAGAAGCCGCCGTCGCCGAGTTCGTCCAGGACGGCCTGGCCCATGCGCGTCATGGTGCGCATGGACACGGCGACGTACGCGGAGTCGGTGATCTCCACGCCGATCGCGGACAGCGGGGAGCCGAGCGGGCCCATGCAGAACGGGACGACGTACATGGTGCGGCCCCGCATGGAGCCCCGGAACAGGCCTTTCTCGCCGGTGAAGATCTCCCGCATCTCGGCGGGGGCCTTCCAGTTGTTCGTCGGGCCGGCGTCCTCCTCCTTCTCGGAGCAGATGAAGGTGCGGTCCTCGACGCGGGCGACGTCCGTCGGGTCGGAGGCCGCGTAGTAGGAGTTGGGGCGCTTGATCGGGTCGAGCTTCTTGAAGGTGCCCTTGGCGACGAGCTCTTCGCAGAGTCGGTCGTACTCCGCCTCCGACCCGTCGCACCAGACGACCCTGTCCGGCTGCGTCAGTTCGGCGATCTCGTCGACCCAGGAGATCAGTTCCTGGTGGTTGGTGGGAACGGTGGAAGCCGAGTTGTCGCGCGCCACGGTTGCTCCTAAGTGAGGGATTTATGCCCTTGTGAGGGATTTTGTCCTTGCGCCCCGTGGGGGCTGCGACCCGGACGCTTCACGGGGGTGCTCATCCGGTGCCGACCGCACTCATTTGATCATCCGCCCGGAGCGCCCATATGTCCAGGGGAGGTCACAGGTGAGCGAAGTGAGGAAGGCCACGGTTTCCAGGGCCGTTTGCGTTCCCTTTACGTCCAGGTTTGTGTCACCTGAAGGTCTTTTTGCGTTCGATCGACCAAGTCCCGCACTGACACCCGACTTACGGAGGCGTAGGTACCATGCCCCGCATGACTGCGTCCGCCTCCGACGCGCCCACGGAGACGCCGGCCGACGGCCGCGGCCCCGTGGCGCTCTCCCTGCCGCACCCGGTCAAGCCCAGGCTGCGCGGCTGGCTGCATCTCGGCATGTTCCCGGCCGTGCTCATCGCGGGCCTCGTGCTCACCGCGCTCGCCGACTCCACCAGAGGCCGCATAGCCTGCGGGATCTACGTCCTCACGGCCTGCCTGCTGTTCGGCGTCAGCGCCCTGTACCACCGGGGCAACTGGAGCCCACGGATGGACGGTGTGCTGCGCCGCCTCGATCACGCCAACATCTTCCTGATCATCGCCGGCACCTACACCCCGCTGACCCTGCTGCTCCTGCCGGGCGCCAAGGGCCAGTGGCTGCTGTGGGGCATCTGGGCCGCTGCGGCCGCCGGCATCGTCTTCCGCGTCTTCTGGGTCGGCGCCCCTCGCTGGCTGTACACGCCCTGCTACATCGCGATGGGCTGGGCGGCCGTCTTCTTCCTGCCCGACTTCCTGCGCACCGGCGGCATCGCCGTCCTGGTCCTGGTGGTCACCGGCGGCCTGCTCTACAGCGCGGGCGGCGTCGTCTACGGCATCAAGCGCCCGAACCCGTCACCGCGCTGGTTCGGCTTCCACGAGGTCTTCCACTCCTTCACCCTGGCCGCCTTCGTGGTGCACTACGTCGGGATCTCGCTGGTGGCGTACCAGCACACGTAAAGCCGCAACCCTCACCTTCCGGCCACGGCCCACCAGCCGTGGCCGTTTTCGTATGCCCGAGGTCCAGCACGTTGACAGTCGCTAACTTTCGAGAGTTACTCTCATCTCAGGGCTGGTCCCAGGAGAGGCGGCGGGCTGCTCGCGGCGGCCTTCCCCCCAAAGGGACACCGGGCAGGAGCGCGCGGGGCAGCGGAACCGACGTGGTCCCGGTGCCGGAGGATGCCCGACAATGACCACCATGACGGCAGCACGCTCCCCCCTCTCCCCCGCCGGCCGGCCCCAGCTGGGGCTGCGGGAACGCAAGAAGATCAAGACGCGGGAGGCGATCCGCGCCGCGACGTACGGCCTGATCCGGGAGCAGGGCTACGACGCCACGACCATCGAGCAGATCGCCGAGCGGGCCGAGGTGTCGCCGTCGACCGTCTTCCGCTACTTCCCCACCAAGGAGGACATCGTCCTCACGGACGGGTACGACCCGCTGATGGTCGAGGAGCTGCGCGCCCGCCCCGCCGACGAGCCGCTGACCGACTCGCTGCGGCACGTGATGCACGTCGCCCTCGACGCGAGCCTCGCGGAGGAGCCCGAGGTGATCCGGATGCGGACGCACCTCGGGGTCCAGGTCCCCGCCGTCCGCTCCCGGATGTTCGAGAGCATGTCGCAGACCGGCACCCTGCTGCGCGAGGTCCTCGGCGAGCGCACCGGCCTGGACCCGCGGAGCCTGGAGGTGCGCGTCTACGCCATGGCCCTCATCGGCGGTCTGATGGAGGCCTCCATGTACTGGGCGGAGAACGGCTTCCAGGGCGACCTGCGCGACCATGTGAACCGGGCCCTGGACGTCCTGGAGCGCGGCCTGCCCACGGAGAACCGCTAGCGAAAACCGCTGAGGCCATGGTGGTCCGGCGTGCGATGCTGACGGGATGAACGGCCCCGAGATCCGCGTCGACGTCGCGCCCGCGCTGCACCTGTTCGTGCCGGCCGCCCGCCGCGCCGGCGCCACGCCCCTGGCCACGGACGGCGTCTCGACGCTCGGCCATGTCGTCGAGTCCCTCGGCGTCCCGCTGACCGAGGTCGGCGCGCTGGTGGTGGACGGACGCGAGGTGCCGGTGTCGCACGTCCCGCGGGCCGGCGAGACGGTGAGCGTACGGCCCGTCCGGCGCCCGCAGCCGGTCCCCGGTGCCCCGCTCCGCTTCCTCCTCGACGTCCACCTCGGCACGCTCGCCCGCCGGCTGCGCCTGCTCGGCGTGGACACGGCGTACGAGTCGACCGACATCGGCGACGCGGCGCTGGCCACCCGCTCGGCAGCAGAGAAGCGGGTGATGCTCAGCCGCGACCGGGGCCTGCTGCGCCGCCGCGAACTCTTCGCGGGCGCCTTCGTCTACAGCACCCGCCCCGAGGACCAACTGCACGACGTGCTCGACCGCTTCGCGCCCGAGCTGCGCCCGTGGACCCGCTGCACCGCCTGCAACGGCCTGCTGAAACAGGCCACGAAGGACGAGGTCGCCGACCAGCTCGAGCACGGCACCCGGCGCACCTACGACGTCTTCGCCCAGTGCACCGCCTGCGGCCGCGCGTACTGGAAGGGCGCGCACCACGAGCAGCTGGAGGCCATCGTGGAGCGCGCCCTGGCGGCGCGGGGTTAGCGCCCGGTCACATCCCCCTTGTCACAGGCGATCCGGTTCCGGTCCCGGTCCAGCCCCAGCGGGTCGTCCGCGCCGTTCACCCTCAGGCGGCCGTAGTCGTTCTTCCGGAGCCAGGAGCACCGCGCGGCCGCCGTCTTCCCCACCTCGGGCGGGAACGCCGTCGGCACGCACACGTTGACCGAGCCGTAGTGCCGGTCGCAGCCGGAGAGGGTGGGGCTGACCTGCTGGGCGGTGCGCTTCCTGCCGGGCCCCGAGACCTTGCCGGACAGGGAGTCGGCGAAGGCGTGGATGTGCGGGGAGGCGGCGGCCAGGGCCGACGGACCGGTCAGGTGCACCCACTTGGCGACCGAGGGCACGCCGTTCGCGTCGACCGCGAAGAGCATGTACCAGCCGGGCGGGGCGAGGTTCGGGTTGTTGGTGACGTTCAGGTCGACGTTGTTGCCGTCCACCGACAGGGGCAGGTCCACGAACCGCTGGTTCGGGTCGGAGGAGTGGGTGACCGCGGCCGGGCGGATCAGCTCCGCCCTGGCGATCGGGCGGTCGACGGTGATCCGCTGGGTGTCGCCGTACTTCCACTCCTGGTCGATCACGGAGGTGATCGTCGGGCGGGTGCCCTGGTAGAGGTACGGCGGGGTGTAGATCGACACGTTGTGGTTCCAGCTGCCGTTGCCGGGGTTGTCGCCCGTCGCCATCACGCGGCCGTCGGGCAGCAGGAACGCCGAGGAGTGGTAGCCGCGGGACTCGGGGTCGGCGGCCACCGGGTCGAAGGTGCCGGCGCCCGGGTCGTAGAGCGAGGACTCGTACACGGGGTCGGCCCGGTTGTGCAGGGCGCCGCCGGTCTCCAGCACCTTGCCGTCGGGCAGCAGCACCGCGGAGACGTACATCTTGCCCTGGTTGCCGGTCTCCGGCCGCGGCCCGCCCCCGAGGTCGACCGTGCCCTGCGGCAGCGGCGGCCCGGCGACGTACGACGGGTTGGGCTGCTTGAGGTCGATCAGGTCGGTGAGGCGGTTCGCGTCCGGGTTGGAGTCGATGTTGCCGCCGCCGATGGTGAGGACCCGCTGGTCCTGCGCGGGAGGCAGCAGCACGCTCGCCGACTGGTCACGCTCGTCCTTGTTCTGCAGTCCCGGGATCTGGGTGATCGTGTTGGCGTCGTAGTCGTAGACCGCCGAGCCGGCACCGGGGATGTTGTTGCCGAAGACGTGGCTGCCCGTGTAGAAGAGGCGGCCGTCCTGCATGAGGATCATCGCCGGGTACAGGCCCCAGTACGACCAGGTCTGGTTGACCTGCGACAGCGGCAGCCACTGCTGTTGCGCGTCGCTGAACCGCTCGGCCGTCACCGAGCCCGTGGAGTCCTCCCGGAGCCCGCCGAAGGTGATGACGTCGCCGTTGCCCAGTTCGGTCGCCGACGGGTACCAGTGGCCGTCGTTGAGGTCGTTGGTCCTGCTGTAGGTCTCGGTCTTCGGGTCGAAGATGTACGAGTCCTTGAACCCCTCGTAGCCGTGCCCGCCCGGGACCGGGTACGCCTTGTTGCCGCTCAGCACCAGCACCCGGCCGTCCTGGAGCTGGACGTGGCCGGCGCAGAACATGTCCTTCGGCGTCGGGACGACCTTGTAGGTGCCGTTCGCCGGGTCGTACACGGCGCTGGTGAACGTGCCCGCGGCGAAGTTCTCCTCGCTGTTGCCGGAACCCGCGATCAGCAGCACCTTGCCGTTGTTCAGGACGACGGAGTGCATGGAGCGGACGGGGTTCTGGGTGGGCAGGACCGACCAGCTGCCGTTGGCGCACTGGTCGGCGGTGCCGGTGCACCGGGCCGGCGGGAGCGGGTCGGGGACCTGGTCCATGGTGTAGTCGTCGGTGGTCGCCGAGCCGGTGCCGTAGACGGAGACGCCCCAGGTGATGCGGTCGGTGCCGGCCGGGACCTCGGGCGTGCGGACGGTGGCCTGCGTCCAGGCCGGCGCCATGTCGAGCGTCTTGAGGTCGGTCCAGTACTGCCAGCCGGCGGTGGTGTCGTGCCGGAACAGGGTGATGTTGGCGTCCGGGGTGGTGGTCTTGTACCAGAGCCCCAGGTCGTACTGCTTGCCCGCACTCACCCCCGGCGCGCAGTCCGCCGACTCCGTGATCATCGCCTTGCGGTCGCCGTCGACGCGGCGGGTCAGCGTGACCTTCATGGCCGCGGCCCCGGAGTGCGCGTCCGAGGTGGTCTGGAAGGTGAAGTCGTTGTCGCCCCAGCCCGACTTCTCCCAGCAGTACGGCATGCCGTCGCCGCCGGCGGTCTCGAAGCCGGGGTTCTTGATGAGGTTGGCCGCCTCGGCGGGCTGGGGCGCGGTCAGCAGCAGTCCGGCGGTCAGGGCGCCCACCCCGGCCAGCGCGGTCCGTCTGCGGTGCTTGTCTCTCACACGGCTCTCCTTGCTCGGCTCCCCCGGCGGCGGGGGAGGTAGACCAGCGCCTCGGTGCCCACGAAGCGCAGGACGAACGTCAGGACCAGGGCGAGCGCGGTGGCCGGCAGGGCGCCCATGCCGAACCGGCCGACGAGGACGGCGATCAGCGGGATGCGCAGCACGAGGTCGGCGTTGGCGAGCAGCGCGAACCGGCCGAGCCGGTCCCACCAGCGGCGGTGCGCGCGCCGGTCGCGGAACAGCAGGTGCTCGATGAGCAGGAAGTTCCAGGCGACCCCGAGCTGGTTGGCGACGATCTCGGCGGCCAGGATGGGGGTGCCCCCGTGCGAGCTCATTCGAGCATGGGGGAGCAGGCCGACGGCGGTGAGCGCCCACAGCCCGACGAGGTTCGGGACGAAGCCGCTCGCGCCGATCAGCCCGAAGCCGGCCATGCGGGCGGCCGGGGACGCGGTGCGCAGGCCCGCCAGGTGGCGCAGGAAGCGCAGGCCCTCGCGCGCGGTGGACTTGGACTCGCCGGCGAACCGGTCCTCGAAGACGAACGGCACCTCGGCGACGCGGCGCGGGCGGCCGCGGACGGCCAGCTCCAGCAGGATCTTGTAGCCGAGGGGCCGCAGGACCTCCGCGGTGACCGCGCTGCGCCGGATCGCGAAGAAGCCGCTCATCGGGTCGCTGATGCCGCGCAGCCGGCGCGGGAAGAGGGCCTTGGCGAGCCAGGTGGCGCCGCGGGACACGGCCACCCGGTAGCCGCCGGCGAGTCCGGCCCGGCTGCCGCCCTCGATGTACCGGGAGGCGACGACCAGTGCGGCGTTCGTCCGCTCGCCGGTGGCCACCAGCTCCGGTACCAGGGAGGGCGGATGCTGGCAGTCGCCGTCCATGACGACGATCCACTCCGAGGCCGCCGCCTTCAGCCCCTCGACGACCGCCCCGCCGAGCCCGCCGGCGGGCTCCTCGCGGTGCAGCACGGCCACCGGGAACGGGCAGTCCTGGGCGGCGGCGCGGATCACCTCGGGGGTGTCGTCGGTGGAGTCGTCCACGAAGAGGACCTCGCAGGGCAGCCGCGCGGGCACCGACTCGGTGATCCGGTGCAGCAGCTGCCGGATGTTCGCGGACTCGTTGAAGGTCGGTACGACGAGGGTGACGGCGCCGGGTTCGGGGACCTGGACGGAGTCGAGGCCCTGTGCCGGTGCGGTGTGTTCGCTCATCGCGCGCCTCCCGCGGCCTGGATGCGCCGGATCTCGATGCGGTCGGGTCCGGCGCCGAAGGTGGCGACCGGCGCGGAGTGCGCGATCGCGGCCCGGACGGTGGGCAGGTCCTTGGCGTCCCGGCGGACGGTCGGCGAGGCGACGACGTAGTCGACGTCCTTCCAGCCGTGCGGCAGGGTCTTGGTGACGGCCGGGTCGAGGTCGGCCTTGTAGAACCAGATGGCGCCGAGTCCGGGCCGGTACCCGGCGTGCACGAGGTCCAGCCAGAGGGCGTCGTCGACGAGGACACGGGTGTCCCCCGGGTCGGTGACCTTCGTGCCGAGCCAGTGGGCGGCCTGCCGGTAGGGCCTGTTTGCGTCGGCGGTGACGGCGGTGCGGTCGCCGTCGTACCAGTGCGGTACGACGTAGGCGCCGGCGGCGAGGGCGAGGACGGCGGCGAGCGCGTACCGGCCGCCGGTGAGGTACCGCTTCTCGTTCTCGGTACGCCGCCTGGTCATCACCGCGTGCGCCACGGAGGCGGCAGCGGCGGCCAGGACCAGGGCGAGGAAGGGCAGCGCGCCGATGACGTACATGGCGGGCAGATAGCCGTTCGGGCGCAGGGCGACGGCGGTGAGGAGCGCGACGGTCAGCGCGGGCCCGGCGAGGGCGCGGGCGGTGACCGACCAGCGCCGGGCGAGCAGCAGGAGCAGGGCCGCGGCGAGGCCGCCGAGGGGCAGGACGCGGTCGTAGTACAGCCACGCGTGCAGGACGCCGTAGGAGCCGGAGCCCGGGTGCAGGATGAATCCGGAGCCGGGCCGGGACATCTGGTAGGTGATGCCGTCCCACAGGGAGACGTGTCCGGGGCCGGGCAGCAACTCGCCCTTGAGCAGGGCGAACAGTGGATAGGAGAGGCCGATCAGGGCGCAGGCGGTGACGGCTCCGGTGAGCGCGAACTTGCGGGTGTCGCGGTGGCTGTGCCGCCACATGGTGACGAACAGGGCGGGCAGGGCGACGAGCAACGTCTCCTTGGTGAGCACGCCGGTGGCGGCTGCGACACCGGCGCCGAAGTGGTGCCAGAGGTGGCGGCTGGGCGAGGCGGCCAGGCAGAACGCCAGCAGCAGCCACATCACGGCGATGTTGTCGAGGAAGATCTCCCGGCTGAGCACGACCGCGAGCGGGGACAGCCCGAAGAGGGCCATGCCGAGTGCGGCGGCCCAGCGGGGCAGCGCGAGGCGGCGGCCGAGGGCGTAGACGAGGACCGCGCTGACCCCCGTGATCAGGAGCATCGTGATCCGCATGGTGCCGACGGTCATGAAGCCGGGGTTGACCGCCGCGGGCAGCCGGCCGAGCAGGGCTATCTGGATCCAGCCGAGCGGCGGGTGGTCGTACCAGTAGGTGTAGTGGGCGAGGCCCCGGCCCTGCTGGACGGCCCAGGCCTGGGCGAGGTAGGTGCCCTCGTCGTCGCTGAGGGCCGGGTAGGCGGCGATGTTCCAGCCCTGGACGACGAGGATCACCGAGAGCAGGGCGCCGCAGAGCAGCAGGTCGGGGCGGGAGGAGCGCAGTCGTGCCGGCGGCTGTGTGCGGCCGGCCGGGTCCGTTTCGGGCGCAGGCGGGCGCTGCGCGGGGACCTTCGCTCCGGTCACCGCGGGAAGTGTGGAGGTCACGCAGGGACGTCCTCTCGGATGGGCTCGGCCGCGGTGAGGTGCGCGCCGACGTGCGTGGTCAACTCCCAGTCGTTGCGGCCGCGTTGCTCGCGCCACACGGCCCGGATCGCGGCGCCGGCCAGGAGGACCTGGTAGAAGGGGCCGCCCACGACGAGCTTCACGTAGTGGACGAGGCGGACCCTCAGGCCGTACTGCTTGCCGAAGTCGTGCAGTCCGACCACCTCGAAGACGAAGGTGACGGCGGCGGTGACCAGCGGCAGGAAGGTGAGGAAGGCGACGCCGACCGGCACGTCGAGGAAGAGCGCGACGGCCGCGTTCAGCGGGATGATCACACCGGAGAACGCCTGCATGAACGGCGTCATCAGGGTGTACCGGGCCAGCAGCCGCTGCCCGAGTCCCGGCAGCCGCCGCCAGTCCTTCTTCCGGTACACCTGGAGGAAGCCCTGGTTCCAGCGGGTGCGCTGCTTCAGCAGCGACATCAGGGTGCCGGGGGTCTCCTCGCGGGTGACCATGTCGGAGTCGTAGGCGACGACGACCTTCTTGCCCGCGCTGGAGAGCCGGACGCCCAGGTCGCAGTCCTCCGCGAGGCAGTCCGGGTCCCAGCCGCCCGCTTCCCTGAGGACGCCGGTCCGCACGAAGACGGTGTTGCCGCCGAGCGGGATGAACCCCTTCTGCGCGTGCAGGTGCAGCCGGGAACGGAACCAGAAGAAGTACTCCAGGCAGTTGCGCAGGCTGTACCAGCTGGAGTGGAAGTTGATGAGCTGCACGCCGCCCTGCACCACGTCCGCGCCGGTGGTCCGGAAGGCGTGGTCGACGTGGGCGAGCAGCTCGGGGTGGACCTGGTCCTCGGCGTCGAAGACCCCGACGACGTCGCCGCGGCAGTGCGGCAGCGCCGTGTTCATGGCCTTGGGCTTGTTCTTCTTCTCGTGGGTGTCGACGACGACGCGTACGCGTGCGTCCCGTGCGGCGGCCCGCTCGGCCACCTGCGTGGTCTCGGGATCGTCGTGCCCGACGATCACGATGATCTCGAAGTCGGTGTGCGTGGATTCCAGCAGCCGCTGGATGGTGTGGTCCAGCACCGCCTGCTCGTGCCGGGCCGGCAGCAGCAGCGAGAACGACAGGTGTTCCCCGCCGTCCGGCCTGCCGAACCTCGTGGAGGCCAGCACCTCGGGCGTGCGCCAGGCGTGCATCTGCCACCACAGGGTGAACGCCGCCATCCAGAACAGGGCCAGTGAGACGGCAGCGATGAAGACAGACGTGAGCAAAAAGATCCCCCCAGATCCCCGATAACCCCCTGTACGGGCGACGGTGAGTGATCACCCGTCGACTCGCTGTGGAGAGACTAGGGGGGATCTGTGAAGCGCGGGAGCTGTTCCGATAAATAGCGTGTTTCGGAACGGTGCCGCCGGTAGCGGGATGTATCCGAACACCTGCCCAGTTTCGAACAGTTCGGACGTCCCGCCGGCCGGCCGTCCGCGCTGCTCAGTGCGCGTTCAGCGCCGCGCGCAGCCGTTCCGGGTCGGTGGTCGGCGCGTCACAGGTGAAGTTGCGGCAGACGTACGCCGCCGGTTCACCGGACACGAGCGGCCGGCCGGCGAGCAGCGGGAACTCGTCACTCTCCGCGGTGCCGGCGGCGACGACGGCGCCGGGGGCGGTGCCCAGCAGTGCCGTACGGTGCAGGGCGGCCGTCCGCTCGTCGGCGAGGCCGGGTCCGACGACGGCGATCTCCCTGGGCCCGTCCAGGAGTGCTTCGGCGACGGCGAGGCCCCAGCCGATGAACCGGGGCACGCGCGGCCCGAGCGTCCGCACCACGCCGAGCGCCCGCTCGGCGGCGCCGCGGTGCGCCTCGGAACCGGTGTGCGCGGCATAGCCCAGCAGGGCGCCCGCCGCCGCCGTCCAGCCGGACGGGGTGGCGTTGTCGGTGGGGTCCTGCGGGCGGCGGATGAGCCGCTCGGCGTCGGCGGCCGTGTCGTAGAGGGCGCCGGTCTCCGGGTCGGCGAAGCGGGTGACGACGTGGTCGAGGAGCAGCCCGGCGAAGTCCAGCCAGACGCCCTCCCCGGTCACGGAGGCGAGGGCGAGGAAGCCCTCCGCGACGTCCGCGTAGTCCTCCAGCACCCCGGCGTTGGGGCCGACCCGGCCGTCCTTGCTGGTGCGGGCGAGCCGGCCGTGCTCGTCCAGGTGCACGCGCACGAGCAGGTCGGCGGCGGCGACGGCGGCCTCGACGAGGTCGGGCCGGCCGAAGTAGGCGCCGGTCTCGGCGAGCGCGGCGACCGCGAGGCCGTTCCAGGCGGCGACGACCTTGTCGTCCCGGCCGGGCGCGGGGCGGCGGGCGCGCTCGGCGAGCAGCCGGTCGCGGATGGAGTCGATCCTGCCGGCGTCGAACACGCCCTCGCTCTGCGGGAGCTGGAGGACGGACTGGCCGTGTTCGAAGGTGCCCTCGTCGGTCACGCCGAAGTACTGGGCGGCGAGGTCGCCGTCCGCCTCGCCGAGGACGGCGCGCAGCCGCTCGGGCGTCCACACGTAGTAGGCGCCCTCGACGTGCCGGCCGCTCCCGTCGTCGCTGTCGGCGTCGAGCGCGGAGGCGAACCCGCCCTCGGGGGTGCGCAGTTCGCGCACGAGGAAGTCGGCGGTCTCCAGGGCGACGCGCCGGGCGAGTCCGGAGCCGGTGGCCCGCCACAGGTGGGCGTACACGCGGCACAGGAGGGCGTTGTCGTACAGCATCTTCTCGAAGTGCGGCACGACCCAGTCCCGGTCCACGGAGTAGCGGGCGAAGCCGCCGCCGAGCTGGTCGTAGATGCCGCCGCGGGCCATGCGCTCGCAGGTGTCCTGGGCCATCTGCAGCGCGCCCTCGGAGCCGTTGCGGGCGTGGTGCCGCAGCAGGAACTCCAGCACCATGGACGGCGGGAACTTGGGCGCGCCGCCGAAGCCGCCGCGCTGCGGGTCGTACTCGCGGGTCAGGCCCAGCAGCGCCTGGGCGAGCTCCTGCTCGCCGGGGGCGCGGTCGCCGTGCCGGACGATCTCCCGCTGGGCGAGGTCGCGCACGATCTTCCCGGCGACCTCGGCCACCTCGTCGCGGCGGGTGTCCCAGGCCTGCCTTACGCCCTCCAGGACCTGCCGGAAGGAGGGCATGCCGTGGCGGGGCGCGGGCGGGAAGTAGGTGCCGAAGTAGAACGGCTCGGCGTCGGGGGTGAGGAAGACGGTCATGGGCCAGCCGCCGTGCCCGGTGGCGGCCTGTACGGCCTCCATGTAGACGGCGTCCACGTCGGGGCGTTCCTCGCGGTCGACCTTGACGCTGACGAAGTGCTCGTTGAGGTAGTCGGCGGTGGCCCGGTCCTCGAAGGACTCGTGGGCCATGACGTGGCACCAGTGACAGCTGGAGTAGCCGACGCTCAGCAGGACGGGCCGGCCCGTCCTGCGCGCCTCCTCGAAGGCCCCGGCCGACCAGGGCCACCAGTCCACCGGGTTGTCCGCGTGCTGGAGGAGATAGGGGGACGTCTCACGGGCCAGTCGATTCGGCATGCCTCCATCCTCCCGCATGCGGGAGGCCGGGGGTGGTCCGGCGCACGATGGGGGCGGGTGGGGGCGGCGCGCCTCCGGCCCGGGTACGGCCGGCCGCCCCGGTGCGGGTGGCCGGCCGTACCCGGGCCGGACGACGGCACGCGGGTGAGCCGGGCTCAGTAGTCGATGCGGTCGGGCTTGGCCAGCCACGCGTCGAACGGGGCCGTCCGGTGCGGCAGGTCCAGCTGCTCGACCCGGGTCGGCCACATCGACTGGGGCTTCTTCTCGAACAGGTCGTAGAACTTGCGGTCGTCGAAACCGGCGACCGCGGCGTCGTGCCGGTCGGCGCAGTAGACGATCCGGTCGACCCGCGCCCACAGCGCGGAGGAGAGACACATCGGACACGGCTCGCACGAGGTGAACAGCGTGCAGCCCTCCAGCGAGAAGGCGTCCAGCTTCCGGCAGGCGGCGCGCATCGCGCTCACCTCGGCGTGCGCCGTCGGGTCCAGGGTCGCGGTCACCTGGTTGTTCCCGAGGGCGACGATCTCGCCGTCCTTGACGACCAGGGCGCCGAACGGACCGCCGCCGTTCGCCACGCTGGTCGTGGCCAGCCGGATCGCCTCGTCCATCCAGACACGCTCGAGGTCCTGGATGCTGTCTTCTTGGGTCTGCGCTGTCACGATCACTTCTTTCGGAGAGGGCGGGGATGTACCGAGGGGCCGCAGAGGTGCTCCGGTGCCACCGGAACGTGGGTTCGGGTCGGCTCTCCCGATTGCTTCATTCAGCCCGTGGGAGGAGTACACCGCCACCGGTGCGCAGTCAGCCAGGGGTGGAAGCCATGAGACATCGGCCGGGCCGGTACCGGGTCTTTGTAGACATCTACAAGAGGGGGTGTGGAGGATATGCCCGGCCCATGAGGGGACGATGCACGGACGTCTCGGGCTCCCTGCGGGATGGCGGTGCCGGACGCCTGGTCGACATGACGACGGCGGGCCAGGGCGCCCCGCCGGCCGAGGCGCTGCTGTGCGCGCCGGCGGAGGGCGCGCCGGCAGGGGCGTGCGGGTGGCCGGCGGGCGGGGCGACGGGCACGAAGCGGCGGAGGCGGGCCCCCCGGACAACGGCTGAGCCCGGCGGCCGCACGGTCCGGGCACTCGCAGAGAGCCCGGGTACCCGCAGAGCGTGGGGGCGGCGACGGCCCTCGCCGGGCGCTCCTGCGGGGACGAAGGCGGCCGGGTGCGTCCCCGCGTGCGCGCTGCTGCTGGAGCGCGGGGCCAGCCTGGAAGGCGGTCGGCCGGGCGGGTGTACGCGCATGGCGCCGGACCGCCGCGCCCGGGAGGTGATGGGGGTGGCGGTGCCGGCGGCGTGCTGAGTCTGGTCAGCCCCGCCGGGCTGCGGAGTCGGCCGTGCCGGACTTGTCGTCCTGCTCGGCCCCGGACTCCGGGGGCTCCTTGAAGTCGACCCTGTTCATGTGCTTGCTCATCGACTTCATCAGGCCCCACACGGCCAGGGCCATCACCGCGAAGACGATGAAGCCGAGGACACCGGGGGTGACCTTGTTCTGGTCGAGGTCGGCGAGGGGGACGAGGTGCGTCACTGCCAGGCTCACGCTTGCGCTCATGTCAGGCATTGTCCCGGATGCCCGCGAAGAGGTCGTCCTCGGGGAGGGAAGTGTCGACGAGCGACTTCGCCAGCTCGTACTCCTCCGTCGGCCAGACCTCCTTCTGCAGCTCCATCGGCACCCGGAACCAGCCGCCGTCGGGGTCGATCTGCGTGGCGTGCGCGATCAGCGCCTTGTCGCGGATCTCGAAGAAGTCCGCGCACGGGATGTGCGTGGTCAGCGTGCGCTCGGTGCGCTCCATCTCGCTCCAGCGCTTGAGCCACTCCCCGTACGGCGACTCCAGGCCGCGCTCCAGCATCGCGTGGTGCAGGGCCTCGGTGCGGGGGCGGTTGAAGCCCTGGTTGTAGTACAGCTTCAGCGGCTGGTAGGCGGGGCCGTACTCGGCCTCCGGGTACTTCTCGGTGTCCGCCGCGCCCTCGAACGCCACCATGGAGATCTTGTGGGTCATGATGTGGTCGGGGTGCGGGTAGCCGCCGTTCTCGTCATAGGTGGTGATCACCTGCGGACGGAAGGCGCGGATCCGGCGCACCAGCTCGCCGGCCGCCTTGTCGACGTCCTCCAGGGCGAAGCAGCCCTCGGGCAGCGGCGGCAGCGGGTCGCCCTCCGGCAGGCCGGAGTCGACGAAGCCCAGCCACTCCTGCTTGACCCCGAGGATCTCCCGGGCCTCGTCCATTTCCTTCTTGCGCACCTCGTGGATGTGCTCCTCGATGTACGCGTCGCCCTGCAGCTTGGGGTTGAGGATGGATCCGCGCTCTCCGCCGGTGCACGTCACCACCAGCACGTCCACCCCCTCGGACACGTACTTCGCCATGGTGGCCGCGCCCTTGCTCGACTCGTCGTCGGGGTGCGCGTGAACGGCCATCAGTCGCAGCTGGTCAGTCAAGACTCAATCCTCGGTCATGTCGGCGCCCCGTGGTCCCGGCGCGATCGGCGGCTTCTATAGTGACGGAACCGGGGGGCGAATAATTCCGGGACCGGTCCCTGCGGAGAGGACGATCATGAGTACGGCGAGCACGCGGCTGCCCGAGGGCCGCTACGGCCGTTCGTCGGACGAGCGCGCCGACCACAAGCTCAGGATCGCCGGCGCCGTGTTCGCCGCCGCCCTGCTCGCACTGGTCGCCTACTTCGCCTACCACTACGTCGTGGAGAGCAAGATCAGCGCCCAGGTGATCGCCTTCGACGCCACGAACGACGCGGTCAAGGTGCATCTGGAGGTCCACAAGGACTCCGGCGCCTCGGGCTACTGCACCCTGCGCTCCCAGGCGGCGGACGGCTCCGAGGTGGGCCGGGCCGACTTCCGGTTCACGGGGCCCGCCACCCGCATCGACAAGGTCGTCACGCTGCGTACGACGGCGAAGGGCACCACGGCCGAACTGCTCGGCTGCCACACCGGCTGACCCGGGACCGGACACTCCCCGGCCTCACCCGGAATACATAGACGCTGACCTGCGTTGATGCGAATGTGATGGCTTATGTCCTCCCCCTCCCGGCCTTGAATTGTTAGGCTCGTGGTTTCGCCCACCCGAGAGGGAACATTCTTCTGGGTAGGGCGATGCTTTGTATTCCCAGTACCGACGAGGAGCACCCTGTGACCCAGACCAGCGAGAACGTCACCTGGCTGACCCAGGAGGCGTACAACAAGCTCAAGGACGAGCTTGAGTACCTTACTGGTCCTGCGCGCACGGAGATCGCCGCCAAGATCGCGGCCGCGCGCGAGGAGGGCGACCTGCGCGAGAACGGCGGGTACCACGCGGCCAAGGAGGAGCAGGGCAAGCAGGAGCTGCGCGTGCGGCAGCTGACCCAGCTTCTCGAGAACGCCAAGGTGGGCGAGGCTCCCGCCTCCGCGGACGGCACCGTCGCGCCCGGCATGGTCGTCACGATCGCCTTCGACGGTGACGAGGACGACACGCTGACGTTCCTGCTCGCCTCCCGCGAGTACGCGAGCGCCGACATCGAGACGTACTCGCCGCAGTCCCCGCTGGGCGCCGGCGTCATCGGCCACAAGGTCGGCGAGGACGCGGAGTACGAACTGCCGAACGGCAAGAAGGCCTCGGTGAGGATCCTGAAGGCCGAGCCGTACTCGGGCTGACCCCCGCCCGTAATGACCTCGGGCCCCCGGTGTCCCCCGGCCTGTGCCGGACACCGGGGGCTTCGCCGTGTCCGGGGCCGTCGGCGAGGGTGCTGCCGGCCGGGCCGGGGTCTTCTCAGTCCATGACCGTGTAACCGGCGTCCCGCAGGGCCTGGCCGACCTCGGCGCAGTGCACCGGGCCCTTCGTCTCCAGGTGCAGCTCCACCTCCGCCTCCGTGAGCCCGAGCCGCGGATCGGTGCGTACGTGGCTGACGTCGAGGACATTGGCGTCCACCGCCGACAGCACCCCGAGGAGCGTGGCGAGCGCGCCCGGGCGGTCCGTCAGCCGCAGCCGGACGGCCAGGTAGCGGCCCTGCGCGGCCATGCCGTGCCGCAGCACCCGCTGCATCAGCACCGGGTCGACGTTCCCGCCGGAGAGCACCGCGACGACCGGGCCCTCGAAGGCGCCAGGCGCGGCCAGCAGCGCCGCGACCGGGCTCGCCCCGGCCGGCTCCACGACCAGCTTGGCCCGCTCCAGGCACAGCAGCAGCGCCGCCGACAACTGGTCCTCGCTGACCGTGCGCACCTCGTCGACCAGGTCCCTGATGATCCCGAACGGCACCGCGCCGGGCCGCCCCACCTTGATGCCGTCGGCCATCGTCGCCGGGTTCCGCACCGACACCGGGTGCCCGGCGGCCAGCGAGGGCGGGTAGGCCGCCGCGCCCTCCGCCTGGACGCCCACGACGGTGACGTCCGGGCGGATCGCCTTCACCGCCACCGCGATCCCGGCCGCGAGCCCGCCGCCGCCGATGCCCACGACGATCGTGCGCACCTGCGGGCACTGCTCCAGGATCTCCAGGCCGACCGTGCCCTGACCGGCGATGATGTCCGGGTGGTCGAAGGGGTGGATGAAGACCGCGCCGGTCTCGGCCGCGTACTCCTCGGCGGCCGCCAGCGTCTCGTCGACCACCTGGCCGTGCAGGCGCACCTCGGCGCCGTAGTCGCGCGTGGCGCTGATCTTGGGCAGGGGGGCGCCCTTCGGCATGAACACCGTGGAGTGCACGCCGAGCAGCGAGGAGGCCAGCGCCACGCCCTGCGCGTGGTTCCCGGCGCTGGCCGCCACCACCCCGGCCGCCCGCTGCTCCGGCAGCAGCCCGGCGATGCGCACATAGGCGCCGCGCAGCTTGAACGAGCCGGTCCGCTGGAGGTTCTCGCACTTCAGCTGCACCGGCGCGCCGACCAGCTGGGACAGGTGCCGGCTGCCTTCCATGGCGGTGGTGCGGGCCACGCCCGAGAGCATTTTCTGCGCCCCTCGCACGTCGTCGAGGGTGACGGAACGCAAGGAGTCAGCCGTGCGGTAGCTCATGACTCCAGCATCGCAGTCCGGACTCGCGGGCGGCTGGTGTGACCAAGCTCCGAGACCGGCTTTGTGCAGCGCCGGTACGGCCCGCCGCAGAGCCGCGTACCCTGTCCCCCAACCAGCAGCCCTTCATGAAGCGAGCCTCCGGCCATGCCCACAACACCTGAAATGTCGATGGACATGACGACCGTCGGTGACACCGGTCTTCTCGACACCCTCCAGCACGAGGTGGCGGTGTTCGCCCGCCGTGCCGAACAGACGCGGCTCGGCGGGGTCGGGCAGGTGCGCAACTCCATGGACCGCGCCGCGTATCTGCTGCTCAACCGCCTCGACCGGGAAGGCCCGATGGGGGTCAAGGCGCTCGCGGCGAGCATGGGCATCGACTCCTCCACGGTCACCCGGCAGGTGGCTCCGCTGGTCGACACCGGTCTCGTCAAGCGGACCTCGCACCCCGAGGACGGGCGCGCGGTGGTCCTCCAGCTCTCCCCGCGCGGGGCGGCCCGTCTGGAGGAGGTGCGCTCCTCGCGGCGCCAGCTGATGGCCGAGCTGACGCAGGACTGGGCGCCGGAGGAGCGCGAGCACTTCTGCACGCTGCTGACCCGCTTCAACCGCGCGCTGTCCGCGCGGATGTCGGTGCAGGGCGCCGCGCCGGCGGAACAGCCCCCGGCGTCCTGAGCCCCGGCGGCCGCCCCGGGGCCCGGGGCACCGCTCGTCGGGACAGGACGGGTCGTCGGCGCGGGACGGGTCGCACGTCTTGACCCCGGGCCGCCGCTGGCCTCATATGAGACCGGGCCCTGTGTCGTACGCGGTTCACCCTTTCCCGTAGCGGACGGGGTCCCTCGAGGGGGAGGCGCGGTGCATGATCGGCAGGTGTCCCGGGCTGCCCGCCGGGCCCGGGAGTTCGAGGCGTTCGTCGCGGGCGCGGCCGGACGTCTGCTGCATGCCGCCACGCTGATGACCGCCGAGCCCCCGGACGCCAACCCGCGTGCCCGGCGCCTGCTGGCGCTCGCGCTCGCCCACACCTACGCCCGCTGGGACCGGCTGCACGGCGAGGATCCGTACGACTGCGCCCGCCAGTACCTCGCCACCCGCTTCGCGCGCACGACCTGGCACCGGTACGGCGCGTTCGGCCGCGGCCGCCCGGACCCGGGCAGCCCGCTCGCCGGGCTCACCCCGCAGGAACGGCTGATCCTGGTACTGCGCCTGTACGAAGGCGTCGCCGAGGAACAGGCGGCGGCCCTGCTCGGCCTGCCCGCGGAGCGCGTGCACACCATCTGCGACCGCGCGACGGCGGTCCTGCTGCACCCGCCGGGCCCGCACAGGCCGCGCACGGCGGGCCGGGAGGTGGCGCCGTCATGACCGTCGTGAGCGGACGGCGCGCCGAGCGCACGGGGAGGCCACGGTGAACCGGCCGCAACGGGAGGCCGCCGCGCGGCAGATCATGGAGAAGGCCCCGGCGCCGGTGCCGCCGGACCTGTACACGGAGGCCGTGCGCCGCGGCGAGCGCCTGCTGCGGCGCAGGCAGCTCGTCCGCCGGGTGCTGTGGCTGCTGGCCTGGGCCGCGGCCGTCGCGTTCAGCGTGTGGGCCGCCCGGGTGCACCCGTGGACGGCACCGCCCTCCCAGACGACTCCGCCGATCACCGGCTGGTGAAGCACCGAGGTGCCGGTGACCGGCGGGCCGGCGGGGGCCGGCGGGAGGACGGACCCGCGGGATGGTCAGGCCAGGGCCTGCTGGAGGTCGGCGAGCAGGTCGTCGACGTTCTCGATGCCCACGGACAGGCGCACCAGGTCGCCGGGGACCTCCAGGGCGGAGCCGGCCGCGGAGGCGTGGGTCATCCGGCCGGGGTGCTCGATCAGGGACTCGACGCCGCCGAGCGACTCGCCGAGGGTGAACACCTGGGCGCGGTTGCACACCTCGACCGCTGCCTGCTCGCCGCCCTCGACGCGGAAGGAGACCATGCCGCCGAACGCCTTCATCTGCTTCGCGGCGACCTCGTGGCCGGGGTGCTCCGGCAGGCCCGGGTAGAGGACACCGGTCACGCGCGGGTGCCGGGTGAGCATCTCGGCGACCCTGGCGGCGTTCTCGCTGTGCCGGTCCATGCGCACCGCGAGGGTCTTGGTGCCGCGCAGCACCAGCCAGGAGTCGAACGGGCCGGCGACGGCGCCCATCGCGTTCTGGTGGTAGGCGAGTTCCTCGCCGAGGCCCTGGTCGGAGACGATCAGCGCGCCGCCGACCACGTCGGAGTGACCGCCCATGTACTTGGTCAGGGAGTGGACGACGACGTCCGCGCCGAGCGACAGCGGCTGCTGGAGGTAGGGCGTGGCGAAGGTGTTGTCGACGACGAGCCGGGCGCCCGCGTCGTGCGCGACGGAGGCGACGGCGGCGATGTCGGTGATGCCGAGCAGCGGGTTGGAGGGGGTCTCCACCCAGACGGCCTTGGTCTTCGGGGTGATCGCGGCCCGTACGGCGGCCGGGTCGCTGCTGTCGGCGACCGACCACTCCACACCCCAGCGGGAGACGACCTTGGCGAAGAGCCGGAAGGTGCCGCCGTAGGCGTCGTTGGGGATGACGACGTGGTCGCCGGGGCTGAGCAGCGTGCGCAGCAGGCAGTCCTCGGCCGCCAGTCCGGACGCGAACGCGAGGCCGCGGCGGCCGCCCTCCAGCGCGGCGAGGTTCTCCTCGAGGGCGGTGCGGGTGGGGTTGGCGCTGCGGCTGTACTCGTAGCCGCCGCGCAGCCCGCCGACGCCGTCCTGCTTGTAGGTCGAGACCTGGTAGATCGGCGGGACGACCGCGCCGGTGAGGGGATCCGCGGTGTTGCCCGCGTGGATCGCGAGGGTCTCGAAGTGCTGACTGATGTGCCTGTCGCTCATGTGCACCGAGCGTAGTGCGCCTGGCCGGATGCTGACGCCCGCGGCGCCGCCCGTTCCCTCCCTGTCATGATCGCGTCCGGAGTTTTCCACAGCTCGGAGGCGGGGTTGGCCAAGTGTCGGCGGCGTCTGGTTCGCTTGGGGGCATGGCGATTCTCTGGCTGCTGATGGCGCTGCTCATGCTGGGCTTCGTGCTGCTCTCGGTCGTGCGGCGCAGGCGCGGGGTGATCCAGCAGGTTCCCCCGGGCCACCCGGACGCCGCCGACCCGGCGGCGTACGGCTTCGTGCGCCAGGAGGAGCTGGACGTGCGGGTGCCCGGCCCGGATCCGGACCTGCTGGACGTCCTGGAGCTGGTGCAGCGCACGCAGGACTACCGTGCCGCCGCCCAGCTGCTGGCCGGCACCGAGACGGCGGGCGAGCTGCGCTGGCAGCGGGTGCAGGCCTTCGCGGGCGCGGCCGCGCTGGAGCTGCAGCAGCGGCCCGGCGGGGTGCACGAGACGCCGGGCGGCCAGTGGCTGCGGGTGTGGCGGGCCGAGCAGCCCAAGGACCCGGGCTGCGCCGCCGTCTACGCGGAGTTCCTGGTGCAGCAGGCCTGGCGGACGGCGACGCCGGGCACGGACGAGTTCCGGATCATCATGGAGGAGGCCCGGGACGTCTGCGCGCAGGCCGCGCTGCTCGCCCCCGGCGACCCGGTGCCGTACATCGCCGAGCTGTCCATCGCCCGCGGACTGGCCTACTCCCAGGCCGAGTTCGACCAGCTGTGGCTGAAGATCCTCGACCGTGCCCCGCAGCACATGGGCGCGCATCTGGCGGCCCTGCACTACTGCTGCGAGAAGTGGCACGGCTCGCGCGAGCAGGCGTACGCCTTCGCCGAGGCCGCCGCGGCCCGCGCCCCGGAGGGCTCGCTGCTCGCCGCGCTGCCGCTGTTCGCCGTCTTCGAGCACCTCCCCGAGGTGAATCTGGTGGCGAGCTTCTACCAGAGCGAGGTCGTCACGAAGGCCATGCACGGCGCCCTGCACGCGGTGCACTCGGCCCGGCCCGACGACCCGATGCTCGCGCACGTCCGCCATCTGCTGATCTTCTTCCTGGTCCGCGCCGAGCGCTGGCACGAGGCCATGGACCAGCTCATACACGTCGACGGCCACGTCGGCGCGCTGCCCTGGGCGCTGTCCGCCGACCCGGCCGCAGAGTTCGCCCTCTACCGCGCGCTCGCGGTGGCCGGTTACGAGGCGGGCGGAGGCAGCCCGGCCGGCCTGCCGGGCTGATCGCCTGCCGGGAGGCGGCGCGGGGTAATTCCGGCGACGGTGGCGGCCCCTGTCCCGTACATTCGCCGTTCGCGGCGACAGAGCCGGACGGCGAGGGGGAGGAAACCGGATGAGCACGTTCCTGATCGGCGGCGGGTGGGACACGGCGGAGGTGTACGAGCCGTTCGTCCGCGCGGCCGGAGGGGACCGGCGGATCGGGTGCCTGATCGTCGACGAGGGGGACGGCGCCGCGCAGTTCGAGCGGTATGCCGAGGCGCTGCGGAAGGCGGGGGCGGACACGCCGGTGCCGTTGCTCGTGCCGCTCGGCGGCCGGTTCGAGCCGGAGGCCGCGCTGGACGGAATCGACGGGCTGCTGGTGTGCGGCGGGCTGACGCCCGCGTACCAGGAGGCGCTCGTCGGCTGCCTGCGGCGGCTGCCGGAGCTGCTCGCCGAGCGCGGGATGCCGTACGCCGGTTTCTCCGCCGGTGCGGCGGTGGCCGCGCGGCGCGCCGTGGTCGGCGGCTGGCTGGTGGACGGGGTGCCGGTGTGCCCGGAGGAGACCGGGGAGGACCTGGCGGAGGTCGAGGCGCGGGCGGGGCTCGGTCTGGTGCCGTTCGCGGTGGACGTCCACGCCGCCCAGTGGGGGACGCTCCCCCGGCTGATCGCGGTGGTCGCGCGGGGTGCGGCGCCGTACGGGGTCGCCGTGGACGAGAACACCCTGCTGGAGGTGGCGGACGGCCGGGCCCGGGTGACGGGACCGGGCCGCGCCCACGTGGTGCGGCCGGGCGGCGGCGGAGCCGTGCTGGTGCGCTCCCGCCGCGCCGGGGAGTCGTTCCCCGTCGAGTAGGACCCGGTGGCGGACCGCACCGCCCGGCCGCCGCGCCGCGCTCCGGCCCGCCGCCGCACCGGCCCTGTGTCAGATCGTCGCCGTGTCGATCACGAAGCGGTAGCGGACGTCGCTCGCGAGCACCCGCTCGTACGCCTCGTTGATCTGGTCGGCGCCGATCAGCTCGATCTCGGCGCCCAGGTTGTGCTCGGCGCAGAAGTCGAGCATCTCCTGGGTCTCGGCGATGCCGCCGATCATCGAGCCGGCGAGGGTCTTGCGGCCGCCGATCACCGAGAACAGGTTGAGGGAGATCGGCTCCTCGGGGGCGCCCACGTTCACCAGCGCGCCGTCCACCTTCAGCAGCGACAGCAGCGCGCCGAAGTCCATCGGCGCCGAGACGGTGGAGACGATCAGGTCGAAGGTGCCGGCCAGCTCCTCGAAGGTCTTCGGGTCGCTGGTGGCGTGGTAGTGGTCGGCGCCCAGCTTCAGGCCGTCGTCCTTCTTGCGCAGGGACTGCGACAGGACGGTGACCTCGGCGCCCATCGCGTGGGCGATCTTGACGGCCATGTGGCCGAGGCCGCCGAGGCCGACGACGGCGACCTTCTTGCCGGGGCCGGCGTTCCAGTGCCTGAGCGGCGAGTAGGTGGTGATGCCGGCGCACAGCAGCGGGGCCGCCACGTCCAGGGACAGGCCGTCCGGGATGCGCACGACGTAGTTCTCGTCGACGACGATCTTCTCGGAGTAGCCGCCGTAGGTGGGCTTGCCGTCCCTGCCGACGGCGTTGTACGTGCCGACCATGCCCTTGACGCAGAACTGCTCCAGGCCGCGCCGGCAGTTCTCGCACTCGCGGCAGGAGTCGACCATGCAGCCGACACCGACGCGGTCGCCGACGGCGAACTTCGTCACACCGGGGCCGACCTCGGAGACGACACCCGCGATCTCGTGGCCCGGAACCATCGGGAAGATCGCCTCACCCCAGCCCTCGCGGGCCTGGTGGATGTCGGAGTGGCAGATGCCGGCGAACTTGATGTCGATCAGGACGTCGAACTCGCCGACCGCGCGTCGCTCGATGGTCGTCCGCTCCAGCGGAGCCTTCGCGGCGGGGGCGGCGTACGCAGCAACAGTGGTCATGCCGAGGGTTCTCCTAGCAGGTGGTCCGTGCCCGGCCGCCTTCCGGCCGGGTACGCGGTCCAGCCTGCCCCAGACCGCGAGGCTCACCCAGACCACGCTGTTGCGTACGACCGCCGTGCCTACCACTGGCGGGGTCAGGCTCGTGTGCGTACCACCAGGAATACTGGACGTATGGAACGAAGGGACTCGGCGCAGGAAGCCACGGCCACCGCAGGGCACGCACTGGACCGGCGGGCCGAGCTGAGCGAGTTCCTGCGCAGCCGGCGGGCCCGGCTGAAGCCGGAGGACGTGGGCCTGCCGGCGTTCGGCCGGCGCCGCCGGGTGCCGGGGCTGCGGCGCGAGGAGCTGGCGCAGCTGGCCGGCGTGTC
Organism: Streptomyces sp. NPDC048192; assembly: GCF_043202415.1. Classification (NCBI taxonomy): domain Bacteria; kingdom Bacillati; phylum Actinomycetota; class Actinomycetes; order Kitasatosporales; family Streptomycetaceae; genus Streptomyces; species Streptomyces sp. NPDC048192. The sequence goes on from NZ_JBIDAL010000006.1 coordinate 434,850, forward strand.
GGTGGCCTACTACACGCGCCTGGAGCAGGGCAACGGGCGGAACGTCTCGGCGGAGGTGCTGGACGCGATCGCGCGGGCGCTGAGGCTGTCGGACGCCGAGCACGCGCATCTGACGCATCTGGCCAAGCCGAAGTCGCACAAGAAGAAGCCCGCGGCACGGCAGCAGCAGGTCCGCGTCGCACTGCGGCAGCTGCTGGACACCATGGACGGCGTGCCGGCGTACGTCGTGGGGCGCCGGGCGGAGATCCTCGCCTGGAACCGGATGGCGGCGGCGCTCTTCGGCGACTGGGCTCAGCTGCCGGCGGCGGAGCGGAACTGGGCGCGGCTGACGTTTCTGCGGCCGGAGTACCGCGAGCTGTTCGTCGAGTGGGAGCAGAAGGCGATCGACATCGTCTGCGCCCTGCGCATGGACGCGGGCTGCCATCCGGACGACCCGAAGCTGTCGGCGCTGGTGGGTGAACTCTCGGTCAAGAGCGAGGAGTTCCGCCGGCTGTGGGCGACGCACGACGTCAAGGAGAAGAACCACGGCGTCAAGCGCCTGCACCACCCGCTGGTGGGCGACCTCGCCCTGAACTTCGAGTCGTTCCGGCTGACGGACGACTCGGAGCAGTCCCTGGTCACGTATCACGCCGAGCCGGGCTCGCCGTCGGCCGACTCCCTGCGGCTGCTGGCCAGCTGGGGCACGGACGCGGTCCGCGCGGTGCCGTCGTCCTGAAGGCCGTGAGGGGCGCCCGGAGCACAGGCTCCGGGCGCCCCTCACTTCATGCGGGCGCTGCGGCTCACTTGCCGAAGTACGCGTCGTAGATCGTGATCTTCGACGTGTTGCCCTTCTTGTCGGTGATCTCGGAGCGGAAGGAGACGGACTTGCCCTTCGCCGGGTTCTTCACCGTGATCTTCCCGCCGCGGACGTCGACCTTCTCGAAGGTCTTGCCGTCGTAGGAGACGTACACCGCAAGGGACTTGAGGTTGCCGCCGGCCGCCGCGCCCTCGACGGTGACCGGGAAGGTGACCGTGCGCCCGGCCGGGACGGTGCTGTCCAGGCCGGTCGTGGCGCCGTAGTGCAGGGCGGAGGCGGGGAGCTGGACGGCGCCGGAGACCTTCTTGGAGCGGAAGGTCCAGGCGGCGTCGATCCGCGAGGACGCCCGGGCGACCTTCGCCGAGCGGGTGACCGAGGTGGTCAGCCGGTAGGCGGCGTCCCCGGCCGGGACCTTGAAGGTCGCCTCGCCGAACAGCGGGTCCTCGTTGGAGCCGACCTTGGTGCCGTCGCGGTACAGGGTCGTGCGCACCGAGGTGAACGCCGAGGAGCCGGGGTGCCTGCCGGAGTCGGCGAACAGCGGCAGCGAGCCGTAGATGTCGTTGCCGTCGCGGAACAGGCCGAGGTCCTTGCCGACGTGCGGGCCGAAGACGGCGGTGTTCACCGTTCTGGTGTAGCTGTGGCCGGCCTTGAAGGAGGACTCGCCGAGCGTGTATCCGGCGTCGGCGAGGGGGAATCCGTCCTGGTCCTTGCCGCCGTACTGGGTGAAGTCCAGATCCCACAGGACCCCGCCGGCCGTGGACAGGTGCAGGGTGCGGGTGCCGGGCAGCTTCTGCGCGATGTCGATGGAGGAGGCGCCCACGCTGTCGGGAAGCCAGCCGACGGCGCTGATGGAGCCGGTCCTGCCGCCGGCGGAGGCGCCGAGGCGGGCCTTGACGGTGGCCAGCTCGCTCGCCTTGTAGTGCTTGGTGTACCCGGTGGCGAGCTGCCGGACCGGGCCGCCGGAGGTGACGTCGTACTCCTCGCCCGCGCCCTTGGTCCAGTGGGCGTCCCACTGCTGGAACAGCCGGCCGGCGGGCAGCTTCGGACCGAGGTGGGCGGTGCGGAAGTTCTTGTACGAGTCGAGGAACCAGCTGTAGGTGTACGTGTTGTCGCCGCTGGTGACCTGGTAGCCGGGGCAGGCGAACTTCGATGTCGCGCCCGCGGCCGGGACGGTGATGTCGACCGGCTTCGCCTTGCGCGCGTCGATCGTGACCGTCTGCTTCTTGGTGACGGTCAGCGACGGCTGGGCGATCCAGTCGGTGCCCTTGACGCCCTCCTTGTCCACGGAGACGGCCGCGTTGAGGAGGTAGGTGCCCTTGGGCAGGCGTGCCTTCACCGTGCCGGACGGGTCGTACGGGCTCACGTCCGTGCCGCTGCCGAGGCCGGACAGGCCGGCGAGTTCGGCGGTGTAGTACTTCGCGGGCTTGCCGCCCCGGCCGATGACCTTCAGCGTGACGTCGTACGACTCCACCTCGCGCTGCACCGCGGCGCCCGTGCGGACCGTCTGGCCGGCGCCGGTGGCGGTCACGTACGCGGAGTAGGCGCCGTCGAGGGTGCCGCCCAGCCTGGTGTCCGCGGTGAGGGCGACGGAGGCCTTGCCGTGCGCCGGGACGGTCAGTTCGGTCGCGCCGAGCGTGAAGAAGCCGGCCGGCGCCGCGTGTCCCTTGGGGTCGAGGCCGGTGCTGCTCAGGGTGAGCGTGACGTCCTTGTCGCCGAGGTTGCGGTACGTCACCTTCCTGGTGACCGGCTTGTCGTCGGTGTGCGGCCACTGCTGCACACCGAAGTTCACCGACACCGGGTCGGCGATCACGGTCTGCCGGTAGGCCTTGTCCACCGCGATACGGCCCGCACCCTGCTGGTACGGCGTGTAGTTGCCGCCCTTGGCGGAGCCGGTGAGCGCGCCCTTCAGCTCGGCGTAGCCCCAGTCGGGGTGCTCCTGCTTCAGGATCGCGGCGGCGCCGGCGACGTGCGGGGTGGCCATCGAGGTGCCGGAGATGGTCAGGTAGCCCTCGGGCTTCTCGCCGACCTCCTGGTCGATGACGCTGCCCTTGGCCGCGGCGGCGGTGATGTCCACCCCGGGCGCGGTGACGTCGGGCTTGATGGCACCGTCGCCGATGCGCGGGCCGGTGGAGGAGAAGTCGGCGAGCTTGTCCTTCTTGTCGACGGCGCCGACGGTGAGCGCGGCGTCCGCGCTGCCCGGTGAACCGATCGACTGGGGGCCGTCGTTGCCCGCGGCGATCGCGAACAGGATGTTCTTGGTCGTGGAGAGCTTGTTGACCTCGGCCTCGAGCGGGTCGATGCCCGGGCTGTCGTAGCCGCCGAGGCTCAGGTTGACGACGGAGGCGCCCTGGGAGGCGGCCCACTCCATGCCGGCGAGGATGCCGGAGTCGTCGCCGGAGCCGGTGTCGTCCAGCACCTTGCCGTTGATGATTCTGGCGTCCGGGGCCACACCCTTGTACCTGCCGCCCGACTTGGCGCCGGTGCCCGCCACGATGGAGGCGACGTGGGTGCCGTGCCCGAAGTGGTCGGTGGCGTCGGCGGCCGAGGTGAAGTTCCTGGAGGCGACCACCTGGTCCTTGAGGTCCGGGTGGCTGGTGTCCACGCCGGTGTCCAGGACCGCGACCTTCACGCCCTTGCCGGTGTAGCCGGCCTTCCACGCGACCGGCGCGCCGATCTGCGGGACGGACTTGTCGAGGGAGGCCTTGCGGACGCCGTCGAGCCAGACGTGCGCGATGCCGGAGGCGGCCCGGCCGCCGTCGGTGACGGCGTGCCAGAGCGCGGCGGTGTTGCTGACCGGCGTCTGCACGGCGTCGGCGTCGAGGACGCTCAGGCTGCGCCGCAGACGGCTCGCATCGCGCACGCCGGCCTTGGCGGACGCGGCGGAGCCGCGGTAGCCGACGATGACCTTCAGGCCGTCCTTCTGGGCCCGGCGGGTGGCGGCCTTGTTCAGCTCGGTGACGTCGAACAGGCGCTGGTCCAGCGTGCCGGAGGCGACCAGGTGGGCCGCGTCGAGCGGGACGACCAGCGTGTGACCCTCGGCCCGGCGGACCTGGAAGGGTATGTGCTCGCGGCCCTTGGCCCGCTGCAGGCCGACGACCCGGCCCTTGGCGTCGAGCGCGACGCGGTCGCCGGTGATGAGGGTGACGTGGGTCTTCACGGTGAGCGCGGAGGCGGCGGTGCGCTCCGCGGGCTTCGCCGACGCCGGGCTGGTCATACCCGCTGCGAGGGCGACGGCTGCGGCCGTGGCCACGGTGGCCGCGGCAGCCCTTTTCACTTGTCTGCGCAAGTTCTCCCCCTGGAGATGAGGTACCGGGTGAATTCCCCGTTCACCCGGCCGGGGGTGGACTCGTACGCATATACGACAACCCCCCGGGATCACGCAGTATGCCGGGGGGTGATCAGACGCCTCAACAGATGAGAGGACGGTAAGAAAGAGTGACGGGAAACTGTTACGCCGCCTGCGGGCCACCGTTACACAACCGCCAAGTGCCCGGTGCGCGAGCGGTGTTGTGCGGCGTCAGGTCGCGGCGTTCTCCTTCACCGTGATCTTCCCCTTGCGGATGGTGGCCAGGCGCGGGGCCTTCCGCGCGATCGCGGAGTCGTGGGTGACCATGATGAAGGTCAACCCGTGCTCCTTCCACAGGCGTTCGAGCACGTCCATGATCTCGTCCCGCATGCCCTCGTCGAGGTTGCCGGTCGGTTCGTCGGCGAGCAGCACCTTGGGCTTCTTCACGACGGCCCGGGCGATGGCGACGCGCTGCTGCTGGCCTCCGGACATCTCGCCGGGCAGATGGTGCAGGCGTTCGCCGAGGCCGACGGAGTGCAGGGCCTCCGCGGCGAGGTCGCGGCGTTCCTTCGCCTTGATGCCGAGGGGGACGAGGGCCGTCTCCACGTTCTCCTGGGCGGTGAGGGTGGGGATGAGGTTGAAGGACTGGAAGACGAAGCCGATGTTCTCGCTGCGGACCCTGGTCAGCCGGGCCTCGCTGAGCTTGGCCAGGTCGGTGCCGTCCAGCACGACCTCGCCGGAGGTGGGCCGGTCCAGACCGCCGAGCATCTGCAGGAGGGTGGACTTCCCGCCGCCGGTGGGACCCTGGATGACGAGCCGGTCCCCGTCGCCGATGGCCAGGTCCACGCCGTCGAGGGCGTGGACGGTCTCCTTGCCCCTGGTGTAGCGCTTGGTGACGTTTCTGAGTTCGTACATGGTGGCTCCTGGGTGGGTGGGGTTCGGGGGGGTACGCCGGCGCGGGCTACTCGACGCGGCGCAGTGCGTCCGCCGGGCGCAGGCGTGAGGCGCGCCAGCCGCCGAAGGCGCCCGCGACGAGGCCGCCGGCCACCGCGAGTCCCACCGCAAGGACGATCGTCGTCACGCTGACCGGAGCCGTGAGAGCGACCTCGAGGGACTTCGCCGCCGCGCGGCCGGGCCCCCCGAAGCCCCCGCCTCCGCCGGGACCGCCGCCGAAGCCCCCGCCGGTGCTGCCCAGTTGGGCCTGGAGCGTGGGGCTGACCGCCGTCACCGCGTACGCGCCCGCGAGACCCAGGGCGATGCCCAGGACGCCGCCGACCAGGCCGTTGACCACGGCCTCGCCGACCACCTGCCGGGTCACCCGGCCCGACTTCCAGCCCAGCGCCTTCAGCGTGCCGAACTCGCGCACACGCCGGGAGACCGCGGAGGAGGTGAGCAGCCCGGCGACGAGGAACGCGGCGACCAGCACCGCGATGGAGAGCCACTTGCCGACCTTGGTGGCGAGGGAGGAGGCGGTGGACAGCGAGCCGGACACCGTCTTGGCGAGGTCGGCGGAGGTGGTGACCGTCGTACCGGAGACGTTCTTCTGGATGGCGCTCTTGACGCTGTCGATCTGCTGCGAGTCGGTCGCCTTGACGTAGATCGTGGTGATCTTGTTCTTCTCGTCGGCGAGGGTCTGCGCCTGCTTCAGCGGGATGTACAGGTTGGCCGCCGAGTCGCCGCTGCTGGCGGTGGCGATGCCGATCACCGTGAACTTGGTGCCCTTGATGGTGACGGTGGAGCCGACCTTGTACTTCTTCTCCTTGGCGTACGCCGAGTCGGCCACGGCCACCTTGGCGTCCGTCTCCGAGGTCTTGAAGGTGCGGCCGCTGGTGATCTTCGAGGAGGTCAGCGGGCCGATCCCGGTGCGGGTGACGTCGGTGCCGAACACCGTGTACTGGTTGAGGCCGAAGTCGGCGCCGCCGCCCTTGACCTCGCCCTGCGGCGCGCCGGTGGCGCCGCCCCGCTGGAACCCTCCGGCGCCGCCGCTCTGCTGGAACTGGCCGCGGGTGAACTGGCCGCTGACCCGGAACACGTTGAGGCTGAGCCCGCCGACGGCCGACGACACGCCCTTCTGCCCGGCGACCTCGGTGACCGTGGAGGAGGCGAGGGTGGTGAAGCCCTGCACCCGCACCCGGTCGCTGCTCTGGGTGGACTTGTCGTCGCTGTCGCGCGCCCCGAACTGGAAGCGGGGCTGCTGGGAGCCGGCGGCGGTCGGCGTGGCCGCCTTGGTGACCGTCATGTCCGTACCCAGGCCGTACAGCGACTGCAGGACCTTGTCCTGGGCCTTCCCCATGCCGCTGGACACGGAGTTGACCACGATGACCAGCGCGATGCCCAGCGCGAGGCCGGAGGCGACGACGAGGGCCGCCTTTCTGCGGCGGCGCAGTTCGCGCCTCAGGTAGGTGAAGAACATGGCCTGCAAGCTAGGGACGGACCCTGACGACACCCTAAGGCCGGAATAAGAGATGCATGAGAAGGCTTACGGGCGCGCCCGCGAAGGGCCCGGCGGTCCCCGGAAACACCGGTGCCGCCCACGAGGGGGCGGCACCGGCGAAGCTGTGGACGGGCTGTCAGACGGCCGAACCGGCCTTCCACTGGGCCCAGCTCATGTTCCAGCCGTTGAGGCCGTTGTCCGGGGCGACCGTCTTGTCGCCGGTGTTCTGGACGACCACCACGTCACCGATCAGGGAGTGGTTGTAGAACCAGGCGGCCGGGGTGTTCGGGTCGCCGGCGCCCTTGACGTCCTGCAGGCCGACGCAGCCGTGGCTGGTGTTGACGTTGCCGAAGACGGACGGCGCACCCCAGTAGTTGCCGTGGATGAAGGTGCCGGAGGTGGTCAGGCGCATGGCGTGCGGCACGTCCTTGATGTCGTACTCGCCCTTGCCGTCGGAGTCCTTGAAGCCGACCGTCGCGCCGTTCATCCGGGTCTGGGTGAACTTCTCGGAGATCACCATCTGGCCCTCGTACGTGGTGTGGTCGGGGGCGCCCGCGGAGATCGGGATGGTCTTGACGACCTTGCCGTCCTGCGTGACCTTCATCTGCTTGGTCTTCGCGTCGACGTAGGAGACCTGGTTGCGGCCGATGTGGAAGGTGACCGTCTTCTGCTGGACGCCGTGGATGCCGGGCGCGCCCTCGACGCCGTCGAGCGCCAGCTTGAGGGTGACGGTGGAGCCTTCCTTCCAGTACTGCTCCGGGCGGCAGTCCATGCGGTTGGCGTTGAACCAGTGGCAGGCGACCTCCTGGCCGCTGCTGGAGGTGACCGTGACGCCCTTCTGGACGGCAGCCTTGTTGGTGATCGCCTTGTCGAAGTTGATCGAGACGGGCATGCCCACGCCGACCGTGGCGCCGTTGTCCGGGGTGAAGGTGCCTATGAAGCTGTGGGCCGGGGCGACCGTGGTGAAGGTCGCGTTCTCGTGGGCTATGCGGCCCTGCGAGTCCTTCGCCTCGGCGGCGACCTTGTAGGTGGTCGAGCGCTCCAGCTGGACGCTGGGCTTCCAGCTCTTCTTGTCGGCGGAGAGCTGCCCGGCGACGGCCTTGCCGTCCTGGGTGGTGAGGGTGACGCCGGTGAGGGTGCCCTTGCTGACCGTGACGACGCCGGAGTTGTTGATCGACGCGTTGTCCGAGCCGTCCTTCGGCGAGACCGTGATCTGCGCCTCGGAGGACTTCTTCGCCGCCGCCGCGTCGGCCTCGGCCTGCGAGCCCTTTCCGTTGTCGGACGCCTTGGCGTCGCCGCCGCCGGAACAGCCGGTGAGGGCCAGAACACCGCCGAGCAGAGCGGACGCGGCCATCAGGCCCCTGCGCCGCTTACTGTCCGTCATCACACGCTTCTCCATCGTTGCCGATTCGCCGAAAACCCCGAGTGTCCCCGTAAGAACGTTCAACGCTACGTCCGTGCCGCCCCGTTCCCCCTGCACTGGATCTGTGGGGCACACCACGTCCAGGGCTGCGGGTGGTGCGGAAGCCGGTCCGTGCGTCCCCTGAGACGACGAAACCCCGGACGGCGGTTGCCGTCCGGGGTGTTGGGTGCCCCCGGAACGCTCAGCCGATGCCGTCCTCTTCCTCGCCGTCCTCCTCATCATCCTCGTCCAGTTCCCACTCGGGCGAGTCCGGGTCGTAGTCGACCCGCTCGCTCGACCAGGATGCCTGCTGCAGCTCCACCCCAGGCACCTCGCTGACCAGGTCGAACGGATCGACGAGATACGCCAGGGCCTCCGCGGTGTCTTCCGTCACAGCTCCCTCGGCCTGGGTCCGCTCGGCCGGCGGCAGCTGCGCATCGGCGGCGAGCCGGCGCAGCGCGGCCTTGCTCAGCTGGTCCTCGTCCTGCACCTCGAGGACCAGCTCCACCCGAAGCCGTACAAACCGTGATGTCTCTTCAGCGTTCATGGCGGGAGCGTACGGCCGAAACCTCCCGTGACTTTCCTGTGACCCGCGTCTTTCACTAACATCGCTGCCCACGGCCAATTCGCCAGCGTCACAAGGGGATCGATATTCCGTGTCATCCGCTCGCCGTCCGCTGCTGACCGCCACCGCCGCGGGCACCCTGCTGTGCGCCCTGTGGTTCGTCCCGTCCGCGAACGCGTCACAGGACACCTCGGCGAGAGCGACCGCGGAAAGCTCCGCCACGCATCTGACGCAGCAGGCCAGGGCCGTGACGGCGGCAGCCGACGAGGACGGTCCCGAACTCGCCGACACCGGAGGCCCCGACACCACGCCGTACGTCGTCGGCGGCACCCTCTTCCTCGGTCTGGGCGCCGGTTTCGTGGTCTATTCGGTGCGCCGCGAACGCATGGGCTTTTAATTTCCCTTGACGTTCCTTTGACGGTCCGCACATAGTGCGTTCATGAAGAGATCATCGGGCGTACGGCGGTGCGCCGCCGCGGTGCTGGGCGCGCTGTCGTTCGCCCTTGTGACGGGCTGTTCGGGCGGGGAGTCCGGCGGGGACGCGAAAGGCTCCGGTACGGCCGCGAAGGCGCTCGGCGCCGCCGAGTTGAAGAAGCTGATCATCGCCGACGGAGAGGTCCCCGGATACGCGGTGGGGCCGGTGCCGGCCGCCCGCGCCAAGCCGATCGCGACGGACAGCGCCGCGTGCCGGCCCCTGGCCCGCGTGATGAGCGGCCTGCCGCCGGCCGACGCGGCGGCCCGCACCGACCGGCTGGCGACGCAGGACAAGAAGAAGACCCCGGCGGCCAAGCCGACCTCTCTGGACGACCTCGACGAGGACGCGTTCGAGGAGGCGATGCACAAGTCGCTGGACCGGGACCTGACCACGGTCACCCTGGCCTCGTACGAGGGCGACGGCGCCGAGAAGGCCCTCGCGTCCCTCTCCGCCGCCGTGAAGTCCTGCGCGGACGGCTTCCCCGGCAAGCAGGCGGGGACGACGGTGCGGTTCACCGAGGTCGCCGAGGAGAAGCCGGCGGGCACCGGGGACGGCGCGGTGGCGTTCACCGCGACCATGGACGCGGACGACGACGGCGCGGCCCCCGTCCACGCCGAGGTCGACCGGCGCGGGAACACCCTGGCGGTGTACTTCACCTCGAACCTGGGCGCGATGATGGCCAAGAAGGCGTACGCGGTCTCGCCGGAGGTCGTCAAAGCGCAGCAGGCCAAGCTGAAGTGACACGGCAGCGGACAGGGGCCCCGCGCACGGCGGGGCCCCTGTCGTCGTGCCGGGACGTCACCGCAGCGGGCCGGTGACCGCCTCCACCGCGGCGACGAGGTGCCCGCCGCGCACGAACGCGTCGGCGGCGGCGAGGTCGGGCGCCAGGAACCGGTCGGGGCCGGGACCCTGCACACCGGCGGCGCGCACGGCCTCGATGACGGCCCGGGAGGCGGGCGCCGGGGTGAGGCCCTCGCGCAGCTCGATGGCGCGGGTGGCCGCGTACAGCTCGATGGCGATGATCCGGGTGAGGTTGTCCACGGCCGTGCGCAGCTTGCGCGCGGCCGACCAGCCCATGGACACGTGGTCCTCCTGCATGGCGGAGGACGGGATGGAGTCCGCCGACGCCGGTACGGCCAGCCGCTTCATCTCGCTGACCAGCGCGGCCTGCGTGTACTGGGCGATCATCAGCCCGGAGTCGACGCCGGCGTCGTCGGCGAGGAACGGCGGCAGGCCGTGGCTGCGGTTCTTGTCCAGCAGCCGGTCGGTGCGGCGCTCGGCGATGGAGCCGAGGTCCGCGGCGGCGACGGCGAGGAAGTCGAGGACGTAGGCCACGGGCGCGCCGTGGAAGTTGCCGTTGGACTCCACGCGGCCGTCGGGCAGCACCACCGGGTTGTCGACGGCGGAGGCCAGTTCGCGCTCGGCGACCAGGCGGGCGTGGGCCATGGTGTCGCGGCCGGCGCCGGCGACCTGCGGGGCGCAGCGCACGGAGTAGGCGTCCTGGACGCGCGGGGCGTCGTCCTGGTGATGCCCGGTCAGGCCCGAACCCTTCAGCACGGCCAGCATGTTGGCGGCCGAGGCGCCCTGTCCCGGATGCGGCCGGATCGCGTGCAGCTCGGGCGCGAGCACCTTGTCGGTGCCGAGCAGCGCCTCCAGGCTGAGGGCGGCGGTGACGTCGGCGGACTTGTAGAGGGTGTCGAGGTCGGCGAGGGCCATGATCAGCATGCCGAGCATGCCGTCGGTGCCGTTGAGGAGGGCCAGGCCCTCCTTCTCGCGCAGCTCGACCGGCTGTATCCCGTGCTCGGCGAGCAGCTCGCCGGCGGGCCGTACGACACCGTCGGGGCCCTCCGCGTCGCCCTCCCCCATGAGGGTCAGGGCGCAGTGGGACAGCGGGGCCAGGTCGCCGGAGCAGCCGAGGGAGCCGTACTCGTGGACGACCGGGGTGATCCCGGCGTTCAGCACGTCGGCCATGGTCTGCGCGACCTCGGGCCGGACGCCGGTGTGCCCGGAGCAGACGGTCTTCAGGCGCAGGAACATCAGGGCCCGTACGACTTCCCGCTCCACCCGCGGTCCCATGCCGGCGGCGTGCGAGCGGACGATGTTGCGCTGCAGCTGGGCGCGCAGTTCCTGGCTGATGTGCCGGGTCGCCAGGGCGCCGAAGCCGGTGGAGACGCCGTAGACCGGGTCCGGCTTGGCCGCCAGCGCGTCCACGATCTCGCGGGCGGCGGCGAGGGCCGCCACCGCCTCCGCCGACAGCTCGACACGGGCACCGCCGCGCGCCACGGCGAGCACGTCGGACGCCGTGACACCCGACGTCCCCACCACCACAGTGTGCATATCCATATTCAGGAGCGTACGCATTGAATGCCGCGATGTCACTAGTGGGGAGCGGGGTTGACCCTTACCTCGGGATGTGGCCTTCGCCTCACGGCCGCCGCCCGCGGAACCGGCGCCGCTCGGCGGCCGGCGGGTGCGGCGGCTCGTCGGCCAGCCGCAGGACCGGATCCCCCGGCCCCTCCCGGCCCGCGACCACCGGCCGGTCCGCGCCCAGCGCCTTGGCCCGGTACTGGGCGGCGTCGGCGAGCCGGAACAGCCGCCGGGCGTCCTGCACCTCCCCGATCGGATCCTCGGTGGAGGCGACCCCGCACGCCACGCCCTCCCCCAGCTCCAACTCCCCGGCCCTGCGGCACAGTTCGTCGGCCGCCTTGACCACGTCGTCGGCGGGCTGCCCGACGGCCAGGAGACAGAACTCGTCCCCGCCGAGCCGCGCCACCAGCGCGCCCGGCACCATCGCCCCGCACAGCGACAGCACCGAGCCGAAGCGCTCCAGCAACCGGTCGCCGACGGCGTGCCCGAACGTGTCGTTGACCCGCTTCAGCCCGTTGAGATCGCACACCACCAGGCTCACGACCACGCCCTCCCTGCGGTGCCGCTCCACGGCCTCCCCCAGACGGACGTCCACGGCGCGGCGGTTGGCGAGTCCGGTGAGCGCGTCGGTGTACGCCAGCCGGCGGGCCTCCTCCAGCCGCTCGGTCTGCGCGAGCCCGGCGGCGACGACGGCGGCCAGCACGGTGGCGAAGTCGGCGTCGCCGCGGTCGAAGACGGGATCCTCGACGGCACGGGCGACGTACAACTCCCCCCAGGCCCGGCCGTGCAGCACGACCGGCGCGACCACACAGCATCCCCGGCCCCGGCGGCGCAGGGCGGCGACCCGCTGGTGGAAGTACCCCGGGGTGCCGGCGGCGGTGCCCTCGGCCGTCTCCACCCACGCGTTCGGCCCGCGCCCTCCGGCCCACCGCTCGTGCAGGAACTCGGTGATCTCCGGGAACTGGTGCACCGGGTAGGCCTCGGACTCGGGGAACTCCTCCTCGTCCGGGCGCCGGTCCCCCACGTTCACGAGGACCCGCAGCCGGCCCAGCTCCCGCTCCCACACCGACAGCGCGGCGAAGCTGCCGTCCAGCGCGCGGCACGCGCCCCGCGCGGCGGCCTGCCACGAGTCGCGCGGGGTGCGCGCCGCCGCCATCCCCTGGGCCAGCGCCACGACTGCGGCCAGCCGCTTGTCCTCAGCCATTACTCCAGGTTAGGGAGGATTTGGGGTATTCGGGACATCGATGGGGCGATCAGGTGGATGACGGTCCGGCCACGGGTCCGGTGCCGGTCACTCCCCCGGCCACTGCGGCGTGCGCTTCTCGTTGAACGCCGCCACGCCCTCCGCCCGGTCACCGGAGAAGGCCACGGTCCGCCAGGCCGCGTCCTCGACCTCCAGGCCGGCCCGCAGATCCAGCCCGTGCCCCAGCCGCAGCGCCCGCTTGGCGGCACGCAGGCCGACCGGGGAGTTGCCGGCGATGCGCGCGGCCAGCTCCAGCGCCTCCTCGCGGTCCCGGCCCTGTTCCACCAGCCGGTCCACAAGCCCGAGTTCGGCCGCCTCGGCCGCCTCCACCCGCCGGGCGGAGAAGATCAGCTCGGCCGCGCGCGCCGCCCCGACCCGGCGCGGCAGCAGCTGCGTGCCGCCACCGCCGGGGATCACGCCCACGGACACCTCCGGCAAGCCCACCACCGCCGTGCGGTCGGCCACGATCAGGTCGCAGGACAGGGCCAGCTCGAACCCCCCGCCCAGCGCGAAGCCGTGCACCGCCGCGATCGTCGGCATCGGCAGCTCCAGCACCCCGGTGTACGCCCCGCGCGTCACCGGCCGCTGCCGCCGCAGGTCCGCGTCGGTGAAGGAGTTCCGCTCCTTCAGGTCCGCCCCGACGCAGAACGCCCGCTCATGGGACGAGGTCAGCACCACCACGCGCGCGTCCCGGTCGGCGGCCAGCGCCGCGCACGCGCCCGCCAGGGAGCGGGCCATCTCCGTCGAGACCGCGTTCATGGCCTTGGGCCGGTCCATCATCAGCTCCGCGACATACCCGTGCCGCCGCACCAGCACGAACTCCCCGAACCGCTCCTCGCTCATGGCACCCTCCGGCTCACGTGTTAACGCGGGTTAACCCACTTCCGGCCCGATCATCGCAGCCGTACCCGATCCCGGGAAAGTCCAGGGGGCTACACCCGTTCGAGTGACATCACGGCCGTCTCGCCCCACATCACCCACAGCACCGCATAGCGTGCGTCCGCCACTGCGGGGAGGGAAACCATGACACCGATACCGGACGAGGCGCCCGGCGAGCCCGTCCCACGCCACGGACGCCACCGCAAGCCGCGCCCCCGCAAGATCCTCCTCGCCGCCGGCGGTCTCGCCCTCGCGGCCGGGGTGCTCAGCCTGGTGCGGGTCGCCCCGGAGTCGGGCGTCGGCGCCCCCGGCACGGCGGAGGCGGAACCCCGCGCCACGGACCACGCGGCGAACACCACCGCCACGCTCTCCGCCGCCCCCACCGCGCTGCCCTCGGCAACCTCCGTCATGGGCGGCAGCGGCCCCACGCCACTCGCCACCGGATCGCCGGCCACGACCCCCCACCCGACCGCGCCCACCACAGCCCCCGGAGCCGGTACGGCACCGACCGGCGCGCCCACACGCCGTACCCCGCCGCGAGAAACGACACCGCAGCCCACGACATCCGCCCCGCGTCCGGCCCCCACACCCACCACACACCCGGCACCGACCACCCCCGCACCGAGCCATAGCGCGCCACCACAAGGCCCCGGCGGCGTGTGCGTCCCGGTCCTGGGCCTCTGCGTGAACCTGGGAGGCTAGGGCTGACCGTCGCGACGGGCGAGCAGCCAGGGCTCGACCACGCCCAGCCCGCGCACCGGCCGCTGCCACATCGGCTGGAGCGCGAACCGGTACGTCGGCGGCTCCTCGCCCTCCTTCTCGGCGGCCGCCGCGGCCTCGGCCGCCTCCGCCTCCGAGGCGGGCGCCTCACCGGTGCGGATCAGCTCCTCGGCGAAGGCGCTGTCCACCAGCACGGCGTCGCGCGGCGCTATGGAGGTCAGCCGGGAGGCCAGGTTCACCGTCGTACCGAACACATCGCCCATCCGGGTGGTGACCGTGCCGAAGGCCATGCCGACCCGCAGCTCCGGCATCGTCTCGTCGTTCGCCAGCGTCTCGACGAGCCGCAGCGCGATGTCCGCGGCGGTACCCGCGTCATCGGCGGCGTACAGCACCTCGTCGCCGAGGGTCTTGATCAGCCGGCCGCCACGCGCGGCCACCAGGTCGGCGGCCGTGGTCTCGAAGGCCTCGACCAGCTCCCCGAGCTCCTCCTCCTCCATGCGCCGCGTCAACCGGGTGAACCCCACGAGGTCGGCGAAGCCGACGGCGAGCCGCCGGTCCACCATCTCGTCGTCGTCGGCCGACTGCACGACCCGCCCGGCCGAGGCGGCGAGCTGCCGCCGCCACACATAGACGAGGAACTCCTCCAGCTCGGGCAGGAGCAGCTCCACGATCGGATACGTCACCTCGGTGCGGGTCATCCCGGGCTCGGGCGGCTCGGTCAGCCCCTCCAGGAAGGAATCCATCTGCCACTCGGCCAACCGGGCGGTGGTCTGCCCCGTGGACCGCGCGACCTGCACCGCCATGGCCTCGCTGAGCAGCCCCGCCTCGACCAGACCGGCGAGCCGGCGCAGGGCGAGCACATCGGCCTCGGTCAGCGCCTTGGCCTGTCCGATGTCCGCGAACCCCATCGCCCGCCAGAAGCGCGAGGCCAGCTCCATGGACACACCGGCGCTGCGGGCCGCCTGAAACGGCGTGTAGCGGCGCTCGGCGCCCAGAATGAGCTGCTCGAGGCGCAGGGCCAGCGGGTCCTCGCCGGAGTCGGCGGCGTCCGCGCCCTCGCCGGAGCCCGTGTCGTCGACGGTCACGCCTGCTGCCCTTCCGATCTGCCGCGGTCACGTTCCGACCGGCCTCAACTCTACGGCAGGTGTGCGCCAGCTCACTCCGTCGGGTTGGGCCGATGATCACTCCGGGCCCGCGGCAGCCGCCACGGCGGGGCAGTTCCCCGCGCCCCTCCGGGCGCGGCAGCCGCCCACGGCGGGAAGGGGACGGAACGGGGGGTCCGCCCGCACCGGCGGGCGTCAAACACCGCCCACCCGCCGACCCCCGCAACCGCCCGACCGAGGACGGACACCCCCCGGCGCGGCCCCGACCCAAAACCGACCCTGGGCGCTACGCCCGCCCCCACCGAAGCCGCACAGGCGCCGCAGGCATCCCCCCACTCACCTGCACCCAACCCCCGACCGCAGGCATCCCCCCACTCACCCGCCCCCGCCCCGGACCGCACGCCTCCACTCACCGCCCCCGCCCCGGACCGCAGGCCGCCTCACTCGCCCACACCCGCCCCGGACCGCAGGCCCCGCACTCCCCCGCCCCCAACCCCCGACCGCAGGCATCCCCCCACTCACCCGCCCCCGCCCCGGACCGCAGGCCGCGCCCCACTCGCCCGCACCCGACCCGGACCGCACGCCCCCACTCGCCCGCACCCGACCCGGACCGCACGCCTCCACTCACCGCCCCCGCCCCGGACCGCAGGCCGCCCCACTCGCCCATACCCGCCCCGGACCGCAGGCCCCGCACTCGCCCGCCCCCAACCCCGACCTCAGGCATGACCACTCGGCCGCACCACACCGTCGCCCCCCGGCCGTACCCCTAAGCCGGCCGCAGATGGACGATGTCCCCCGCCCCCACCGGCTCCTGCACACCGGCCTGCGTGGCGATGACGAGCCGCCCGTCCCCGTCGACCGCCACCGCCTCCCCCACCACCGACCGCTCCCCCGGCAGCTCGGCCCGCACGGTCCGCCCCAGCGTCGCGCACCCCGCCGCGTACGTCTCCTGGAGCCCGCTGACCGACGGATCCCCGCCGGCCGACCGCCACCGCCCGTACCAGTCCTCCAGCGACCGCAGCACCGCCCGCAGCAGCGGATCCCGGTCCGTGCCCACCGCCCCGGCCAGCGCCAGCGACCCGGCCTGCGGCACCGGCAGCTCATCGGCGCGCAGCGTGACGTTGATGCCGACCCCCATGACGACACCGCCCTCCCCGGCCCGCTCCGCGAGGATGCCCCCGGCCTTGCGCTCCTCTCCGCCGACGGTGACCAGCAGGTCGTTGGGCCACTTCAGGGCCGTGTCCACACCCGCGGCCCGCGACAGCCCGGTCGCCACGGCGACCCCGGTGAGCAGCGGCAGCCACCCCCACCGCGCCACCGGCACCTCGACGGGCCGCAGGAGCACGGAGAAGAACAGACCCGAACGCGGCGGCGCCGTCCACCGCCGGTCCAGCCGCCCCTTCCCCGCCGTCTGCTCCTCGGCCACCAGTACGGCGCCCTCGCCGGCCTTCCCGGCGGCGGCCCGGGCGACCAGGTCGGAGTTGGTGGAGCCGGTGCGCTGCACCACGTCGACCTCGGTGTACAGGCTGCCCTCCCGCACCAGCGCCCGCCGCAGTGCCGCGGCGTTCAGGGGCGGACGGTCCAGGTCGGACCAACGGCTGTCATCGGATGCATTCTGCGGCGTCATGCAAGTCACCCTAGGTGTGGGAAACGCCGCACTGCCGACCCACCGCCCCAGCACTACTCTACGGATGAGTAACCGTCCCCCCTTTTGAGCAGGCAGGGAGCCGCGATCCCGATGTCCGAGCCGGAAGAGATCGACATCCACACCACCGCGGGCAAGCTCGCGGACCTCCAGCGCCGTATCCAGGAAGCGACGCACGCCGGCTCGGAACGCGCCGTCGAGAAGCAGCACGCCAAGGGCAAGCTGACGGCCCGTGAGCGCATCGAACTCCTCCTCGACGAGGGGTCCTTCGTCGAGCTGGACGAGTTCGCCCGGCACCGCTCCACCAACTTCGGCCTGGAGAAGAACCGCCCGTACGGCGACGGCGTGGTCACGGGCTACGGCACGGTCGACGGCCGCCCGGTCGCCGTGTTCTCCCAGGACTTCACCGTCTTCGGCGGCGCCCTCGGCGAGGTCTACGGCCAGAAGATCGTCAAGGTGATGGACTTCGCGCTGAAGACCGGCTGCCCGGTCATCGGCATCAACGACTCCGGCGGCGCCCGCATCCAGGAGGGCGTGGCGTCCCTCGGCGCGTACGGCGAGATCTTCCGCCGCAACACGCACGCCTCGGGCGTGATCCCGCAGATCAGCCTGGTCGTCGGCCCGTGCGCGGGCGGCGCGGTCTACTCCCCGGCCATCACCGACTTCACCGTCATGGTCGACCAGACCAGCCACATGTTCATCACCGGCCCCGACGTCATCAAGACCGTCACCGGCGAGGACGTCGGCTTCGAGGAGCTGGGCGGCGCCCGCACCCACAACACCGCCTCCGGCGTGGCCCACCACATGGCCGGCGACGAGAAGGACGCCATCGAGTACGTCAAGCAGCTGCTGTCGTACCTGCCGTCCAACAACCTCTCCGAGCCCCCGGTCTTCCCGGAGGAGGCGGACCTCGCCGTCACCGACGAGGACCGCGAGCTGGACACCGTCGTGCCGGACAGCGCGAACCAGCCGTACGACATGCACACGGTGATCGAACACGTCCTGGACGACGGCGAGTTCTTCGAGACGCAGGCCCTGTTCGCGCCGAACATCCTCACCGGGTTCGGCCGGGTCGAGGGCCACCCGGTCGGCGTCGTCGCCAACCAGCCGATGCAGTTCGCCGGCTGCCTGGACATCGACGCCTCCGAGAAGGCGGCCCGGTTCGTGCGCACGTGCGACGCCTTCAACGTGCCGGTGCTGACCTTCGTCGACGTCCCCGGGTTCCTGCCGGGCGTCGACCAGGAGCACACCGGCATCATCCGCCGCGGCGCCAAGCTGATCTACGCCTACGCGGAGGCCACCGTCCCGCTCATCACGGTCATCACCCGCAAGGCCTTCGGCGGCGCGTACGACGTCATGGGCTCCAAGCACCTGGGCGCCGACCTCAACCTCGCCTGGCCGACCGCCCAGATCGCGGTGATGGGCGCCCAGGGCGCCGTCAACATCCTGCACCGCCGCACCATCGCCGAGGCGGAGGACGTCGAGGGCACCCGGGCCCGGCTGATCCAGGAGTACGAGGACACCCTCCTCAACCCCTACGTCGCGGCCGAGCGCGGCTACGTCGACGCGGTGATCATGCCGTCCGACACCCGCTCCCACATCGTCCGCGGCCTGCGTCAGCTGCGCACCAAGCGGGAATCCCTGCCTCCGAAGAAGCACGGCAACATCCCCCTGTAAGGAGCCGCTGTGACGATCAAAGTCGTACGGGGCAACCCGACCCCGGAGGAGCTGGCCGCCGCCCTGGCGGTGGTCCGCGCCCGCGCCGCGGCGGCAGCGGCCCAGCCGCCCGGCGCGACCGGCCCGCGGGACGCCTGGTCGGACCCGTCGCGGATCGCGGCGGCCCGCGTGCCCCGGCCGGGGCCGGCGTCCTGGACCCGCACCTACTGGCCGAGCTGAGGCGTGCGGGGAGCCGGCCGGGCGCCAATTGAGTACCCGTACTCAGGCGCCCGCCCGGCAGCAGGCCGCAGGCTGGACGAATGCTGTGGTCAGACCCGGAGGACGAGCCGCCGGAAGAACTGCGCGAGACGGAGCACATGCTCCGGCGGCTCGGCTTCCTGGTGGCCCTGGCGATGGTCCTGGCGATGCTCGTGATCGGCCTGCGCTGACGACGCGGCACACGAGGTGACGGCGCGGCAGGCGAGACGAGGGCACGGCAGGCGAGATGAGCCGGCCGGCGCTCCGCCGCTAACCTGGCCGCATGACCGCTACGCGCCGCAGGCGACTCGTGCTCGCATCGCAGTCCCCCGCCCGGCTGGGCCTGCTCAGACAGGCCGGCCTCGACCCCGAGGTGATCGTCAGCGGGGTCGACGAGGATGCCGTCAGCGCCCCCACCCCGGCGGAGCTGGCGCTCGCCCTGGCCGAGGCGAAGGCCTCGGTCGTGGCGGCCAGGCCCGAGGTGCAGGGCGCCCTGGTGATCGGCTGCGACTCGGTGCTGGAGCTGGACGGACAGGCCCTCGGCAAGCCCGCCGACGCCGAGGAGGCGACCGCCCGCTGGAAGGCGATGCGCGGGCGCGCCGGCACCCTCCAGACGGGGCACTGCGTCTGGGACACGCAGGCCAAGCGGTACGTGTCCGCGACCGCCTCCACCGTGGTCCGCTTCGGCGACCCCAGCGACGAGGAGATCGCCGCGTACGTCGCCTCCGGCGAGCCCCTCTACGTCGCGGGCGCCTTCACCCTGGACGGCCGTTCGGCGCCGTTCATCGAGGGCATCGAGGGCGACCACGGCAACGTGATCGGCATCAGCCTGCCCCTGGTGCGCAGGCTGCTGGCGGAACTGGGCGTCGGGATCACGGAGTTGTGGTCACCGGCCGAGTGACCTGGGCGGGCACGGAGTCCTGCGGCTCGTCGTCCCCACCGTCCCCGTCCTGCGGCTCCTCCGCACGGGGCGCCGGTACGGCCGCCGGGGCCGGGGCCGGCTCGGTCTCGGCCTCCGGGTCGCCGCCCGGGTCCGCCGCACCGCCCGGCGCGGTCTGCTGCGGCCCGGCCTCGCGGTCGTACGTCATCAGCAGCAGGACGACGAGGCCGAGCACCACCACCATGAACAGGAACGCCGTCCAGCCGACCAGGCCCCAGGCGAAGGCGCCCAGGAGGCCGTGCACGACCGCCACGCTGATCAGCAGCACGCGCCCGAAGCCCGCGGGGGCGCGGTCGCGGATCGCGACCAGGGCGGCCACCAGCGCGCACAGCGCGAAGTAGAGGCCGAAGACGATCCCGCCGATCTTCGAGGACGTCGCCATCACGTGCGAGTCCAGGCCCGCCAGGGACATCTCCTGGCGGTCGACGACCATGCCGAGGAACCAGTTCAGCGCCGCGATGAAGACCGCCTCCGCCAGAAGGACGATCGCCACGACCCATGCCACCGGTCTGCGCACCACCGGTCCCCACCCACTCTCGAGCCAGTTGCGTGTTACCCCAGGTACGTTCAAGTCATCGCGAACGCTACTAACGGGTAAACCGCGGGACAAGGGTTCGCGTGGCAGCAAAGAATCATTGGGCCATTCGTAGGGACTCGACAAAGAAACTGAGTGGGCCGCAGCACGCTCTCACAGAGACCTTGACCACATGACCGGGCTAGGGTTTCCCGGAGGACCCCTGCGTACGACCGGTGCGACAAGGGTTTTCGCGGGTCGAGCGAGCCTCGCATCACGCTCCGTGTGGGCAAGCTCACCATTGGGGACGGGTCGAAGTGCCGTGTCGGCAGTCCCTAAACTCGGCTTGTTTCAAGGAGGGAGCCTCAATCGTGCGCAAGGTGCTCATCGCCAACCGTGGCGAAATCGCTGTCCGCGTGGCCCGGGCCTGCCGGGACGCCGGGATCGCGAGCGTGGCCGTCTACGCCGACCCGGACCGGGACGCTCTGCATGTCCGCGCCGCGGATGAGGCGTTCGCCCTGGGCGGTGACACCCCGGCCACCAGCTATCTCGTCATCGACAAGATCCTGAACGCGGCGCGCGAGTCCGGCGCGGACGCGGTCCATCCGGGCTACGGCTTCCTGTCGGAGAACGCCGACTTCGCCCAGGCGGTGCTGGACGCCGGACTGATCTGGATCGGCCCGCCGCCGCAGGCCATCCGCGACCTCGGTGACAAGGTCGCCGCCCGGCACATCGCGCAGCGCGCCGGCGCCCCGCTGGTGGCCGGCACCCCGGACCCCGTCTCCGGCGCCGAGGAGGTCGTGGCCTTCGCGAAGCAGCACGGCCTGCCGATCGCCATCAAGGCCGCCTTCGGCGGCGGCGGCCGCGGCCTGAAGGTCGCCCGGACGCTGGAAGAGGTCCCGGAGCTGTACGACTCCGCCGTCCGCGAGGCGGTCGCCGCCTTCGGCCGGGGCGAATGCTTCGTCGAGCGCTACCTGGACCGCCCCCGGCACGTGGAGACCCAGTGCCTGGCCGACAAGCACGGCAACGTGGTCGTCGTCTCCACCCGTGACTGCTCGCTGCAGCGCCGCCACCAGAAGCTGGTCGAGGAGGCCCCGGCGCCGTTCCTGTCCGAGGCGCAGCTCGCCGAGCTGTACCGGGCCTCCAAGGCCATCCTGAAGGAGGCCCACTACGAGGGCGCGGGCACGTGTGAGTTCCTGGTCGGCCAGGACGGCACGATCTCCTTCCTGGAGGTCAACACCCGGCTGCAGGTCGAGCACCCGGTGACCGAGGAGGTCTCCGGCATCGACCTGGTGCGCGAGATGTTCCGCATCGCCGACGGCGAGGAGCTCGGCTACGACGACCCGCCGCTGCGCGGTCACTCCTTCGAGTTCCGCATCAACGGCGAGGACCCGGGCCGCAACTTCCTCCCGGCGCCCGGCACGGTGACCCGCTTCGACGCACCCTCGGGCCCCGGTGTCCGCCTGGACGCGGGTGTGGAGGCCGGCAGCGTGATCGGCCCGGCCTGGGACTCCCTGCTGGCCAAGCTGATCGTGACCGGCCGTACCCGCAAGGAGGCGCTTCAGCGGGCCGCGCGCGCCCTGGACGAGTTCCAGGTCGAGGGCATGGCCACCGCGATCCCCTTCCACCGCGCGGTGGTCAGGGATCCGGCGTTCGCCCCCGAGCTGACCGGCTCGACCGAGGCGTTCACGGTCCACACCCGCTGGATCGAGACCGAGTTCGTCAACGAGATCAAGCCCTTCGCCGCCCCGGCCGACGTCGAGTCGGAGGAGGACACCAGCCGCGAGACGGTCGTCGTCGAGGTCGGCGGCAAGCGCCTGGAGGTCTCCCTGCCGGCCTCGCTCGGCATGTCCCTGGCCCGCACCGGCCTCGCCGCCGGCGCCAAGCCCAAGCGCCGCGCGGCCAAGAAGTCCGGCCCCGTAGCCTCCGGCGACACCCTCGCCTCGCCCATGCAGGGCACGATCGTCAAGGTCGCGGTCGAGGAGGGCCAGGAGGTCAAGGAAGGTGACCTCGTCGTCGTCCTGGAGGCCATGAAGATGGAACAGCCGCTGAACGCGCACAAGGCCGGCACCATCAAGGGCCTCACCGCGGAGATCGGCGCATCCGTCACCTCCGGCGCCGCCATCTGCGAGATCAAGGACTGACGCCGGCTTTCACGGAAACGCCCGGTGGACCGAAGCACTTCGGTCCACCGGGCGTTCGGCTTTGGAAGCGGCGGACGCGCCGGCTCGGGGGCTCGGCGCCCTCAGCGCCGCCGCAGATCGGCAACCCGGCCCCGCTCGGCCCCCGTGGGCTCGGAGAACCCCGCACCGGAGCGAAGCGCGACCCCCCTCCGCGGCCCCGGCAGCGGAGCTCGTCGCGCCGGGGCCTGCTCACCCCCCGAAGAGTTCCCCGTCCCGGCCACGGCGATCTGCACGCCCTGGTCGGCGAGCGCCTGCAACTCGGTGGCGGCGCGGTCGTCGTGGCCGGGCGGCTCGTCGGTGACCAGGCGGGTGATGAGGTCGGTCGGCACGGTCTGGAACATCGTGTCGGTGCCGAGCTTGGTGTGGTCGGCGAGGACCACGACCTCCGCGGCGGCCTGGACGAGGGCCCGGTCGACGGACGCCGAGAGCATGTTGGACGTGGAGAGCCCGCGCTCGGCGGTCAGACCGCTCCCGGACAGGAAGGCCTTCGACACCCGCAGCCCTTGCAGGGACTGCTCGGCGCCGGAGCCGACCAGGGCGTAGTTGGAGCCGCGCAGGGTGCCGCCGGTCATCACGACCTCCACCCGGTTGGCATGGGCCAACGCCTGGGCGACGAGGAGCGAGTTGGTGACGACCGTGAGGCCGGGCACCCGCGCGAGCCGGCGGGCCAGCTCCTGCGTGGTGGTACCCGCGCCGACCACGATGGCCTCGCCCTCTTCGACGAGGCCCGCCGCGAGGTCGGCGATGGCCGTCTTCTCGGCGGTCGCGAGATGCGACTTCTGCGGAAAGCCCGACTCCCGCGTGAACCCACCGGGCAGTACCGCACCGCCGTGCCGGCGGTCGAGGAGTCCTTCTGCCTCCAGTGCCCGCACGTCCCGCCGTACGGTCACTTCGGAGGTCTGGACGACGCGGGCGAGTTCACGGAGCGACACGGCACCGTTCGCTCGCACCATTTCGAGGATCAGTTGGCGACGTTCAGCAGCGAACACGAAACTGACAGTAACCCCAGCGACCGTCTGGTTTCAGCAGTTTGCGCCGAATAACAGAAGTTGTTCGCATGGCAGGGCGGGAAGTGGTATAGGACCTATCCTCCCCGACTATGCCGCACGCACACGCGGCGACTCCCCGTGACCAGCGGGAAGCCGGATCCGGCCGTCAGGCCTCCGCGCCGGCCTTCCGGGTGTGCAACTGCCGGGCCACCTCCGCGATCGACCCCGAAAGGGAGGGGTACACCGTGAAGGCGTTCGCGATCTGTTCGACCGTCAGATTGTTGTCGACGGCGATCGAGATGGGGTGGATCAGTTCCGAGGCGCGCGGCGCGACGACGACGCCGCCGACGACGATGCCCGTGCCCGGACGGCAGAAGATCTTCACGAAGCCGTCCCGGATGCCCTGCATCTTCGCGCGCGGGTTGCGCAGCAGGGGCAGCTTGACGACCCTGGCGTCGATCTTGCCCGCGTCCACGTCGGCCTGCGTGTAGCCGACGGTGGCGATCTCGGGGTCGGTGAAGACGTTCGAGGAGACGGTCTTCAGGTTCAGCGGGGCCACCGCGTCGCCGAGGAAGTGGTACATGGCGATACGTCCCTGCATGGCGGCGACGGACGCGAGCGCGAAGACCCCGGTCACGTCACCGGCCGCGTACACGCCGGGAGCGGTCGTACGGGACACCTTGTCGGTCCAGATGTGCCCGGAGTCGCGCACCTTGACCCCGGCCTCCTCCAGGCCGAGGCCCGCGCTGTTGGGGATGGCGCCGACGGCCATCAGGCAGTGGGTGCCGCTGATGACCCGGCCGTCGGCCAGCGTGACCTCCACCCGGTCGCCGACGCGCTTGGCGGACTGCGCGCGGGAGCGGGCCATGACGTTCATGCCGCGGCGCCGGAAGACGTCCTCCAGCACGGCGGCGGCGTCCGGGTCCTCACCGGGCAGCACGCGGTCCCGGGACGACACGAGCGTGACCTTGGAGCCGAGGGCCTGGTAGGCGCCGGCGAACTCGGCGCCGGTGACGCCCGACCCGACCACGATCAGCTCTTCCGGCAGCTCGGTGAGGTCGTAGACCTGCGTCCAGTTCAGGATGCGCTCGCCGTCGGGCCTGGCGTCGGGCAGTTCGCGCGGGTGACCGCCGGTGGCGATGAGGACGGCGTCGGCGGTGAGGGTCTCCTCGGTGCCGTCGGCGGCGGTGACGACGACCTTCCGGGACCCGTCGAGGGCCTGCATGCCCTCGAGCCGGCCGCGGCCGCGCATGACCCGGGCGCCGGCGCGGGTGACGGAGGCGGTGATGTCGTGCGACTGGGCGAGCGCGAGCCGCTTCACGCGCCGGTTGACCTTCCCGAGGTCCACCCCGACCACCCGGGCCGCCTGCTCCAGCGGCGGGGTGTCGTCGGCGACGATGATCCCCAGCTCCTCGTACGAGGAGTCGAAGGTCGTCATGACCTCGGCCGTAGCGATAAGGGTCTTCGACGGCACGCAGTCGGTCAGCACCGACGCTCCGCCCAGACCGTCGCAGTCGACGACGGTCACCTCCGCACCGAGCTGGGCGGCCACCAGGGCCGCTTCGTATCCGCCGGGTCCGCCACCGATGATCACGATCCGAGTCACGTACTCCATTGTCCCGCACCCTTCAAGGTGCTACTGCCCGGGGGCGCACACGAGTGTCGTACGGGGCGCGAGGGACGGGGACTTTCCCTGCCGTACCCTCTCCCCATGTCGCTCTATGCCGCGTACGCCGGCAACCTCGACGCGCGCCTGATGTCCCAGCGCGCACCGCACTCGCCGCTGCGCGCCACGGGCTGGCTGAACGGCTGGCGGCTGACGTTCGGCGGCGAGCAGCTGGGCTGGGAGGGCGCGCTGGCGACGATCGTGGAGGACCCGCTCGCGCAGGTCTTCGTCGGCCTGTACGACATCGCACCCCTGGACGAGGAGTCCCTCGACCGGTGGGAGGGCGTGGGCCTCGACCTCTACCGGCGCGTACGCGTGCGCGTGCACACCCTCGACGGCGAGGAGGCGGCCTGGACCTATGTCCTCAACGCCTACGAGGGCGGCCTGCCGTCGGCCCGCTACCTCGGCGAGATCGCCGACGCGGCGGAATCGGCGGGGGCGCCGCACGACTATGTGATGGAGCTGCGGAAGCGTCCCTGCTGAAGCGCGCGGGCCGGTTCGTCGGAAACGACAAGGCAACGGATGCAATCCCGTGACGTCTGTCATCTACGCGCGTAGGCGAAGAGCGGCTACCCTCGTGCACGTGAACGCATCTCTTCTTCCGGACGACATCCAGGGCGACCCGTACGCCGCCGCCGACGCCGCCGCCGCGCGCCTGCGCGCCCTCACCGGCGCCGAGACCCACGACGTCGCCCTCGTGATGGGCTCCGGCTGGGCGCCGGCCGTCGACGCCCTGGGCGCCCCCGACGCCGAGTTCCAGGTCACCGAGCTGCCGGGCTTCCCGCCGCCGGCCGTGGAGGGACACGGCGGCAAGGTCCGCTCGTACTCCTTCGGTGACAAGCGCGCACTGGTCTTCCTGGGCCGCACGCACTACTACGAGGGCCGCGGCGTGGCCGCCGTCGCCCACGGCGTGCGCACCGCCGTGGCCGCCGGCTGCAAGACCGTGGTCCTCACCAACGGGTGCGGCGGCCTGCGCGAGGGCATGCGCCCCGGCCAGCCGGTGCTGATCAGCGACCACATCAACCTGACGGCCACCTCGCCGATCGTCGGCGCGAACTTCGTCGACCTCACCGACCTGTACTCCCCGCGCCTGCGCACCCTGTGCAAGGAGATCGACCCCACCCTGGAGGAGGGCGTCTACGCACAGTTCCCCGGCCCGCACTACGAGACCCCGGCCGAGATCCGCATGGCCCGCGTCATCGGCGCGGACCTGGTCGGCATGTCCACGGTCCTGGAGGCCATCGCCGCGCGCGAGGCGGGCGCCGAGGTCCTCGGCATCTCCCTGGTCACCAACCTGGCCGCGGGCATGACCGGCGAGCCCCTCAACCACGAGGAGGTCCTCCAGGCCGGCCGCGACTCGGCAGCCCGAATGGGCCAGCTGCTGGCACAGGTGCTGGAGAAGCTGTAGGCGACGCGGCGTCCGGGACACCGGGGGGGCCGGAGTGCCGGGCGCGGGCGCCGGCCGGGAGGCCGGGTCCGGGTGCTGGGCCGGGTGCGGCGGGCCGGGGTGCCGGACGCGGGGTTGGGCCCGGATGCCGGGCGCGGCACGAAGGCTGGGATGCCGGGCGCGGCGCTAGGACCGACCGGGATGCCGGACGCGGGGTTGGGCCCGGATGCCGGGCGCGGTGCAAAAGCCGACCGGGGTGCCGGGCCGCGGCTGCCGACCAGGATTCCGGACGCGAGTGCTGGGCCCGGACGCCGGGCGCGGTGCAAAAGCCGACCGGGGTGCCGGGCCGCGGCTGCCGACCAGGATTCCGGACGCGGGTGCTGGGCCGGGCGCCCGGCGCGGCACGAAGGCTGGGATGCCGGGCGCGGCGCTAGGACCGACCGCGATGTCGGGAACGGGTGCTGGGCCGGGAGGGCGGACGCGGTGCGAAGGCGGACCGGGATGCCGGGCGCGAGGCTGGGCCGGACGCCGGAGCGGCGCGAAGGGCGGGACGGCAGGCTCGACGCGCCGGCCAAGACGCCGGACGCGGGTGCCCGGCCCGAAGGCCGGACGCGACGCGAAGGCCGACCGGGCTGCCGGGCGCGATTGCTGGGCCCGGACGCCGGACGCGACGCGGAGGCCGGCCAAGACGCCGGACGCGGGTGCCCGGCAGGAAGGCTGGGCGCGAGTGCTGGGCCGACGGTGGCGAGAGTCCTTCGCCGGGCTTCCAGCCGAACGAGTCGGGATGGGGGTTCCCCGCGTGAGCGAAGTCGAGCGTGGGGGAGAGGGAAAACGGGGGGTCGGGGGCGGAGCCCCCGGCCGGACCAGGCAGACACGGAGAGGTTGATCCCAAGGTGCACGACGATCTCATCGCCCGGGCCAAGGCATGGCTCGCCGAGGACCCCGACCAGGAGACGCGCGACGAACTGGCCGAGCTGATCGACGCCGGCGACGTCGAGGAACTGTCGGCCCGGTTCTCCGGCACGCTCCAGTTCGGCACCGCGGGCCTCCGCGGGGAGCTGGGCGCCGGTCCGATGCGCATGAACCGCAGCGTCGTCATCAGGGCCGCCGCCGGCCTCGCCGCCTATCTGAAGAAGAACGGCCAGGCGGGCGGCCTCGTCGTCATCGGCTACGACGCCCGCCACAAGTCCGCCGACTTCGCCCGCGACACCGCCGCCGTGATGACCGGCGCCGGCCTGCGCGCCGCCGTACTCCCCCGCCCGCTGCCCACCCCCGTGCTGGCCTTCGCGATCCGGCACCTCGGCGCGGTCGCCGGCGTGGAGGTCACCGCCAGCCACAACCCGCCCCGGGACAACGGCTACAAGGTCTACCTCGGCGACGGCTCCCAGATCGTGCCGCCCGCCGACGCGGAGATCGCCGCCGAGATCGACGCGATCGCGAGCCTGCACGACGTACCCCGCCCCGAGGCCGGCTGGGAGACCCTGGACGACTCGGTGCTGGATGCGTATCTGGCGCGTACGGACGCGGTCCTGGCCCCCGGCTCCCCCCGTACCGCCCGCACGGTCTACACGGCGATGCACGGCGTCGGCAAGGACGTCCTGCTCGCCGCCTTCGCCCGGGCCGGCTTCCCCGAGCCGGTCCTGGTCGCCGAGCAGGCCGAGCCGGACCCGGACTTCCCGACGGTCGCCTTCCCGAACCCGGAGGAGCCGGGCGCGATGGACCTGGCGTTCGCCCGGGCCCGCGCCACCGGCCCGGACCTGGTCATCGCCAACGACCCCGACGCCGACCGCTGCGCCGTGGCCGTCAGGGACGGCGAGGACTGGCGGATGCTGCGCGGTGACGAGGTCGGCGCGCTGCTCGCCGCCCACCTGGTGCGGCGCGGTGCGACCGGGGTGTTCGCCGAGTCGATCGTCTCCTCCTCGCTGCTGGGCCGTATCGCCGAGAAGGCCGGCCTGCCCTACGAGGAGACCCTGACCGGCTTCAAGTGGATCGCCCGCGTGGACGGCCTGCGCTACGGCTACGAGGAGGCCCTCGGCTACTGCGTGGACCCCGAGGGCGTGCGCGACAAGGACGGCATCACCGCGGCCCTGCTCGTCACCGAGCTGGCGTCGCAGCTGAAGGAGGAGGGCCGTACCCTTCTCGACCTGCTGGACGACCTCGCCGTGGAGCACGGGCTGCACGCCACCGACCAGCTCTCGGTCCGCGTCCAGGACCTCTCGGTCATCGCCGGTGCGATGCGCCGCCTGCGCGAGCAGCCGCCGGCCCGGCTGGCGGGCCTGACCGTCGTCCGCGCGGAGGACCTCTCACAGGGCACGGACCGGCTTCCGCCGACGGACGGGCTGCGGTACGCCCTCGAGGGCGCCCGGGTGATCGTCCGCCCGAGCGGCACCGAGCCGAAGCTGAAGTGCTACCTGGAGGTCGTGGTCCCGGTCCCGGACCACTCCGCCCTGCCGTCCGCCCGCGCCCACGCCACGGAACTCCTCGGCGCGCTCAAGCGGGACCTGTCGGCGGCGGCCGGCATCTGAGACCCGGGGATCCGGACACGGCTGGGGGGCGCTCCTTCGGGGGCGCCCCTTTTCCCGTGCACCGGAGGGCAGCCTCCCCGTGCACCGGACAGCAGCCGTCGGAGCCGTCCGCCTCCGGTGTGGTGTCCTGCTTCCGCGAGCCGAGCGGCCCGCGCGGCGGCGGAAGCCCCGGCCCGGCCCGCGCTTACCCGAGGGCGAGGAGGACGGCCAGCAGGACCGCGCCCGCCGCCGCGGGGGCGATCACCTCGTAGGCCCAGCGCACGGTGACCTCGCCCTGGGCAGGTTCCGTGTCGCCCCGGCGCTCCAGCAGTTCGCGGAGTTCGTCCATGACCTGGTCGCCCTCGGCACGGGTCGGGCCGGACGCCGCCGTGGCCGCGCCGCCGAAGGAACCCATGCCGCCGATCCCGCCCGCGCCCCGCAGGCCGCCGAAGCCGCGCCGCGCCGGGTCCGCGCCCCGCGCCGCCTCCGCCGCCGCCCGGGCCTTGCGCATCTCCGCCTTCTTGCGGGCCCGCAGCGACACCGGAATCGACCACAGCTGGTACTTGGCGCCGGACTTCGCCAGGACCTCGTTGGAGAAACCGGAGCGCAGCGAGGCGACCTCGCCCCAGGGCAGGCTGATCACCCGGAACGGGTTGCGCACCCTGAGGCGGTCCTCGCCCGCGAAGACCGCCGGGCGGAGCGTGAAGGCGATCACCAGCGGCACGATCAGGATCAGCGCGGCCAGCGCCAGCCACGGCGTACGGCCGTGTCCCTGGAACAGCGCGTCGAAGCCGAGCCAGCCGATGACGAGCAGCAGCAGTACGCCGCCGATCAGCGCCAGGGGCGAGCGGTAGACCCGGTCCTTGGTTCCGGACGCCGGCGGCTGTGACGCGGGTGACTGGTGGTCGGGGGTGGTCATGGGCCAAGTCTGCACGACACCGGCGGCCGCGCCGCCACCTGCCCCGCAACCGGCGCTCATCCGTGATCTGCGCGCGCGGGCGGGAGGCCGGAGGCCCGTTCCGCTTCCGGTGGCACGGACGTGAGATGCGTCCGGATCCCCCGGTCGGGGGCTTCGGGGGCTATACATCCGCTACGCGCGTAGATATGCTCGTCTGGTGACCATGCCCACTACCGCACCCACAGCTCACGCACTCTCGGACGTCACCGCGTCCGACAGCACGCTGCGCCGCTTCCTGCACGGGCTGCCCGGCGTCGACGCGGTCGGCCTGGAGGCGCGCGCCGCGTCCCTCGGCACCCGTTCCATCAAGACCACCGCGAAGGCGTACGCCATCGACCTCGCCATCTCGATGGTCGACCTGACGACGCTGGAAGGCGCGGACACCCCGGGCAAGGTCCGGGCGCTCGGCGCCAAGGCCGTCCACCCCGACCCGACGGACCGCACCACCCCCGCCACGGCCGCGGTGTGCGTCTACCCCGACATGGTGGCCGTCGCCAAGGAGGCCGTCGCCGGCTCCGGCGTGAAGGTCGCCTCGGTCGCCACCGCCTTCCCGGCCGGCCGCGCCGCCCTCGACGTGAAGCTGGCCGACGTGCGCGACGCCGTCGCCGCCGGCGCCGACGAGATCGACATGGTCATCGACCGGGGCGCGTTCCTCGCCGGCAGGTACCTGAAGGTGTACGACGAGATCGTCGCCGTGAAGGAGGCCTGTGGCACGAGCGCCCGGCTGAAGGTCATCTTCGAGACCGGCGAGCTGTCGACGTACGACAACATCCGCCGCGCCTCCTGGCTCGGCATGCTGGCGGGCGCCGACTTCATCAAGACCTCCACCGGCAAGGTCGCGGTCAACGCCACCCCCGCCAACACGCTGCTGATGCTGGAGGCGGTGCGCGACTTCCGCGCCCAGACCGGGGTGCAGGTGGGCGTGAAGCCCGCCGGCGGCATCCGGACCAGCAAGGACGCCATCAAGTTCCTGGTCCTGGTGAACGAGACCGCGGGCGAGGACTGGCTGGACAACCACTGGTTCCGCTTCGGCGCCTCCTCGCTGCTGAACGACCTGCTGATGCAGCGCCAGAAGCTGGCCACCGGCCGCTACTCCGGCCCCGACTACGTGACGGTGGACTGATCACCATGGCTTCCGTGTTCGAGTACGCACCGGCGCCCGAGTCCCGCTCGGTCGTCGACATCGCCCCTTCCTACGGCCTGTTCATCGACGGCGAGTTCGTCGAGGCGGCCGACGGCAAGGTCTTCAAGACCGTCAGCCCGTCGACGGAGGAGGTCCTCTCCGAGGTCGCCCAGGCCGGCGCCGAGGACGTCGACCGCGCCGTCAGGGCCGCCCGCAAGGCCTTCGAGACGTGGTCGGCGCTGCCCGGTTCCGAGCGCGCCAAGTACCTGTTCCGCATCGCCCGGATCATCCAGGAGCGCAGCCGCGAACTGGCCGTCCTGGAGACGCTGGACAACGGCAAGCCGATCCGGGAGACCCGCGACGCCGACCTCCCGCTGGTCGCCGCCCACTTCTTCTACTACGCCGGCTGGGCCGACAAGCTCGGCCACGCGGGCTTCGGCGCGAATCCGCAGCCGCTGGGCGTGGCCGGCCAGGTCATCCCGTGGAACTTCCCCCTGCTGATGCTGGCCTGGAAGATCGCCCCGGCGCTCGCCACCGGCAACACGGTCGTGCTGAAGCCCGCGGAGACCACCCCGCTGTCGGCCCTGTTCTTCGCGGACATCTGCCGTCAGGCCGGACTCCCCAAGGGCGTCGTCAACATCCTTCCCGGCTACGGCGACACCGGCGCCGCGCTCGTCGCGCACCCGGATGTGAACAAGGTGGCCTTCACCGGCTCCACCGCCGTGGGCAAGGAGATCGCGCGGACCGTCGCGGGCACCCGCAAGAAGCTCACCCTGGAACTGGGCGGCAAGGGCGCCAACATCGTCTTCGACGACGCCCCCATCGACCAGGCCGTCGAGGGCATCGTCACCGGCATCTTCTTCAACCAGGGCCAGGTCTGCTGCGCGGGCTCCCGCCTCCTCGTCCAGGAGTCGATCCAGGACGAGCTGCTGGACTCCCTGAAGCGCCGCCTGTCCACGCTCCGCCTCGGCGACCCGCTGGACAAGAACACCGACATCGGCGCGATCAACTCCGCCGAGCAGCTGGCCCGGATCACCGCGCTCTGCGAGCAGGGCGAGGCGGAGGGCGCCGAGCGCTGGTCCCCGGCGTGCGAACTGCCCACGTCCGGCTACTGGTTCGCCCCGACACTCTTCACGAACGTCACCCAGGCGCACACCATCGCCCGCGACGAGATCTTCGGCCCGGTGCTGTCGGTCCTCACCTTCCGCACTCCGGAGGAGGCGGTCGCCAAGGCGAACAACACCCAGTACGGCCTGTCGGCGGGCATCTGGACCGAGAAGGGCTCCCGGATCCTTGCCGTCGCGAACAAGCTGCGCGCGGGTGTCGTCTGGTCCAACACGTTCAACAAGTTCGACCCGACCTCGCCGTTCGGCGGTTACAAGGAGTCGGGCTTCGGCCGCGAGGGCGGCCGCCACGGCCTGGAGGCGTACCTCGATGTCTGATCGGCTTTCTGTCCTCAAGACCTACAAGCTGTACGTCGGCGGGAAGTTCCCGCGATCCGAGAGCGGCCGGGTGTACGAGGTGACCGACTCCAAGGGCAACTGGCTGGCCAACGCACCGCAGTCGAGCCGCAAGGACGCGCGGGACGCGGTCGTGGCGGCGCGCAAGGCGTTCGGCGGCTGGTCCGGGGCGACGGCGTACAACCGCGGCCAGGTCCTGTACCGCGTCGCGGAGATGCTGGAGGGCCGCAGGGACCAGTTCGTCCGCGAGGTGGCCGACGCCGAGGGGCTGTCGAAGTCGAAGGCCGCCGGGGTCGTGGACGCGGCCGTCGACCGCTGGGTCTGGTACGCGGGCTGGACCGACAAGATCGCCCAGGTGATCGGCGGCGCCAACCCGGTCGCGGGCCCCTTCTTCAACCTCTCCTCCCCCGAGCCGACGGGTGTGGTCGCCGTGCTGGCCCCGCAGGAGTCGTCGTTGCTCGGGCTGGTGTCCGTCGTCGCCCCGGTGATCGCCACGGGCAACACCGCGGTCGTGGTGGCGAGCGAGAAGGCGCCGCTGCCGGCCCTGTCCCTGGCCGAGGTGCTGGCCACCTCCGACGTCCCCGGCGGCGTGGTCAACGTCCTGTCCGGCCGCACCGCGGAGATCGCGGCCCCGCTGGCCGCGCACCAGGACGTCAACGCGATCGACCTCGCGGGCGCGGACGAGGCGCTGGCCAAGGAGCTGGAGATCGCCGCGGCCGACAACCTCAAGCGCGTGCTGCGTCCACAGGCTGTGGATTACTTCGAGACGCCCGGCATCGACCGCATGACGGCGTTCCTGGAGACGAAGACCGTGTGGCACCCGACGGGGTCGCTGGGCGCCGGCGGTTCTTCCTACTGACGGGGTCGGGCGGGGAACTGCGGCGCTTGGCCGGCCACGGGTCGTCCGTGGCCGATCGCGCAGTCCCCGCGCCCGCTTCCTCGCCCCTTCCGGGGCGCCTCAGCGCCCCACCGCACCCAGCGCCTGCCCCAGCACCGGCACCGCCCCCAGTGACTCCGCCTCCGCCACCGGAGCCGTCAGCATCTGGGAGCCCACCGGCTTGAAGTCGGCCAGCTGGGTGCCCACCCCGTTGTTCAGCGGGTCGACGCCCGTGCCCGCCAGCGGGTTGGGCTTGAGGCCCGCCACCGGGCCCGTGACATAGCGGACGGTGCCGGTGGCGGCGGCCAGACCCGCCTGGGGGTCCATCCTGCCGAGCGAGGTCGGACGCGACGGCACGTCCAGGGCCGGGGCGGTGTCCGCGTGGGCCGTCGCGGCGCCTGCCCCCAGGGCCGCTCCTGCGGTCGCCAGGGTGATCAGGGCGCGCTGTGCGACGGGGTGCTGGGAAGAGGTGTGTCGGGCCATCGACGGGTGCCGCCTTCTGGTGCGCAGGGTAATGCTGTCGGCACGTAGGGTAGTTGAGGCGGGAGTCACGCTCAAAAGCCGACCCGCGGGGTCGGCAGGCGGCTCGCCATACGACAAACTGGTGTTCCGTGAGCCTTCATCCCCCGTTTCCCGCCCGTGTCGTGCTGCTGTGCGGCCCCTCGGGCTCGGGCAAGTCCCTCGTCGCCGCCCGTTCCGGGCTTCCCGTCCTGCGCCTGGACGACTTCTACAAGGAGGCCGGCGACCCGACTCTGCCCCTGGTGCAGGGGAGTCCGGACATCGACTGGGACCACCCGGAGTCGTGGGACGCGGACGTCGCGCTGGAGGCCATCGCCCGGCTGTGCGCGACCGGCTCGACGCCGGTGCCGGTGTACGACATCGCGCTGAGCGCCCGTACCGGCGAGAAGACGCTGCACATCGGCCGTACCCCGGTGTTCATCGCGGAGGGCATCTTCGCCGCGGAGATCGTCGAGCGCTGCCGGGAGCGGGGCGTGCTGGCGGACGCGCTGTGCCTGACCCGCGGGCCGGTCGTCACCTTCCGCCGGCGGTTCCTGCGGGATCTGAAGGAGGGCCGCAAGTCGGTGCCGTTCCTGCTGCGCCGGGGCTGGCGCCTGATGCGCGCGGAGCGGTCCATCGTCGCCCGTCAGGTGTCGCTGGGCGCCCATCCGTGCGACCGCGACGAGGCACTGGGACGGCTCGCGGCAGCGGCGGCGGGACGGCAGGCGCGTCAGCAGACGGCGGCGTGAAGGGAAGCGCACAGCGCACAGACAGAAACGGGACTGGACGATCCCCCCCGACCTTCCAGTCCCGCTCCTTGCTCCCCCGTGTTCCCCCCGTATCCCCCGATTCCCCCGTCCCCCCTCGGGTCACCCCCCGGTGACCCCTGGCCTTCAGGCGACCAGTTCGCCGAAGGCGTTCTCCTCGTCACGGCCGAAGCTGAGGACCTCGTCCTCGCGCAGCCGGCGGAGCGACCGCCAGATGCTGGACTTCACCGTGCCGACGCTGATGCCGAGGATGTCCGCGATCTCCGGGTCCGTACGGCCCTCGTAGTAGCGCAGGACCAGCATGGTGCGCTGGAGCTCGGGCAGCCGGGCCAGCGCCTGCCACAGGACCGCGCGCAGCTCGGTGCCGCGCATCGCGTCCGTGTCGGAGGCCGTCTCCGGCAGTTCCTC
This sequence comes from Streptomyces sp. NPDC048192, assembly GCF_043202415.1. Lineage (NCBI taxonomy): Bacteria > Bacillati > Actinomycetota > Actinomycetes > Kitasatosporales > Streptomycetaceae > Streptomyces > Streptomyces sp. NPDC048192. The sequence continues at coordinate 469,953 of NZ_JBIDAL010000006.1, forward strand.
GGTCGGGTACTCGTTCAGCTTGCGGCGGCGCCACGCGCTGATGTGCAGGTTCGTCATGGTGCGGCGGAGATAGCCCCCGACCGCCGCCTTGTCGCTGATCCGCTCCCACGCCTTGTACGTCGAGAACAGCGCGCTCTGCAGCAGGTCCTCGGCCTCGAAGCGGTCCCCGGTCAGGTGGTACGCGGTGGCGTACAGGGAGGCGCGGCGCTCCTGGACGTAGGCGGTGAACTCCGCCTCCGTCAGGGAACGGCGCTGCTCCCCCGAGTCCTCCCTGTACGCGCTTCCCCCGTGTGCCTCCCCCGTGTGCGCGTCAACCACCGTCATGAACCCGGCGTGCTGACGCCCGGTGCCGCGAGCGCACCCCCGTCCTCCCCCACGCTCGAACACGCTCGCGCGGGAGGTACCCCCATCTGCACCGGACTTCTCCGAAACGGATCCCCGGTGCGCGTTCACGTCGTGCAGACGCGTGACCACTGCGCTGGTGCTGATGCTGTGCAGCGTGTTCATCTCGCGCTCCCCGTCGTGTACTTCCGGTGATTCGGTCCTGCCGGGCCGGCTGTGGCTCCCCCGTCCGGCCCGTGCCCAAAAGACTGCCGGGGCGACTTCATCGCCGTGTCCGCCGACTGTCACAGACCTGTCACAGGGCTCCGGCCCGGCCTCGTCACAGGCGGTGCACAGAGGGTGGTGGCAGGCAGGGCCCGGTGCCCGCGGGTCGTACGACGGCCCGTCCATGGGCCAGAATGAGCCCGTGCCTTCCCTGTTGCTGATCGAGGACGACGACGCCATCCGCACGGCCCTGGAGCTCTCCCTGACGCGCCAGGGACACCGGGTGGCGACCGCTGCCAGCGGAGAGGACGGTCTGAAGCTGCTGCGCGAGCAGCGGCCCGACCTGATCGTGCTGGACGTGATGCTGCCCGGCATCGACGGTTTCGAGGTGTGCCGGCGCATCCGGCGCACCGACCAGCTGCCGATCATCCTGCTGACCGCGCGCAGTGACGACATCGACGTGGTGGTCGGGCTGGAGTCCGGCGCCGACGACTACGTGGTCAAGCCGGTGCAGGGCCGGGTGCTGGACGCCCGGATCCGGGCCGTGCTGCGGCGCGGGGAGCGCGAGTCCAGCGACTCGGCGACGTTCGGCAACCTCGTCATCGACCGCTCGGCGATGACCGTGACGAAGAACGGCGAGGATCTCCAGCTGACCCCGACCGAGCTCAGGCTGCTGCTGGAGCTGAGCCGGCGGCCCGGTCAGGCGCTGTCCCGGCAGCAGCTGCTGCGGCTGGTGTGGGAGCACGACTACCTCGGTGACTCGCGCCTGGTGGACGCCTGTGTGCAGCGGCTGCGCGCCAAGGTCGAGGACGTGCCGTCGTCCCCGACCCTGATCCGTACCGTCCGTGGTGTCGGCTACCGCCTGGACGCGCCTCAGTGACCGACACGCAAGGGGGGCTGCGCGGCTGGTCCGCGCGGCGCAGGGGAAGTCTTTCGCGGCTGAGGTTCACCAGTCTGCGGCTGCGGCTGGTCGTCGTCTTCGCGCTGGTGGCCCTCACGGCCGCCGTGTCGGCGTCCGGCATCGCCTACTGGCTGAACCGGGAGGCGGTGCTCACCCGCGCCCAGGACGCGGTGCTGCACGACTTCCGGCAGGAGATGCAGAACCGCGCGGGCGCCCTGCCCGCGCACCCCACGCAGGACGAACTCCAGCGTGCGGCGGGCCAGATGGCCGCCGGCAGCCAGCACTTCAGCGTGCTCCTCGTCGGCCAGGACGCCGACGGCAGACCGGTGTACGGCAACTCGGGCGGGATCAACGGCTTCTCGCTGGAGGACGTGCCCAGGTCGCTGCGCGCCGCCGTGAACAAGCAGCAGAAGGTCACCGACGGCAACAAGGAGCCGTACCACCTGTACTGGCAGCGCGTGGTGCAGCACGGCACGCCGTATCTGGTGGCCGGCACGCGCGTGATCGGCGGCGGCCCGACCGGTTACATGGCGAAGTCGCTGGAGCCGGAGGCGAAGGACCTCAACTCGCTGGCCTGGTCGCTGGGCATCGCCACCGGACTCGCGCTGATCGGCGCCGCGCTGCTCGCGCAGGCCGCCGCCACGACCGTGCTGAAGCCGGTGCACCGGCTGGGAGTGGCCGCGCGCCGGCTCGGCGAGGGCAGACTGGACACGCGGCTGCGGGTGTCGGGGACCGACGAACTGGCCGATCTGTCCCGGACGTTCAACAACGCGGCCGAGGCGCTGGAGAAGCGGGTGGCGGAGATGGCCGCCCGGGACGAGGCCTCGCGCCGGTTCGTCGCCGACATGAGCCATGAGCTGCGCACTCCGCTGACCGCCATCACCGCCGTGACGGAGGTGCTGGAGGAGGAGCTGGAGGCGGAGACCGGGAGCATGGACCCGATGATCGAGCCCGCGGTGCGGCTGGTGGTCAGCGAGACCCGGCGGCTGAACGACCTGGTCGAGAACCTGATGGAGGTCACCCGCTTCGACGCGGGCACCGCCCGGCTCGTCCTGGACGACGTCGACATCGCCGACCAGATCACCGCCTGCATCGACGCCCGGGCCTGGCTGGACGCGGTCGAACTGGACGCCGAGCGCGGCATCCACGCCCGGCTCGACCCGCGCCGCCTGGACGTCATCCTCGCCAACCTGATCGGCAACGCCCTCAAGCACGGCGGGTCGCCGGTGCGGGTGTCGGTGCGGGTGGCCGACGAGGAGATCGTGATCCAGGTCCGCGACCACGGGCCCGGCATCCCCGAGGACGTCCTGCCGCACGTCTTCGACCGGTTCTACAAGGCGAGCGCCTCCCGGCCGCGCTCCGAGGGCAGCGGCCTGGGCCTGTCCATCGCCATGGAGAACGCCCACATCCACGGCGGCCAGATCACCGCCGCCAACTCGCCCGACGGCGGCGCGGTGTTCACCCTGCGGCTGCCACGGGACGCCTCCCGGCTGACCGAAGAGGCCGACGAGACGGCGAAGAACGACACGTCCGGCAGCGACCGCGGTCCCGGAAAGGAGGGGTCATGACCGTACGACGCCCGGCCGCACGACGCCTGCTGGCGCTGCCCCTCCTGGGCCTGCTGCTCACCGGCTGCGGCATCCGCGCCACCCAGGTGCCCACCGACTTCGGAGCGGCGCCGTCCCGGGTGCCGTGCTCGCTGGCCGGGCCCGACCTGGCCACCCAGTCCGCGCAGGGCGTGCCCGTGCAGGTCTTCCTGCTGTGCGGGGCGTCGCTGGTGGCCGTCGACCGGACGGTCCGCGTCCCGGAGGGCACCCCGGACGCGCGCCGCCAGGTGCTCGTGGCCCAGGGCCTGCTGGACCAGCTCGCCGCGTCCCCGTCCGCCGCCGAGCGCTCGGCGGGCTACACGACGTACGTGCCGGGCGGTGTGACGGTGCGCGGCCCCGCCCCCGGGGAGCCCGAGGACGCCCTGCACCTGAGCACGGCCCCGTCCCGGCTCACCTCCTACGCCCTGGCCCAGCTGGTGTGCACGCTGTCCGACTCGGCCGCCACGGAGGGCGACGGCTCGGTCGTCCTGGGCGGCCCCGGCACCGGCGCCCTGCGCCGCTACGCCTGCACGGACGACCTCCGCGACCGTCCGGGCAACACGGTCCCGCCGTCCAGCGAGGTCGAGGGCGGGTAGCGGCCCGGGCACGGCCGCGCACGCCGGACGGCCCCCGCGCGGAACCGATGGTGTCCCGTGGTGCGTCTAGGGGTTCGTGCAGCGTCAAGGCTCCATCGGCGGCGGCAGCGCCGCGATCCGTGTCCGGGTGACGGGGGGTGTTCTCCTCGTCGCCCATCTCGCCCTCGTCGCCTGGCTGATGCTGCGGCCGCTGGACGTCCCCTGGGTGGCGCCCCCCAACGTGCACCCCCTCGCAGGCATCCGGGCCGACCTGGCCCTGGGCTGGCCGGGGGCCGTCAGACCCCTCGGCGAGGGCCTGGCGCTGCTGGCCCCGCTGGGTGTGCTGCTGCCGATGACCCACGGCAGGCTCGACGTCTCCCCGCTCGGCTCCCTGGTCCGTACGACCGCTTCGGGCGCCCTGGTCTCCACCGGCATCGCCCTGCTCCAGACCGGTGTGCCCGGCAGGGTGGTGGACGTCGACTCGCTGCTGCTGAACACCGCGGGCGTCGCCCTGGCCCACCTGGCCGTCGTACCGGCCCTCCGCGCCCGGCTGCGCCGCCGGGAGGTGCGGCCGGGCGGTGTGGCGGAGGCGTCCGTCACCGTGCCGGAGGAGCTGCCTCAGGGTCGTACCCCGACGATTCCCAGGGTCGGGATCGCCCCCTAGAGCGACGCTTCGCCCGCTTCGTCCGCCTACCGTGGAGGACAGTTCGGAAGACAGTCGAGGGGCGCCACCGGGGCGTCCCGGCCCCGGCTCCCGAGCGAGCCGGCCACCACGGAGGAGTCGCCATGCCCGCCCTTGCCCGCCCCACCCACGGCCGCATGATCGGCGGCGTCTGTGCCGCGCTGGCACTGCGCTTCGGCACCTCCGCGACGACGATGCGGGTGATCTTCCTGCTGTCCTGCCTGCTGCCGGGCCCGCAGTTCCTGGTCTACATAGCGCTGTGGATCCTGCTGCCGTCCGAGGACAAGGCGCGCACCGCCTGGTGAGGGTGCGCGCGTGAACGCCGCTGGGGCGCCCCGGACTGCTCTCGGGGCGCCCCAGCGGCGCGTCGTTGGGCCATGCGGCCGCGGCCGCAGGTGTCAGCCGAGCGGGAGCCCATTCACCCCCACGCCGTGGGTGGGCAGGCCGGTGTGGTGCAGCGGCAGTCCGCCGAGCAGCCCGGCGACCGGCGCGGTCGGGCCCTGGGCGAGCACGTTCGCGACGGCCGGCTGCGCGGTGGCCAGCCCGGAGGCCAGGGCACCCTGCCCCTGGGCGAGGGCCTGGGTGGCGCCCGGCACCGCCCGGGAGACGTTCTCGGCGGGCAGCGTCCGGGCGACGGAGCCCAGGGCCTGTGAGGCCTGGCCGGCGTCCGGGGCGGCCGGGGCCGCGTTGGCCGCGCCCGCGCCGACGGCGGCGAAGGCGGCACCGAGCGCGGCGACACCGAGGGTCTTGGCAGCAGACTGCTTCATGGTGAATGCGTCCTTGAACTTGAATGCGGAGACGGAGATCACAAACGATCCGAGCGGTCCACGACCGTAAACACGCCGACCCGCACCCCGCAAACACCGAAATGCGGACGCCTTGTGAAAGCGCGTCCGCATTCCGTGCCGGGATCCGAGGTGTCGCTAGTCTTTCGGACCGGCAGAATCGCTGGTCGAGGCCGTCTGCTGGAACAGCCATTCGGATTTCAGTTCTGCATATCCGGGCTTGATGACGTCATTGATCATCGCGAGTCGTTCATCGAAAGGAATGAACGCTGATTTCATCGCATTGACGGAGAACCACTGCATGTCGTCGAGCGTGTAACCGAACGCTTCGACGAGGTGCTCGAATTCCTGGCTCATGGTCGTGTGCGACATCAGCCGGTTGTCGGTGTTCACCGTGGCCCGGAAGTGCAGCCGGCGCAGCAGCCCGATGGGGTGCTCGGCGTAGGAGGGCGCCGCCCCCGTCTGCAGGTTGGAGCTGGGGCACAGCTCCAGCGGGATCCGCTTGTCGCGGACGTACGACGCGAGCCGCCCGAGTGAGACGGAACCGTCCTCGTGGACCTCGATGTCGTCGATGATCCGCACCCCGTGCCCCAGCCGGTCGGCGCCGCACCACTGCAGCGCCTGCCAGATGGACGGCAGCCCGAAGGCCTCGCCGGCGTGGATGGTGAAGTGGTTGTTCTCCCGCTTGAGGTACTCGAAGGCGTCCAGGTGCCGGGTGGGCGGATGGCCGGCCTCGGCGCCGGCGATGTCGAAGCCGACGACGCCCGAGTCACGGTAGCGGTTGGCGAGTTCGGCGATCTCCAGGGAGCGGGCCGCGTGCCGCATCGCGGTCAGCAGGGCGCCCACGCGGATCCGGTGCCCGTTCCGGCGGGCCAGCCGCTCGCCCTGCCGGAACCCCTCGTTGACGGCCTCGACGACCTCTTCGAGGCCGAGCCCCTCCTCGAGGTGCTGCTCGGGGGCGTAGCGCACCTCGGCGTAGACGACCCCGTCCTCGGCGAGGTCCTCGGCGCACTCGCGGGCGACCCGGACGAGCGCGTCCCGGGTCTGCATCACACCGACGGTGTGCCGGAAGGTCTCCAGATACCGTTCCAGCGAGCCGGAGTCGGCGGCCTCGCGGAACCAGATGCCCAGCTTGCCGGGGTCGGTCTCCGGCAGGCCGGAGTAGCCGGTCTCCTGGGCGAGGTCGACGACAGTGCCCGGGCGGAGCCCGCCGTCGAGGTGATCGTGCAGCAGAACCTTGGGCGCCCGGCGGATCTGGTCCGGCGTCGGCACGGCTCCACTTGGTGCAGTCTGGCTCGTCATTTCCGCACTTTGACGTACTCCCCGCCCTAAAGTCCAGGGATTCCGGCCTGGGTCGGCTGACCCTTCCGCGGGCTTCCTGCTTCACCGCGCTGTGCGGGCACGTGTTACCGGCGCTCCACAGGCGTTTGGCGTCTCCGCCCGTCCGGCGGCGACGATACGGCGTCCTCCGAAGAGGACGTTACGGGCTGCGTTGTGGTCGCGGTCGTGCCTGGTGCCGCACTCGCTGCACGTCCACTCGCGGACGTGCAGGGGCTTGGGGCCGTCCCGGAATCCGCAGGCCGAGCAGACCTGGGAGGACGGAAAGACCCGGTCCACCTCGGCGAAGGTGCGGCCGTGCCGAGCCGCCCTGTACTCCAGCATGCCGACGAACGCGGACCATCCCGCGTCGTGCACCGACTTGGCGAGCCGGGTACGGCCGAGACCGGACACCGCAAGATCTTCCACGTACACCGCTTGGTTGTCGCGGATGATCTGTGTGGACACCTTGAGATCACGCGCAAGGTCTGCGAGGACTTCGAAGCGGGGCTGAAGGCGTTCAACGGCGCACGCAACCACGTCCGCCCTCTGGTGCACCACCCGCCGAAGGTCGCTGCCCCCAAGCTGGTCAACAGCGTAAAGTGCACGTCAGAGCAGTCTTGAGATGCATTCATTCCCGGCGTGAACGCCGGGGCTTTCTGCACGGGACCCGGTAACGCCTACGCGCGTAGAGAGACGGGTGAACGTGACAGCTCCGGGGACGGTTTTCCGTCGATACGCAACGGTGACCGCGCGTACGGGTTTCGGACACCGCCGCTTCTGACACTGTTCTGCCATGGGACAGCAAGCGACGCCGGTCCGAACGGCCGGGCTGGGAAAGGCGGTCGGACCGGTGCCGACGGCGGTGAGCGGAGCGGTGCTGCTGCTCCCCGGCGGGGAGGAGGTCTCCGCCCGCAGACCGTCCCCCGTCCGGGCGACGATCGCGTTGCGCTCGCTGGGCCGGCGACTCGCCCGCGCCGGACGGGAGGAGGGGCTGGCTGTCCACACCGTCCACTACCGGTGCCGGGGCTGGAACGGCAGCGAGGCGCAGCTGGCCGCCGACGCCGAGTGGGCCGCCGACGAGGTCGTCCGGCGCTACGGGGACGTGCCCGTGTGCCTGGTCGGGGTGGACATGGGCGGGCGGGCCGCGCTGCGGGCCGGGGGGCACGAGGCGGTCAACTCCGTGGTGGCGCTCGCTCCGTGGCTGCCGGAGGACGACATGGCCGCGCCCGCCGAGCCGGTGAAGCAGCTGGTGGGGCGTCGGGTGCTGATCGTGCACGGCACGAATGACGAGCGGACCGATCCCGAGCTGTCGTTCCGGTTCGCGGCGCGGGCGAAGAAGGTGAACCGGGAGGTGTGCCGGTTCGAAGTGCATTCCGACGGACATCGGTTGCACGGGTACCGGGACGAAGTGGCCTGGCTGGCCGTGGATTTCATGATGGGCGCGTTGTTCGGTCACTCCTTCTCCCGCCCTGTCGAGGATGCGCTCGCGGCTCCGCCGCCGATCGGCCTGCGGATGCCGCTCGCCTCGGGGTTCGGGAAGTCGTTGAAGCGGCAGGGCTCGTAGCGGCCCGTCTCACGCCGGCAGCAGGTTGCCCCTTCTCGAGAGCAGGAACTTCTTGAAGGCCGCCACCGGCGGGGTGTCCGGGCGGTCGGCGAGCCAGGCGACGCCGATCTCGCGGACCGCCCTGGGGGCTGTCACGGTGAGTTCCACGACCCCCGGCCGCGGGACCGTCGGCGGGGGCAGGAGGGCGACTCCCAGGCCGGCCGCGACCAGGCCCCGCAGGGTTTCCGCCTCCTCTCCCTCGAAGGCGACCCGGGGGCGGAAGCCGGCCTCGCGGCACAGGGAGTCGAAGATGCGGCGCAGACCGTAGCCGGGTTCCAGGGTGACGAAGGTCTCCTCGGCCGCCTCGGCCAGGCGGACGCGGCGACGGGCGGCCAGGCGGTGGTCGGCGGGCACGACGAGGCGGAGTTTCTGCTCGTCCAGGCGGCGGGCGACCAGGTCCGGGGCGTCCGGGACCGGGGAGGTCAGGCAGAGGTCCAGCTCCCCCGCCCGCAGCCGCTCCAGCATCGCCTCGCCGTAGTTCTGGACCAGGCTGAAGCGGACGCGCGGGTGGTCCTCGCGGAAGGCGTGCAGCAGGCCGGGGACCGTCTCGGCGCCCATGGTGTGCAGGAAGCCGAAGGCGACCTTGCCGGTGGCCGGGTCGGCGTCGGCGCGCACCTCCTCGGCGGCCCGCTCGATCTCGGCGAGGGCTCGTTCGGCGGAGGCGAGGAAGGTGCGGCCGGCCGGCGTCAGGGAGACCGTGCGGCCGTGCCGGGCGAACAGGTCGACGCCCAGGTCCTGCTCCAGGCGGGCCATCGCGCGGGAGAGGGTGGACTGGGGGACGTTCATCTCCAGGGCGGCCCGGGTGACGTGCTCGGTCCGGGCCACTCCGGCGAAGTACGCGAGGCGCGGCGCCAGCAGCCGTGCCATCCGGGACATGTCTTCTGTGTCACTGTTCGGTGACAGGCGAGTCTGTGAGCTCTGCTGATGCGCCATGGGAACGATTATGACGATTCCATGCATTGGACGGATGAGACTGGCCGTACCTACGGTCGAGCCATGACTCCCGTCAGTACCGGGGCGCCCACCGACGTGGGCGCCGTCACGTCCGTCACCGCCGCCGATGCCGCCGCCGACTCCCGTATGACTCCGGGCGGGCCCGGCTACCGCCGGATGAGCCTCGCCCTCTTCCTCGCCGGAGTCGCCACCTTCGCCCTGCTGTACTCCACGCAGGCCCTGCTTCCGCTGATCTCCGGGGAGTTCGGGGTCGCGGCGAGCGAGGCGAGCTGGACCGTGGCGGCCGCCACCGGCGGTCTCGCCCTGTTCGTGCTGCCGATGAGCGCCCTGTCGGAGCGGTTCGGCCGCCGTGCGGTGATGACGGCCTCGCTGGCCGTCGCGGTGGGCGTCGGGCTGCTGGTGCCGTTCGCGCCGTCGCTCGGCGTGCTGGTGGTGCTGCGGGCGGTGCAGGGCGCGGCGCTGGCCGGGCTGCCCGCCTCGGCGCAGGCCTATCTGGCCGAGGAGGTACGGCCGAAGGCGTTGGTGACGGCGATCGGCCTGTTCGTCGCGGGCAACAGCGTCGGCGGCATGAGCGGCCGGGTGATCACCGGCTGGGTGGCCCAGGAGTGGGGCTGGCGGGTCGCGGTCGGCGTGATCGGCGTGGTCGCGGTGGCCTGCGCGGTCGCCTTCCGGCTGCTGCTGCCGGCGCCGCGGCACTTCACGGCCGGCTCGCTGCGGCCCCGCGTGCTGCTCGGCACGGTCCGCGACCACCTCGCCAACCCGCTGCTGCGGCGGCTGTACGCGATCGGCGCGCTGTTCATGACGGTGTTCGGCGGCGTGTACACGGTGATCGGCTACCGGCTGACGGGCGAGCCGTTCGGTCTGCCGCAGGGCATCATCGGCTCGATCTTCCTGGTCTACCTGGTGGGCACGGTGTCGGCGTCCACGGCGGGCCGGCTGGTGGGCCGGTTCGGCCGCCGGGGCGCGCTGTACCTGGCGGGCGGTACGACGACGGCGGGCCTGCTGCTGTCCCTGGCCCCGTCGCTGCCGCTGGTCCTGCTGGGCCTGGTGCTGATCACGGCGGGCTTCTTCGCCGGCCACGCGGTGGCGTCCTCGGCGGTCAGCAAGACGGCCACCGAGGGCCGCGCGCAGGCCTCGGCGCTGTACCAGTCGATGTACTACGTCGGCTCCAGCGTCGGCAGCACGGTCGGCGCGACGGCGTTCCACGCGGCGGGCTGGGCCGGCACGGTCGGGGTCGGCCTGCTGGCGGTCGTGGGGGTCGTGACGATCACGGTGCTCGGCTCGGTGGCGGCCCGGCGCACGGTCGCAGCGCCCGCGCACTGAGTCGCGCCCCCGCCCTCACCTGCACGTTTCCCGACTCGGGGGGCCATTGTCAGTGCCCTGCGGTAGCTTCCAAGTGCTGGGGTGCAAAGAGGCGCCGCAGGGACGGCCACAGGGGTGGGTGGACGATGGGAAACGGGACGGCGACGGCGGACCTCGACGTCGCACTGGAGAAGCACCGGACCGAGCTGACCGGTTACTGCTACCGGATGCTCGGCTCCTCCTTCGAGGCCGAGGACGCGGTGCAGGACACCCTGGTGCGGGCCTGGCGGAGCTACGACACCTTCGAGGGCCGCTCCAGCCTCCGCTCGTGGCTGTACCGGATCGCGACGAACGTGTGCCTGGACATGCTGACGGCCGGCAACAAGCGGGCGCGGCCGATGGACCTGACCGAGTCCACCCCGCTCGCGCAGGCCGCGCTGGCCCCTCGCCCGGACAACACCTGGCTCGAGCCGGTGCCGGACGCGCGGGTGCTGCCGACGGCCGGCGACCCGGCGGAGGCTGCCGTGGCGAAGGAGTCGATCCGCCTGGCGTTCATGGCGGCGCTGCAGCAACTGCCGCCCAAGCAGCGGGCGGTGCTGATCCTGCGCGAGGTGCTGGCGTGGAAGGCGAGCGAGGTCGCCGAGCTGCTGGGCACCTCGGTCGCCTCGGTCAACAGCGCGCTGCAGCGGGCGCGGGCCACACTCGCCGAGCGCGACCGGGGCCCGCAGGGCGCGGTGTCCGACCCGCTCGACGAGGAGCAGCGCAAACTCCTCGAGCGCTATGTCCAGGCCTTCGAGGGGTACGACATGACGGCGCTGACCGCGCTGCTGCACGAGGACGCCGTCATGACGATGCCGCCGTTCGACCTGTGGCTGCGCGGCCCGGCCGACATCACCGGCTTCATGACCACCCTGGGCGCCTCCTGCGCCGGCTCCCGGCTGCTGCCGGTGCAGGTGAACGGCCTGCCGGGGTTCGCGCACTACAAGCCGGACCCGGAGCGGGGCGGCTTCAGCCCCTGGGCGGTGCAGGTGCTGGAGCTGTCAGACGGCCGGATCACCGGTTTCCACTGCTTCCTGGACACCAAGCGGTGGTTCCCGCTGTTCGAGCTGCCGCTCCATCTGGAAGCGGAGTCCGACGAGGTCGAGAAGAGCGGGTAGGGCGGGGTCGGGGTCCCGCAGCCGGATCCGCCCGCCGGCCCGGCGGGCGGCCAGCTCCAGCCGGGCCAGCAGGTCCACGGCGGCCAGTCCCGGCGGCCCGAGCCCGCCCACGTCGCACACGACGACCCGGCTGCCGCCCCCGGCGAGCAGCAGCGTCCGCACCCGCTCGCACAGCCCCGCCACCTCCTCCCGGGTGACGGGGCCGGCCAGCACGAGCACGGCGGGTTCGTCGGCGTTCACGTGCGGTAGACCGGCGGACCCGGCGGAACTCATCGGCGCCGCCGGGGCCTTCGGGGGCGGGCCCGGTCAGGCGATGCGTTCCAGGACCACCGGAGACGGGGTGAAGCCGGTGCCCGGGGCCGCGATGTCGTAGGAGCCCTCCACCGCTTCCAGGGCGTAGGCGAAGCGCTCCGGGGTGTCGGTGTGCAGCGTCAGCAGGGGCTGGCCCTCGCTCACCGTGTCGCCCGGCTTGGCGTGCATCTCGACGCCCGCCGCGGCCTGCACCGGGTCCTCCTTGCGGGCGCGGCCGGCGCCGAGGCGCCAGGCGGCGATGCCGATGTCGTAGGCGTCCAGACGGGTCAGCACGCCCGCGGCCGGGGCCTTGATCACGTGCTGTTCCTTCGACGTGGGCAGCGGTGCGTCCGGGTCGCCGCCCTGCGCGGCGATCATCCGGCGCCAGACGTCCATCGCCGAGCCGTCGGCCAGCGCCTTCGCCGGGTCGGCGTCCTTCAGCCCGGCCGCGTCCAGCATTTCGCGGGCCAGGGCGAGCGTCAGTTCCACCACGTCCGCCGGGCCGCCGCCCGCCAGGACCTCCACCGACTCGCGGACCTCCAGGGCGTTGCCCGCCGTCAGGCCGAGCGGGGTCGACATGTCGGTGAGGAGGGCGACGGTGTTCACACCGTGGTCGGTGCCGAGGCCGACCATCGTGGTGGCCAGTTCGCGGGCGTCGTCCAGCGTCTTCATGAAGGCGCCGCTGCCCACCTTCACGTCCAGCACCAGCGAACCGGTGCCCTCGGCGATCTTCTTCGACATGATCGAGGAGGCGATGAGCGGGATCGCCTCGACGGTGCCCGTCACGTCCCGCAGCGCGTACAGCTTCTTGTCCGCCGGGGCCAGGCCGTCGCCCGCCGCGCAGATCACCGCGCCGGTGCCCTCCAGCACGGAGAGCATCTCCTCGTTGGAGAGCAGCGCCCGCCAGCCGGGGATCGACTCCAGCTTGTCCAGCGTGCCGCCGGTGTGGCCGAGGCCCCGGCCCGACAGCTGCGGGACGGCGGCGCCGCACGCGGCCACGAGCGGCGCCAGGGGCAGCGTGATCTTGTCGCCGACGCCGCCGGTGGAGTGCTTGTCGGCGGTCGGGCGGGACAGCGAGGAGAAGTCCATGCGCTCGCCGGAGGCGATCATGGCCGCCGTCCAGCGGGCGATCTCGCGGCGGTTCATGCCGTTGAGCAGGATCGCCATGGCGAGCGCGGACATCTGCTCGTCGGCGACCTCGCCGCGGGTGTACGCGTCGATGACCCAGTCGATCTGCTCGTCGGTCAGCTCGCCGCGGTCCCGCTTGGTGCGGATCACGGAGATGGCGTCCATGGCCATGGCGGGTGTGGTTCCTTCCGGGAGGTGCGAAGTGCGCGGCCCCCCTGCGAGCGGGGCAGGGGGGCCGCACGGGAGTTACGAGGAGAGGTGCCCGGGCCCGAAGGCCTGGGGCAGCATCTCCGACAGGGGCAGGACGCCCTGGGGGGTGTCCAGCAGGAGGTCCGGGCCGCCGAACTCGTACAGCAGCTGGCGGCAGCGGCCGCACGGGACGAGCAGGCCGCCGGTGCCGTCCACGCAGGTGAAGTGCGTGAGCCGGCCACCGCCGGTGCGCTGCAGGTCGGAGACCAGACCGCACTCGGCGCACAGGCCGATGCCGTAGGAGGCGTTCTCCACGTTGCAGCCGGTGACGGTGCGGCCGTCGTCGACCCGGGCCGCCACGCCGACCGGGAAGCCGGAGTAGGGGGCGTACGCGTGGGTCATCGCCTCGCGCGCCACCGCCCGCAGCGCCTCCCAGTCGAAGTCGTCCGTGTCCCGGGTCACTTGCCCTGGCCCTTCCGGTAGCGCATGCCGTCCGCCTTCGGCATCCGCAGGCGCTGCGCCGACAGGGACAGCACCAGCAGGGTGACGACGTACGGGGTGGCGCCCACGAAGTCGCTCGGGACCTCGTCGGTGACCAGGTACCAGACCAGCACCAGCGCGGCGACCAGGAGGCTGATCCCGCCCTGCCACAGGGTCTTGCGGTACAGCTTCCAGCCTGCCAGGGCGACCAGCAGGACGACCAGCAGGAGCAGCAGCGCGTGCACGGTCGTGCCGCCGTTGCGCAGCTGGAGGGCGTCGGAGTAGCCGAACAGGCCCGCGCCCATCGCGAGGCCGCCCGGACGCCAGTTGCCGAAGATCATCGCCGCGAGGCCGATGTAGCCGCGGCCGCCGGTCTGGCCCTCGAGGTAGGTGTGCGAGGTGACCAGCGCCAGGAAGGCGCCGCCGAGCCCGGCGAGGCCGCCGGAGACGGCGACGGCCACGTACTTGTACGTGTAGACGTTGACGCCGAGCGACTCGGCGGCGACCGGGTTCTCGCCGCAGGACCGCAGCCGCAGACCGAACGGGGTGCGCCACAGCAGCCACCAGCTGCCGGCGAACAGCACCGCGGCCAGGATCGTGATCACGGACAGGTTGGTGATCACACCGCCGATGATGCCGGCGAGGTCGGAGACCAGGAACCAGTGGTGCTTCTCGACCGAGGCGAGGCCGTCGGACAGGCCGGGCACGGTGACCTGCGGCAGCGAGTCCACGGGCGGGGACTGCTTGGGGTTGCCGCCCGCGTTCGCCGCCGCGCCGTCGGTGAAGAACAGCTTGGCGAGGTACTGGGTGGCGCCGAGCGCGAGCAGGTTGATCGCGACACCGGACACGATGTGGTCGACGCCGAAGGTGACGGTGGCGACGGCGTGCACCAGGCCGCCGAGGACACCGAAGCCGATGCCGCACAGCAGGCCGAGCCAGGGGCTGGACTGCCAGCCGACCCAGCCGGCGCCGAAGGTGCCGAGGATCATCATGCCCTCGAGGCCGATGTTGACCACGCCGGACCGCTCGGACCACAGGCCGGCGAGGCCGGCGAGACCGATCGGCACGGCCAGGCCGAGCGCGGCGCCGACCTGGCCGGCGGAGTCCAGCTGGTTGGAGCCGGTGATCACGCGGACGGCGGCCAGGAGCAGCAGCGCCCCCGCGACGAGCAGGAGGATCTGGCCGAAGGAGCGGCCCGAGCGCTGCGGCGCGTCCGCCGCCTTGGGCGCCGCGGGCGGCGGCGCGTCGGTCATCGTGGCAGTCATCACGCCACCTCCTGCTTCTTCGTCGGGGCGGCGGCCTGGGCCGCGAGTTCGGCGCCGACCTTCTGCTGCTGGCGCTTGAGGCCGTAGCGCCGTACGACCTCGTAGGCGATCACGACGCACAGGACGATCACGCCCTGGATGACGCCGAGGATCTCCTTGTCGTAGCCCTGGAACTCCAGGTGGTTGGTGGTGCGCTCCAGGAAACCCCACAGCAGGGCGCCGAGCGCGATGCCGATCGGGTGGTTGCGGCCGAGCAGCGCGATGGCGATGCCGGTGAAGCCGATGCCGACCGGGAAGTCGTTGCTGAACGCGTAGGAGTCGTTGAGCAGGGTGGGCATGCCGATGAGACCGGCCACCGCACCAGAGATGATCATGCTGGTGGCGACCATCTTCTTCACCGACACACCGCTCGCGGAGGCCGCGCTCTCGGACTGGCCGACGGTGCGCAGGTCGAAGCCGAAGCGGGTGCGGCCGAGCACGAACCAGTACGCCACGCCGACGATCGCGGCGATGAAGATGAAGCCCCACAGCTCGCCGGCCGGCCCGGTGTTGATCATGAAGAAGTGCGACGCCGACGGCAGCGGCTTGGTGGAGACGACGGTGCCGCCCTGTTCCAGCTGGGCCAGCTTCCCCGGCTGGAGCAGGTAGGCGATGATCGCGGTGGCGATCGAGTTCAGCATGATGGTCGAGATGACCTCGCTGACGCCCCGCGTCACCTTCAGGATGCCCGCGATGGCGGCCCAGACGGCGCCGGTCGCCATGGCGCACAGCAGGATCAGAATGATGGAGAGCCAGCCGGGCGTGGTCAGCGCGCCGCCGAGGACGGCGGCGAAGAAGGCGGCGAGCCGGTACTGGCCGTCGACGCCGATGTTGAACAGGTTCATCCGGAAGCCGATGGCCACCGAGACGCCGGCGAGGTAGTAGGTGGTCGCCTTGTTCAGGATGTAGACCTGGCTGTCGCTGGCGAAGCCGTAGGTCACCATGTCGCTGAACGCGTCGCCGGGGTTCTTGCCGGTCGCGAGGATCACCAGGGCGGTGACGACGAGCGCGGCGACGACCGCCAGCACCGGCGCGGCGAGACCGAGGAGCAGCCGCTCCTTGTCGATCCGTGAGGTCAGCTTGTTCATCGCTCGTCGTCCTCTGTGTGCTCCAGGTGGCCGGTGGCCGCACCCGTCATGGCGGAGCCCAGCTCTTCGGGGGTGATGGTGGCGGGGTCGGCGTCGGCGACCAGGCGGCCGCGGTACATCACCCGCAGGGTGTCGGAGAGCCCGATCAGCTCGTCCAGGTCCGCGGAGATCAGCAGCACGGCCAGGCCCTCGCGGCGGGCCTCGCGGATGTGGTCCCAGATGGCCGCCTGGGCGCCGACGTCCACGCCGCGGGTGGGGTGGGCGGCGATGAGCAGCTTGGGGGCGTGGCTCATCTCGCGGCCGACGATCAGCTTCTGCTGGTTGCCGCCGGACAGCGAGGCCGCGGTCACGTCGATGCCGGGGGTGCGGACGTCGTAGGCCCGCACGATCCGCTCGGTGTCGGCGCGGGCCGCCTTGATGTCGAGGAGCCGGCCGCGCGCGTTGGGCTTCTCGGTGACGTGGCCGAGTATGCGGTTCTCCCACAGCGGGGCTTCCAGCAGCAGGCCGTGGCGGTGGCGGTCCTCGGGGATGTAGCCGATGCCGGCCTCGCGGCGGTCGCGGGTGGCGGTGTGGGAGATGTCGGCGCCGTCGAGCGTGACGACGCCGGCGTCCGGCTGGCGCATGCCCATGATGGCCTCGACCAGCTCGGACTGTCCGTTGCCCTCCACACCGGCGATGCCCAGCACCTCGCCCCGGTGGATGGTGAAGGAGATCTGGTCCAGGATGATCCGCTCGATGCCCTCGAGGTCGGTCTGCGCGAGGTGCAACCCCTCGACCTTGAGCACCGGGACGTCCGTGACGGTGGACTCCTCGGTCTCCGGGGTGGGCAGCTCGCTGCCGACCATCAGCTCGGCGAGCTGCTTGGGGGTGGTGCCCTGGGGGGAGACCGTGCCCACCGTCGTACCGCGCCGGATGACGGTGATCTCGTCGGCGACCGACAGCACCTCGCCCAGCTTGTGGGAGATGAAGATGACGGTGAGGCCCTCGGACTTCAGCTCGCGCAGGTTGTCGAAGAGCGCGTCCACCTCCTGCGGCACGAGCACGGCGGTCGGCTCGTCGAGGATGAGGGTCTTGGCGCCGCGGTAGAGGACCTTGAGGATCTCCACGCGCTGGCGGTCGGCGACGCCCAGCTCCTCCACGAGCACGTCCGGGCGGACGTTCAGGCCGTACGCGTCGGAGATCTCCTTGATCTTGGCGCGGGCCTTGTTCCCGATGCCGTACAGCTTCTCCGCGCCGAGGACGACGTTCTCCAGCACGGTGAGGTTGTCGGCGAGCATGAAGTGCTGGTGCACCATGCCGATGCCGCGGGCGATGGCGTCGCCGGGGTTGTGGAAGACGACCTGTTCGCCGTTCACGGTGATGGTGCCCTCGTCCGGCTGCTGCATGCCGTAGAGGATCTTCATGAGGGTGGACTTGCCGGCGCCGTTCTCGCCGCACAGGGCGTGGACGGTGCCCGTGCGGACGGTGATGTCGATGTCGCGGTTGGCGACGACGCCGGGGAAGCGCTTGGTGATGCCGCGCAGTTCGACGGCAGCGGGAGGGCTGGACGCGTTGATGGCGCACTCTCCTCGGGGAAAGGGGCTGCGGGGGGAGGTGGCGGGCGTCGGCGACGCTAGCGCGGCAACTCCGCGCTACACGCGTAGAGTTGACACATTGTTATGGCTCGGCGGGGGGCTGGAGGAAGCCGCCCCCGCGCCGAGCCTCAGGTCCGGCGGTGCGCCCGGACCGCCTGGTCGGCGGCCGGCCGCACCGGTCGGGTCACGGGGTCGTCTTGACCTTGATCTGGCCGTCGACGATCTTCTTCTTGGCGGCGTCCAGCTTGGGCTGGATGTCGTTGATGAAGCCGCCGCTGGTGGCCAGCGAGACGCCGTTCTTGGCGAGCGAGTAGACGTTGTTGCCGGTCAGCGGCTTGCCGTCGTGGACAGACTTGATGAAGTCGTACACGCCGACGTCGACGTTCTTGACCATGGAGGTCAGGATCGAGTTCTTGTACTTGGCCAGACCCGGGATGTTGTACTGGTCCGAGTCCACGCCGATGGCCCAGGCGCCCTTGGTGCCGCTGACGGCCTCGATCGCGCCGTTGCCGGAGGAGCCGGCCGCCGTGTAGACGACGTCGGCGCCGTTGTCGAGCATGCCCTGCGCGGCCTCCTTGCCCTTGTCGGGGCTGGAGAAGCCGGACAGGTCGGTGCCGTGGCTCAGGTACTGGACGTCGACCTTGACCTTCGGGTTGGTGTCGTGGACGCCCTGGACGTAACCCGCCTCGAACTTCTTGATCAGCGGGGTGTCGACGCCGCCGACGAAGCCGACGTGGTCCTTCTTGGTCTTCAGTGCGGCCGCGACACCGGCGAGGTAGGAGCCCTGCTCCTCGGTGAAGGTGATGCTGTCGGCGTTGGGCGCGTTCACGACCGAGTCGACGATGCCGAAGCTGGTCTTCGGGAACTGCTTCGCGATCTTGTCCACGGCCGAGGCGTAGGAGAAACCGACCGCCACGATCGGGTTGTAGCCCGCCTGGGCCAGGTCGGACAGCCGCTGCTCGCGGTCGGCCTCGGTGTCGGAGGTCTTGGCGGTCAGCTCCTTGATGGAACCGCCGAACTCCTTCTCCGCCTTGTCGGCGCCGCGCGCGGCGGAGTCGTTGAAGGAACGGTCACCACGGCCGCCGACGTCGTAGGCGAGGCCGATCTTGATGCCCTTGCCGCCGCCCGAGGAGGCGGAGGAGGAGGCGTTGTTGTCGGAGGACGTGCTGCCACACGCGGTGGCAGTCAGTGCGAGGGCTGCGGTGGCGGCACACGCAGCGGAGATCTTGGCTACCCGGCGCACGGGAAGGCTCCTTCACCTGACCTGAGCGCCGTGTCGGCGCTTGATGTGAGCACCATGCCAGTGCTCGAGCCGAAACGCCCCGGCGGCGTCGGCTTCGCGGCATCGTAACGCGCGTAGATGTCGCAAAAAACCCCCTCTCGAAGCCGTTATCGATTCGAGGCAAACAGCGTCTGAACTCGCGCTCTCGACCCGTCGCACGACCGTGTTGCGGAGCGTGCACGATTGGCTTACGACCGTGTTGCGCACGCCACCGAAACGCCCCCGGGCCGCACTGGGGGCGCGCTCCGGGGGCGCTCGGCGCAGGGGCCGGGGCTCAGCCCTGGGCGCCGTTGGGCTCCAGGAAGGCCGCCGCCGTGAACATCTCCACACCGACCCTGATCGCCTGCTCGTCGGCGTCGAAGTCGCCCTGGTGCAGATCGCGTACGATCCGGTCGCCCGGCCGCCGCACCCCGAGGCGGGCCATGGCGCCGGGCACGTGCTCCAGGTACCAGGAGAAGTCCTCGCCGCCCAGGCTCTGCTCGGTGCTCTCGACGGCGTCCCGGCCGCGGCGGGCGGCCATGGCCCGGCGCAGCAGGTCGGTGGACTCGCGGTCGTTCACGACCGGCGGCACCCCGCGCACATAGGTGATCTCGGACTTGGCGCGGTGCAGGGTGGCGACCTCGTCGATGGCCGCGTGCACGATGTCGGGGGCCTGCCGCCAGGCCTCCAGGTCCAGGCAGCGGACGGTGCCGGACAGCTCGGCGTGCTGCGGGATCACGTTCGGCGCGTGGCCCGACTCGATCCGGCCCCAGGTGAGGACCAGCCCGGCGCGGGTGTCGACGCGGCGGGCGATCAGCGCGGGCACGTCGACGGCGACCCGGGCGGCGGCGGTGACGAGGTCGGTGGTCAGGTGCGGCCGGGCGGTGTGCCCGCCGGGCCCGT
Source organism: Streptomyces sp. NPDC048192 (assembly GCF_043202415.1). Classification (NCBI taxonomy): domain Bacteria; kingdom Bacillati; phylum Actinomycetota; class Actinomycetes; order Kitasatosporales; family Streptomycetaceae; genus Streptomyces; species Streptomyces sp. NPDC048192. The sequence goes on from NZ_JBIDAL010000006.1 coordinate 489,582, forward strand.
CCAGGGCGATCTCCAGCCGGTCGCACGCGCTGGTGATCGCTCCGTGCCGCAGCCCGATCTTCCCGGCGTCCACCCGCGGGTCGCAGTGCACGGCGAGGATCCGCTCCACGCCCTTGAGCGCCCCGTCCTCGATGGCGTCCAGCGCGCCGCCGGGCAGCACCTCCTCGGCGGGCTGGAAGATCAGCCGCACCGGGCGGGGCAGCAGGCCCTTGGCCTGGAGGTCGGCGAGGACGAGCCCGGTGCCGAGCACGACGGTCGTATGCACGTCATGGCCGCAGGCGTGCGCCCGGTCGGGAACGGTCGACCGGTACGCGCAGTCGTCCTTGGTGTCGGGGATGGGCAGGGCGTCGATGTCCGCGCGCAGCGCCAGCACCGGCAGGGAGGACCCCGCGCCCTCCCCCGGGCCGATGTCGCACACGAGTCCCGTGCCCTTGGCGAGCACCCGGGGCCGGAGTCCGGCCGCCTCCAGCCGCTCCTTGATCGCGGCGGTCGTACGGAACTCCTGATTGCCCAGCTCGGGGTGCATGTGCAGGTCGCGCCGGAAGGCGACGAGCTCGGCGTACAGGGCTTCGCTCAGCACGCCGGGGAGCACATCCCCCGCGAGGCCGGCCTCGGACTCTAGGGACATCAATTGCTTCACCCTCTGAAGGGTAGGACGCCCGGCTGATCAACTACCCCTCGATCAACAAAAGTTCAGCCCGTTAGGGGAATAAAATCTGACCGGCGGACGCATGGCGGCGGACACTGATGGGTAGAACCCGTATTTCCTCCTTCCACGGATACCACGCCTCGCTACAGTCACGCTCGCCATGTCCACGAACCGGACTACAGCGCGCCCCCCTCCCACTAGGGTCCGCAGTCGTGACCGACGCGACCGGGAACCCGCCCGCCGACACGACCGAATCCTTCCTCCGCGCCACCCGCGCCTCCTACGACGCGATCGCCGAGGACTACGCCGCCCGGTTCCCGGCCGGCGACTGGCACCCCCTGGACCGGACGGTGATCACCGCTTTCGCCGAGCTGGTCACCCGGCACGGCACCGCCCCCGTGGCCGACCTGGGCAGCGGCCCCGGCCACGTCACCGCGCTCCTCGACGAGCTGGGCGTGCCCGCCTTCGGCGTCGACCTCTCCCCGGCCATGGTGGCGCTGGCCCGCGCCGGCTACCCGCGGCTGCGCTTCCACGTCGGCTCCATGACGTCCCTGGACCTGCCGGACGCCACCCTGGGCGGCATCCTCGCCCTGTACTCGACGATCCACGTCCCCGACGACCGCCTGCCCGCGGCGTTCGCCGAGTTCCACCGCACCCTGCGGTCCGGCGGGCACGCCCTCCTCGCCTTCCAGACGACCGACTCGCCCGGCCGTCTGCACCTGCCGGAGCGCTTCGGCCACGAGATCGACCTCGACTACTACTGGCGCACCCCGGAGCAGATCACCGCGTTCCTGACGGAGGCCGGCCTGGAGCTGGTGGCGACGATCCGCCGCGAGCCGGCCGGCGAGGAGACCCGGGCCCGCGCGTTCGTCCTGGCCCGCAAACCCAGCACCGCCCCCTGACCCGGAACCCCTCGGGCGGAGCCGGCGGAACGCGGCGCCGGGAACCTTCCTGCCGGCCCCCTCGTTGCCGCTGGGCCCCTCCGCATCGCCGACCCCGGGAGCATCATGTCCGCGACCACGCCGTCCGCCTCCACCGTTCTGCCCTTACTCCCCGATCCGGGCGCACAGGCCGAGCGGCTGATCGAGCTGGGAGTGCACGAGATCGCCGGGTTGCCCGCCGCCGAGCTCCGCGGCTTCGCCGAGGCCTCCTCGGGCTGCGCCGGCGCCCTGCTCGCAGTCCACCCGGACCGGGCACCGGCCTCCGCGCTCGCCCCGCTGCTCCGGCGCGACGGCAAGCCGGGCTTCGTCGTCACCGACATGACCGACGTCGACCTGTTCGCCCCGCTCGACACGGTGACGCTGCCCGACGCCCCGCTCTATCTCCTCACCGGCCTCGACCGGGGGGACGGCATGGCCGGCTGGAGCCCCGACGAGGCGCTGCCCGCCCTCACCGCCGCGTCCCGTACCCCGCTGCTGCTCACCGAGGGCCTCCACTGGGTGCTGCAGCAGCCCGCCGTCCTGGAGCGCAACCACTGCTTCATGACCATCGGCTCGCGGCTGCGCAAGGCGGACGGCGCCCTGGACGCCCGTACGCCGGCGCTGTGGATCAGCAACGGCACCGGGCGGGACGGGCGCGAGCGCCGCAACGCCCCGAAGGTCGGCTGGTGCTGGGCGGGCAACCGGCACACCTGGCTGGGCTTCGCCTCCGCGGCGGGGCGGCGGGGCCGGGACCTGTAGGACGTCTGGCGGCGGCCGGGAAACCGGCTACGCCGGGCTCACCGCCGCCAGCCGGTGTACGTCGCGTGCCGTGCCCGTCACGCCCGACAGGAAGCCCTGCGCTCGCGGGGACGCGTTCTCCGTGAGCCAGGTCGGGTCGATGTCGCACACCGCGACCCGCACCCCGGTGCCCGACAGTGCCAGCGGCAGGGTGTGGACGACCGTGGAGGGGAAGCTGAGGACCGTACGGCCGATGGGGCCCCGGCGGGCGATCAGCTCCAGCGGGAGGTCGGGGCGGACGATCTCCAGGCCGGTCTCGGCGGCCAGCCGGTGGAGTTTCTCCGCGCTCTCCCTGCGGTGCGCGAAGTAGCGTGTCGCGCCGTGCGTCTTGGACAGGTGGCGGACCGCCTCCAGATAGGCCTCGCCGTCCACGACTCCCGTCTCCACCAGGGACGTTCCCACCATGTCCGCGCCCTTGGTGATGCGCGGCGGCCCGAAGCGGGCCCGGGTCCAGGAGAAGTCGTTCGCGGTGACCGTCACCCCGTCCGGGGCCTCGGTCACCGGCATGGAGGAGAAGACCTCCACTCTGCGGCGCGCGCTCGGGGTGAGCCGGCGGCGGGCCGAGGAGGACACCGGGGCGAACAGCAGGTCCCGCGCGCCGGGGCGGCCGCCCTTGCGGTGCCAGCGCACCAGACGCTCGCCGCGGGCGAGCTGGGCGACGAACTCCATCGTCGCCGTGCCGTCGTCCACCACGACCAGGTCCTTGGCCCGGGTGATCGTCAGCAGCAGCTGCACGTACCGGGAGAACGGGTCTCCCATGACGATCCGGCCGGCCCTGCGCAGCGGGCCCGCGAGGCCGCCGATCGTCGAGAACGGCGCGGCCGTGCCGCCGCGCGCGTCCTCCCAGCGCACCCGGTACCCCTCGTCCCGGGCCAGGTCCGCCATGCGGCGCAACTGGCCCCGGGTCATGGGGTCGGTCGGGGACAGGACGACCACCGTGAGGTCCGCGCCGGCCGGCGCCGGGTCGCCGGCCGCCGTCCGCCGCAGCTGCGCCGGCACGGAGGGCAGCGGGCCGGCACCCGGCAGCGGGTCCTGCTCGCCGCCGCGCAGTCCGTGCAGGTGCGCCCACTCCAGCACGTTCAGCAGCTGGACCGGGCTCTCCACGAAGGCGAGCGTGCGGGGAGGGTGGCCGGCGTGACCGGCGCGGGGGCTCATCGGCGTACGACCGTCCCGTCGTAAGGGGATCAGAACACTCAGACCGTGACCGGCTCGCCCGCCGCCGCCGCGATCTCCGCCTCGGCGACGACGCCGGCGACGCGGCGCAGCTTCTTCATCGGGGCGAGCTCGGAGTCGTAGACCTTCTTGACGCCGTCGCCCAGCGAGGCCTCGATCACGCGGATGTCGCGGACCAGGCGCTCCAGGCCCTGCGGCTCCACCGAGGCGGCCTGGTCGGAGCCCCACATGGCGCGGTCGAGGGTGATGTGGCGCTCGACGAACACGGCGCCCAGCGCGACCGCGGCCAGCGTGGTCTGCAGGCCGGTCTCGTGGCCGGAGTAACCGATCGGGACGTTCGGGTACTCCTTCTCCAGCGTGTTGATCACGCGGAGGTTCAGCTCCTCGGCCTTCGCCGGGTAGGTCGAGGTGGCGTGGCACATGAGGATGTTGTCGGAGCCGAGGACCTCGACCGCGTGGCGGATCTGCTTCGGGGTCGACATGCCGGTGGAGAGGATGACGGTGCGGCCGGTGGCGCGCAGGGCGCGCAGCAGCTCGTCGTCGGTCAGGGACGCGGACGCGACCTTGTGGGCGGGCAGGTCGAACTTCTCCAGGAAGGCGACGGCCTCGGTGTCCCACGGGGAGGCGAACCAGTCGATCCCCTTCTCCTTGCAGTACTCGTCGATCTGCCGGTACTCGTCCTCGCCGAACTCCACGCGGTGGCGGTAGTCGATGTAGGTCATCCGGCCCCAGGGGGTGTCGCGCTCGATGTCCCACTGGTCGCGCGGGGTGCAGATCTCCGGGGTGCGCTTCTGGAACTTGACCGCGTCGCAGCCGGCCGCGGCGGCCGCGTCGATCAGCTTGAAGGCGTTCTCCAGCTCACCGTTGTGGTTGATGCCGATCTCGCCGCAGATGTAGACGGGCTTGCCCGGGCCGACCTCGCGGGAACCGAACGTACGCAGACGGGAGTTGGTGCTCATCAGGGAGATGTCCTTACTTGGGGAGGGAATCGAGAGAGGGGCCGAGGATCCAGCTGGCGATCTCTCGGATCGCGCCGTCACCGCCGGGGACGGTGGTGACCGCGCGTGCGGCGCCGCGTACGACGTCGTGGGCGCTCGCGACCGCCACGGGCCAGCCGACAAGGGCGAAGCACGGCAGGTCGTTGACGTCGTTGCCGACGTAGAGCACGCGCTCCGGCGCGATGCCCTGCTCCTCGCACCACTGCTTCAGCGCGAGGTCCTTGCGGTCGATGCCGTGCAGCACCGGGAGCTTCAGCTTCCGGGCGCGGGCGGCCACCACAGGGTTCTGTTCCGTGGACAGGACCAGCATCCTCAGGCCGCTTCGGCGGAGGGCCGCGATGCCGAGTCCGTCGCCGCGGTGCACGGAGACGAACTCCCGTCCTTCGGAGTCGATCAGCACCCGGTCGTCGGTCTGGGTGCCGTCGAAGTCGAGGACTACGGCGTCGATGTCGTCGTAGGCGGGCAGCGAACCGGGGCGGTCCGCGTCGAAGAGGGGGGCCAGCGCGCGGGCGCGGGCCAGGTCGTGCGGGTCGTCGATCTCCAGCACGCGCGCGGGGTCGGTGCGGACGAGTTCGGTGCGGCCGAAGAAGCGGTGCCGGTGCTTGCGGAAGCCGGCCGCGTCCATCGCGTAGGCGGCGCCGGTCTCCAGGAAGTCCTGGGGGCGGTCCTGGCGGCGCGGGCGGTAGGACTTGTCGTGGTTGACGCCGGTCCCGCCCTCGGACTCGGTGTCGGCCTCGCGCCAGATGAAGCCGTGGAAGGGCGCCACGGTGACGGCCGTGTCGGCGCCGTTCTCCACGACCGCGCCGGCCACCCCGTCGATGTCCTCGCGGACGAGGAAGGGGCTGGTGCACTGCACGAGCAGGACCACGTCGACGGCGGCGCCGTGCAGGGCCTCGTGGGCGTCCATGGCGTGCAGCACCGCGGCCTCGGAGGTCGCCGTGTCCCCGGCGATGGCGGCCGGGCGCAGCACGACCTCGGCGCCGGCCTCGCGGGCGGCGGCGGCGATGGCCTGGTCGTCGGTGGAGACGACGACGTCGGTCACCAGCCGGGTGGCCCGGCACTCGCGGACCGCGCGGGCCACCAGCGGGACGCCGCCGACGGGCGCGAGGTTCTTCGCGGGCACGCCCTTGGAGCCGCCGCGGGCGGGGATCACCGCGAGCACCCGGCGCACCGTCGCGCCTCGGCCCGCTTCCGGGTTGGACATGGGGTCTCCTTGGATGGTCCCTTGGAAGCCTTGGAGGGTGGTCACAGCTCTCCCATCCGCCGGATCACCGGGGCGACCCGCTGCACGCCGTGGCGGTAGGCGCCGCGCGCGGCGCGGCGCACGATCTGACGGACCGGTCCGGGCTCCTTGTCGGCGGCGGGCGCGCCGGGCAGCGGGACGCCGTCGGGGCCGAGGTGGTGCCGGGCGAGGATGCCGGGCAGATAGCCGGGCGCGGTCTCGGGCGTGTAGTAGGGGTTCAGGGGCGGCAGGCCGCCGGGGCGGTCGAGCAGCTTGACGATGCGTTCGCGTGCGGTGTCGAAGGCCGTGGCGTAGGTTCCGTCGGCGGCGACGCCCTGCCGGGCCACCCACTCCTCGTCCGGCACCGGCCGGTGCCCGGCGTCGAGCTGGTCCCAGGAGGCGAGGCAGCCGGAGCCCGTGAAGTGGTGGTTGCCGAGCACCTCGCGCACACCCAGGTCGGTCAGGATGACCGTGGGGATGCGGCGGTGCAGGGCCTCCAGGGCGGCCGTGGAGCTGACGGTGACGAGCAGGTCGGTGCGGTCCAGCACCTCGCCCATGTGGCCGTACACCAGGCGGAAGTTGGCGGGCAGGTCCCTGCCCTGCGCCAGCTTCTGGTACGGCAGCTCCTCGATGTGGGTGGTGTGTTCCCCCGGCTTGGAGCGCAGCTTCAGCAGCACCTCGCGCTCGGGGTGCCTGCGGGCGTGCTCGATCAGCCGGTTCAGCAGGTACGTGCGGTCCTTGCGGCTGTCCGGGACGGACGGCTGGGCCGCGAAGACCACGGTGTACGGCTCGTGTTCACCGGTGTACGGCGCCCCGCCGAGGAAGGGCAGCGCGACCTCGGTGACCGCGGAGGCGTCGGCGCCCACGCCCTCGTACACGGCCCGGAAACGGTCCGCGTCGTGACGGGAGTTGGCGAGGACGAGGTCGGCGCCGTGCCGCAGCAGCAGTCCGTCGGCGAGCTTCTCGTAGACGACACCGACGTATCCGGTGACGACGACGGGGCGTCTGCCGGCGCCCGCCCAGGCGGCGCGCAGTCCGTGCAGCATGGCCTGGACGCCGCCGCCGACGAGCGCGAGGACGAGGATGTCGTAGGGGTCCTCGCCCGTCTCGCCCATCGCGCGCAGGAACTCGACGCCGGTGACCTCGCGCAGGGAGTCCGCCCGGACGCCGACCTCCTCGAGCTGCCGGGCGGTCGGGGTGGCGCGTCCCCGCAGGAGGTAGCCGTCGAGCCGGATCCCGGCGTCCGTGGGGGCGAGGCGCTGCGCGGTGAGCGCGCCCCACTTCCACCGGGTGTCGGAATCGGCGAGGACGGCGACCCGCAGGGACTTCGTAGCACTTGCTGGCACGCCGAAGACGCTAGGAAGCCATTCCGAGGTTCCGCCCAACCCGAACACAACAAACGGTTAACAGCACATCGCCGAATGGCGAATCGGGCCGTGGGAGCGCTGGAAAAGGGCCCGGTTCACAGCTTCGCCACGTGCCGTTCACCCCGCATCAAGCGGACGGTCAAGACGAATGACGGGCTTCGTCCTAACGTTCAAGCCGTGGTCAAGCTCTCCGTCATCGTGCCGTTCTACAACGTGCAGCAATACGCGCCCGACACGCTTCTGAGCCTGAAGGCGAACGCGCGTGAGGACTTCGAATTCATTCTCGTCGACGACTGTTCCCGCGACGGGACGCCAGAGATTCTCGCGCGCGCGGAGCGCGAGCTGCCGGGGGCGGTCCTCGTCCGGCACGAGCAGAACGGGGGGCTGGCGACCGCCCGCAACACCGGCATCGACCGGGCGCGCGGCGAGTACCTGACCTTCCTGGACGGCGACGACTGGCTCGCCCCCGGCTACTTCCCGCAGCTGGTCCAGGCCATAGAGGACCTGGGCTGCGACTTCGTCCGCACCGACCATGTGCAGTGCACCGCGCGGTCGCGCACGGTGAACCGGGTGCCGGTCGGCCGGCGGAACGTGGTGATGGACCCGCGCGAGGCGATCCTGCCCGCCGACCGGTCGACGTCCGTGGACTACGCGTTCGCGTGGGCCGGCGTCTACCACCGCCGGCTGGTGGACAAGGGGCTGCTGCACTTCACCGACGGACTGCGCACGGCCGAGGACCGGCCGTGGATCTGGAAGCTGCACCGGGAGGCGGAATCCTTCGCCGCGGTGAGCCTGCTCGGCGTGTTCTACCGGCGCGGGGTGGCCTCCTCGCTCACCCAGATCGGCGACGTCCGGCAACTCGACTTCATTCGCGCGTTCGATCAGGTCATCGCGGAAACCGCCCAGGACCGGGACGCCGAACAGCTGTTGCCGAAGGCCGTCCGCACCTATTGCGCCATCATTTCCCATCATCTGGGATCCATCGAAAGGTTCGAGCCCGCGGTGGCGAAGAAACTGAAATCCATGAGTGCCGCGGCCCTGCGGCGCATGCCGCAGGACGTACTGGACGAGGCGCTGGACTCCATGGACCTCCAGCGCGCCACCAAGCTGCGCCGGCTGCGCCGCCGTCCCGCTCCCGCGGGGGCCGCCGCGTGACCACCCAGATCTTCCAGGCGTCGACGCTGTACGGCACGGCCACGCTCGCCGCCGCCCTGGACTCCGGCTGCTTCCGCCCGGCCGACCGGCGGATCCTGCTGGTCTGCAACAACGCGGCCACTCCCGAGACCACGCCCGCGCTGGACGAGGCGCCCGGTTTCGAGCGGCTGCGCGACCGGTTCGACGAGGTGATCTCGTACAACGAGACCATCTTCCCGTTCCACCCCGGCGGCTGGACGCCCCGCGTTGACGATCTGCCGCTGTGGGAACGCTTCCTGCGCCACGAGTGGCGGCTCGCCGACGACGACGTGGAGCTGGCCGTCGAGTCGATCCAGGTGAACCCCGCGCTGGGCCTTGCGCAGATCTTCACCGGCGCCCCGGTGACCGTCTACGCCGACGGCCTGATGAGCTACGGCCCCACCCGCAACAAGATCGACCCGCTGGTCGGCACCCGCGTGGACCGGGTGCTGCACCTGGACCTGGTCCCGGGTCTGAAGCCGCTGCTGCTCACCGAGTTCGGCGTGCCCGGCGAGCTGGTGCCGACCGCCGCCTTCACCAAGGTCCTCGCGGAACTGGCGCCGGTGGGCGACGAGTTGCCCGAGGCCGAGGAGCCCGCGCTGCTGCTCGGGCAGTACCTGTCGGCGCTGGAGATCCTCACCGCCGAGCAGGAGGAGCAGCTGCATGTGCGGATGCTGAAGGGAGCCGCCGCGCTCGGCCACACCAAGGTGGTGTTCAAGCCGCACCCCTCCGCACCGGCCCGCTTCACCCGGCTGCTGGAGCAGGAGGCGGAGCGGCTGAAGGTGGAGCTGACCGTGCTCGACACCCCGGTCCTCGCCGAGGTGCTGTACCAGCGCATGCGTCCGGCGCTGGTCGTGGGCTGCTTCTCCACCGCCCTGCTCACGGCGCAGGCGCTGTACGGCCTGCCGGTCGCCCGCGTCGGCACGGAGCTGCTGCTGGAGCAGCTGACGCCGTACGAGAACAGCAACCGGGTCCCGGTGACCATCGTCGACGCGCTGCTGCCCGACCTCGGCGACCGGGCCGCGGTCACCGAGCAGCGCGCCGGGACGGACGTGGCGGCGCTCGGCGCGCTGATCCGCGCGGTGGGCTTCGCGATGCAGCCGAAGGTCTACCCGAGCCTGCGCGGGCACGCCGAGACCTGGCTCGCCGCGCACCTGAACCAGCACACCATGCGTTACTTCAAGCGCCGGCGGCTGTCCTCGCTTGCGCTGCCCGGCGGGGTGCCCGCGCAGCTGGCGTTCATCCCGCGCAACGCGACGGTGCGCCGGATGGCGAAGAAGGCGCGCAGCCTGCGCAACTCGGTGCGCCGCTGACCCTGTCAGGTGAACGGCCGCTGACGGGTTGACGAACAGTCGCCCGGACGGCTCGGCCGATGGTGTGAGGCGCCGGGTTCCGGCAAGGCGCCTTGCACCATGGCTGTTTCCTCCCCCACCCTCGCCGCCGTCCCCGCACCCCCCACCCGCTCGGCGGCCCCCGCACCCGGGCCGCGCGGCCGGCTGCTCGCGCTGGACGGCCTGCGGCTCGTCGCCGCCCTGATGGTCTGCCTCTACCACTACACCGGACGCGGCGGCACCGTCTCCGCGTCCTGGCACACGAACCCGGCCCACGTCTTCCCCGTGCTGTCCCGGGCCGCCGTATACGGCAACCTCGGTGTGCAGTTCTTCTTCGTCATCAGCGGTTTCGTGATCTGCATGAGCAGCTGGGGCCGCACCCTCGGCGACTTCTTCCGCTCCCGGGTCGCCCGCCTCTACCCCGCCTACTGGGTGGCCCTGCTGCTGGTCACGGCGGCGTCGCTCGCCCTGCCGGCGGTGGTCCGCCCGGTCCGCCTCGACGAGTTCCTGGTCAACCTGACGATGCTGCAGCAGCCCATGGGCGCGACCCGGGTCCTCGGCGTGTGCTGGACGCTGTGGGTCGAGGTCCGCTTCTACGTGCTGTTCGCGCTGCTCGTCGTCCTGCGCGGGGTGACCTACCGCAGGGTGGTGCTGTTCGCCGCCGTCTGGACGACGGCGGCCGTCCTGTGCCGCTCCTCGGGCGACGCACTGGTGAACCAGGTGGTCATGCCCGAGTACGCCCCCTTCTTCGTCGGCGGTCTGGCGCTGTACCTGATCCACCGCTTCGGCGGCGACCTGCTCGCCTGGGGCATCGTCGCGATGTCCTGGCTGCTCGCGCAGAGCGCGGCCACCCAGGGGCTGTGGGGCCCGCACCCGCACCGCGACCCGTACGTCGTCGTCCTGGTCGTCACCGCCGCCTTCGCCGCCGTCGCCGCGGTGGCGGTGGGCTGGACCCGGTGGGCCTCCTGGCCCTGGCTGGTGACGGCCGGGGCGCTGACGTACCCGTTCTACCTGGTCCACGAGCACCTCGGCTGGTTCGTCATCCGGGTGCTGCACCGAGGTCTCGGCCTGCCGGCGTGGCCGACGCTCGCGGTGACCGTGGCCGGGATGCTGCTGCTGGCCTGGCTGATCCACCGGTTCGTGGAGCGGCCGCTCGGGCCCCGGCTGAAGCGGGCGCTGAAGGACCGGAAGTTGGGCAGCCGTTCACCTCGTCTTGGGTTTTGAACCGGGCCCTCGGGCAGGCACCGTAGAGCCCTCGCCACCGCCACCCCACAGGCTTTCCGCAGGGATCCCACAGACGCCGTACCGAGGGAGCGCCACCCCGCATGGCCACCATCCAGGAAACGACCCGACCGCCCCGCAGCCTCGACGACGTGCCCGGCTGGTTCCCGGTGCTCGACCAGCTGCTCTTCGGCTGGTTCCTGAACCGGCAGGAGCACTCCGGGATGCGGGGTGATCTGCTGGAAGTCGGGGTCTACATGGGCAAGAGCGCCATCTTCCTCGGCAGCCACCAGCAGCCGGGCGAGCGGTACACCGTGTGCGACCTGTTCGAGGGCGACGCCCCCGACGACGCCAACCAGGCCGAGGCGGCCAAGTCGTACGCCACGCTGACCCGGCGGGTGTTCGAGGAGAACTACCTCTCCTTCCACGACGAACTCCCCCGGGTGCTGCAGGGCCCCAGCTCGCTGGTGCCCGCCGAGGTCGAGCCCGGCTCCTGCCGGTTCGTGCACATCGACGCCTCCCACCTGTACGAGCATGTGCACGACGACATCGGGGCCGCCCGCGATCTGCTGCTCCCCGACGGGATCGTGGTCCTGGACGACTTCCGCTCCGAGCACACCCCCGGCGTCTCCATAGCCGCCTGGGAGGCCGTGCTCAACCGCGGCCTGCGCCCGGTCTGCCTGAGCACGCAGAAGCTGTACGGCACCTGGGGCGACCCGGAGCCCGTGCAGGAGGAGCTGCTGGCGATGGTGCGGGAGCGGTCCGACTGCCATCTGAGCGTGCAGGAGGCCGCCGGGCACCGGATCATCCGGCTGAAGTCGAAGGGCATGCGGGCGCCGGAGTTCCCGCCGTCCAAGCACGCGCAGGCGGTCCCCGAGCCGGAGCCCGAACCGGTGGCGCCGCCGCTGCCCCCGCGGCAGACCCCGGAGCCCGCCGCCCCGGCGGCGCGCCGCGGCCGGAGCCGGGTGCGCCGGGTCGCCGTGGACCTGCTGCCCCCGGTGGTCACCCGGGCCATCCGCAGGGCGCGCTCCGCCCGGCGCCGAGCGGCTGCTCAGCCGATGCCGTAGCGGGCCCCGATCCCCGCGATCATCAGCGCGAGTCCCTCCTCGAACTGCTCGTCGTAGCCGTCGAAGAGCAGCCCTCCGGCCTCGGCGGCGAGCGGGAAGCCGGCCATCCGCCGGGCGCGGTCCTCGATGTCGTACCCCTCCCGGCGCTCGTCCGGGAGGGGCCGCACGCCCTGCTCCTCGGTGACGAAACCGATCGTGTACGCGTACGCCGTGCGCCCGGCGTGGACCGCCTGGGCGAGGGTGAAGCCGGCCCGGGTCAGCAGCCGCAGGTCCGCCTCCTGCGCGGGGGCGTGCTCGGTGCCGGTGAAGCGTGAGCCGCTGAACACCTTGGCGCCGTCGCGGTAGCCGAGCAGCGCGGCCCGCAGCCCGCGGCTGGTCTTCAGCAGCCGCTCCTGCCAGGTGTCGGCGGGGTCGAGCGCGACACCGGCGGCCATCCGCCGGTACATCTCGGTCGCCATCTCGTCCAGCAGCGCCTGCTTGTCCTTGAAGTGCCAGTACAGGGCGGGCGCCTTGACGTCCAGCTCCTTGGCGATGGCGCGCAGGGTCAGCCCCTCCAGACCGACCTCGTTCAGCAGCCGCAGCGCGGTGCCGGCGACGCGCCGGCGGTCCAGGGGTGCGCGTTTCTCGGGACTCACCTTGACAGCTTAACAGCGTTAAGGCACGCTCGTCGGCATCGGAACTTAACGTCGTTAAGGAGAATTGTCATGGATGTTCTGATCGTGGGCGCGGGTCCGACGGGTCTGGCCCTCGGCATCGACCTGGCGCGGCGCGGGGTGGAGGCGCTGGTGGTGGAGCGGTCGGCTGGCCTGTTCCCCGGCTCGCGCGGCAAGGGGCTGCAGCCGCGCACCCTGGAGGTCTTCGACGACCTGGGCGTCGTCGACGCGATCCGGGCCGCGGGCGGCCCCTACCCGCCCCGGATGGTCTGGAAGGACGGTGGCCGGGCCGGCGGGGAGCCGATGTTCGACCGCATCGAGGAGGACGAGGGCACGCCGTACACCGAGCCGCTGATGGTCCCGCAGTGGCGCACCCAGGAGATCCTGTACGCGCGGCTGCTGGAGCTGGGCGGGAAGGTCGCCTTCGGCCGCGATGCGACCGGTCTGGAGCAGGACGCCGAGGGTGTGACGGTGCACTTCACCGACGGTACGGCCGCCCGCGCGGCGTACGTCGTCGCGGCCGACGGCGGACGCTCGGCGGTCCGGCAGGCGGTGGGCGTGGGCATGGCCGGGCAGCCGGTGGACCCGGCGCCGTTCCTGGTGGCGGACGTACGGCTGAGCAGCCTGGACCGGGACCACTGGCACACGTTCCCGGGGGCGGACGGCACCGGCGTCGCCCTGTGCCCGCTGGCCGGCACGGACGAGTTCCAGCTCCAGGCGCGCCTGCCGGAGGGCACGGAACCCGACCTCACCCTGGACGGTGTCCGCGAGCTGGTCGCCGCGTACACGCACCTGGCCCCCGAGGACGTCACCGGCCTGCGCTGGTCCTCCGGCTTCCGCCCGCGCGCCGCCCTCGCGGACCGCTTCCGGGCCGGGAGGGCCCTCCTCGCGGGCGACGCCGCCCACGTCCACTCCCCGGCCGGCGGCCAGGGCCTGAACACCAGCGTCCAGGACGCCTACAACCTGGGCTGGAAGCTGGGCGCCGTGCTGCGCGGCGGGGCGCCCGAGGCGCTGCTGGACACCTACGAGGAGGAACGGCGGGCCAACGCGGCGGCCATGCTGGAGCTGTCCACGGGTGTGCACCGCGGGGAGGTCCGGCGCGGCAGGGCGACGGTCCAGCTGGGGCTGGACTACCGGGAGTCGTCGCTGAGCATGGAGACCCGGCGCGATCCCGCCGGGGTCCGGGCGGGCGACCGGGCGCCGGACGGCACCGTGGACGGCGTACGGCTCTTCGACGCCTTCCGGGGGCCGCACTGGACGCTGCTGGGCGCGGAGCTCTCCGGCGCCGGGGTACGGGCGCTGCCCGCCGCCCCCGAGTCGTACGGGCCGGGGGTGTTCCTGGTGCGGCCCGACGGCCATGTGGGCTGGACGGGCGACACGGCGGACGGAGCGGCGGCCTACCTCTCCGCGCTCGGCGCCTGAGCCCTCCCTAGGCGCTGGCCAGCGTCAGCTTCACGGCGAACCCGAGGAACAGCGCGCCCGCCACCGAAGTGGCCGTCGCCGACAGCCGCTTGCGGCGCCGGAACGCGGCGGCGAGGCGCGTGCCGCTGAATATCAGCGCGCTCAGGTAGAGGAAGCTGGCCAGCTGGGCGAAGGCGCCGAGGACGACGAAGGACAGGGCGGGGTAGGCGTAGTCCGGGTCGACGAACTGCACGAAGAAGGCGACGAAGAACAGGATCGCCTTGGGATTGAACAGGCTGACGACGAGAGCCCGCCGGAAGGGCCGTTCGTACCCGGCGGCGGCCGGGGCGGCCTCCTCGACGGCCTTCTCCCTCCGGGTCCGCCACATCTGCCAGGCGGCCCGCATCATGCCGATCGCCAGCCAGGTCAGATATCCGGCGCCGGCGTACTTCACGATCCCGAACAGCAGCGCGTTGGCCTTGAGCAGGGAGGCGACTCCGGCGGCGGACAGCGTCATCAGCACGGTGTCCCCGCACCACACGCCCGCGGCGGCGGTGTAACCGGCCCGCACACCGCGGCGGGCGGCCACGGACAGCACGTAGAGGGAGTTGGGGCCGGGCAGCAGGACGATCAGGACGAGTCCTGCCAGATAGGTGGGGAGATCGATCACGCCGAACATGGAAAGGAGTGTCGCACGGGGGTACGACACTCCGGTCCGGGGCGGCGGTCAGTCGTCGCCGTCGAGGAGGGTGTCGACGGGGAGGTCGAGGGCGACCCCGACGGACTCGGGGACGGGGACGGTCTGGCCCCGCTTGTAGCGGAGGGGGTCGGGGTACTTTCCGTCGACCGGGTTTGCGTAGAGGACGACCTCGTCGTGCTTGCGGTCGGCAATGAGGTAGACCGGGATACCGGTCTCCGCGTAGATCTCGACCTTGTTCGCCGTGTCCTCCGTCCAATTGGAGGACGTCACCTCCAACACCATGCGGAAGACGCGCGGTGAGTAACAGTTCTTCCCGACCAACGCGTCTGCGTAGTCGGCCTCCACGACGGACAGGTCCGGGATCGCATAGTCGGCGCGTCCTGTCGGCAGCCACAGGCCGATACCAGGGCGGACTCTGAGGCCTGCTTCCTTCGCCCCAGCCCGCTGGATCTCATAACCGACCTCGAAGATGGTCCCCTGATGCGGGCCATCCGGCGGCGGCGTCACGATGATGCTCCCTCGAAGGATCTCGACGCGGTGTCCGGGCAGCCAGCTGGAGACACGGTCGGCGGCTTCTTCGATCGTCATCTCGCGCTCTATCACAGCCACGGCAACCTCCTTTCAGGAGCACTCTCCACGAGCGTAACCGGACGCGGGCGCCTTCCGCCCATGATCACCCATACGAAGCAACCGCCCAGCTCAGAACACCTCCGACGGCTCATAAGCCCCCCACACCGCGCGGAGCGCCCCGCACACCTCGCCCACCGTCGCCCGCGCCCGCAGCGCCTCCTTCATCGGGTACAGGACGTTGTCCTCGCCCTCCGCCGCCTTCCGCAGCGCGTCCAGCGCCGCGTCCACCGCCCGCTGGTCACGCTCGGCGCGGAGCTTGTCCAGCCGCTCCGCCTGCCGGGCCTCGATGGCCGGGTCGACGCGCAGGGGCTCGTAGGGCTCCTCCTCGTCCAGCCGGAAGCGGTTGACCCCGACGACGACCCGCTCGCCGGAGTCGGTCTCCTGGGCGATGCGGTACGCGTTCTTCTCGATCTCGGACTTCTGGAAGCCCCGCTCGATCGCCGCGACCGCGCCGCCCAGGTCCTCCACCCGCCGCATCAGGCCGACGGCCGCCTCCTCGACGTCGTCCGTCATCCGCTCCACCGCGTACGACCCGGCGAAGGGGTCGACCGTCGCCGTCACGTCCGTCTCGTGGGCCAGCACCTGCTGGGTGCGCAGGGCCAGGCGCGCGCTCCGTTCCGTGGGCAGGGCGATCGCCTCGTCGAAGGAGTTGGTGTGCAGGGACTGGGTGCCGCCCAGCACGGCGGCCAGGGCCTGCACCGCGACCCGGACCAGGTTCACCTCCGGCTGCTGGGCCGTCAGCTGGACCCCGGCGGTCTGGGTGTGGAAGCGCAGCATCAGGGACCTGGGGTTCTTCGCGCCGAACTCCTCCCGCATCACCCGGGCCCAGATCCTGCGCGCGGCGCGGAACTTGGCGACCTCCTCCAGCAGGGTCGTCCGGGCCACGAAGAAGAACGACAGACGCGGGGCGAAGTCGTCCACGTCCATGCCGGCCGCCACCGCCGTGCGCACGTACTCGATGCCGTCGGCGAGCGTGAAGGCGATCTCCTGGACGGGCGAGGCGCCCGCCTCGGCCATGTGGTAGCCGGAGATGGAGATCGTGTTCCACTTCGGGATCTCGGCGGTGCAGTACCTGAAGATGTCCGCCGTCAGCCGCAGGGAGGGCTTCGGCGGGAAGATGTAGGTGCCCCGCGCGATGTACTCCTTCAGCACGTCGTTCTGGATGGTGCCGGTCAGCCGGTCGGCGCGGGCCCCCTGCTCCTCCGCCACCAGCTGGTACAGGAGCAGCAGCAGGGCGGCCGGGGCGTTGATCGTCATCGAGGTCGACACCTGGTCGAGCGGGATGCCGTCGAACAGCACCCGCATGTCGTCGATCGAGTCGATCGCCACGCCCACCTTGCCGACCTCGCCGTGCGCGAGGGGCGCGTCGGAGTCGTGGCCCATCTGGGTGGGCAGGTCGAAGGCGACCGACAGGCCCGTGGTGCCGTGAGCGATCAGCTGCCGGTAGCGGGCGTTCGACTCGGCCGCCGTGCCGAAGCCGGCGTACTGGCGCATGGTCCAGGGGCGGCCCGTGTACATGGTCGGGTAGACCCCTCGGGTGAAGGGGTACGTGCCCGGTTCGCCCAGTTTCCCGGCCGGGTCCCAGTCGTGCAGGGCCTGCGGTCCGTAGACCGGCTCGATGGGCAGTCCCGACTCCGACTCACGCGTCATGGAGGCCTCCGCGGTACGTCCTGTCACCCCTCACCATGCCCCGTCGTTCGGCGGCGGTCACGCTGGGAAGCATCCGGGCATGAGGAAATCGGGAAGACCCGCCGCCGTGCTCGCCGCGGCCGCCGCCCTCGCCGCGCTCTGCGGCTGCACCGTGCAGCCCGCGGGCGCCGACGGCAAACCCCCGGCGCCGGTGCGCGCCCCGACGCCGGCCCGCGGCTCGACCGGGGCCCCGGCGAGCCGGCCTGCGGATCCCACCCGGACGGCCCAGCGGCCGCCCGCCGCGCCCGCCCGGGTGCTGTGGTCGCGCGGGGACAGCGGGCCGGGCGTGCGGGAGCTGCAGGCCCGGCTGCGCCAGCTGGACTGGCTGTTCGACGGCCCGACGGGGTCGTACGACGATCTGACCGAGCGGGCCGTCCGGGGCTTCCAGGGCAAGCGCGGGCTGCCGCGGACCGGGCGCACGGACACCGTCACCTGGCAGCGGCTGGTCGCCATGACGCATCCGCCGGGGACCTGGGAGCTGTACCTGATGGGCGGTCAGCCGGCGGGCGCGCCCGACCCGCGGTGCATGACCGGGCGGGTGCTGTGCATCGACAAGACGACGCGGACGCTGCGCTGGATGGTCGACGGGCGGACGCTGTCGACGACGGCGGTCCGGTTCGGGGCGCAGTACACGCCGACCCGGGAGGGTGTGTTCCACATCTACTGGAAGGCGCGCGAATGGGTGTCCACGCTCTACCACTCGCCGATGCCGTACGCGATGTTCTTCAGCGGCGGCCAAGCCGTGCACTACTCCTACGACTTCGCGGCGCGCGGTTACGCGGGGGCCTCGCACGGGTGCGTGAACGTGCGGGACGAGACGGTGATCGCCGGGCTGTTCGCTCAGGTGCGGGTGGGCGACAAGGTCGTCGTCCACTGGTGACGCGCCCACGGGCGGCGGGGGATTGCGGGGCGGGGGGGGGGGGGGGGGGCGCGGGGGCCCCCCCCGCCCGGGGGGGGGGGGGGGGGGGCCCCCCCCCCCCCGGGGCCCCCCCCCCCGGGGGGGGGGGGGGGGGGGGGGGGGGGGGGGGTGGGGGGGGTGCGGGAGCCTTTGACCCACCCCCCGCCGGGGGCTGGGCTCGGGCCGGGGGTTTGGGGCGGGGGGTGGGGGACTTGGCGTTTTCGGCTGGGACGTGGCCTCTTTGGCCGGGATGCGTGCGCCCTTTGACTGGGATGTGCTC